>NZ_JBQKLJ010000009.1:0-85524 GCF_052116285.1 Collinsella sp. Sow4_E3
GCTCGCTAAAAACGCTCCGCGTTTTCTTGACGCTCGCTCCTTCGCAGGTTCAAGTCCCTGCGATGGGCCCATAACAAAAAAGCTCCCATTGCTGGGAGCTCTTTCAATCAATGGTGCGGGCGAAAGGACTTGAACCTTCATGGGGTTGCCCCCATACGGACCTGAACCGTACGCGTCTGCCAATTCCGCCACGCCCGCGTGCAGGAATTAGAATAACGGAGCGCCACCGTGAACGCAAGAACTATTTTTGAAAAAGTTTGCAGGCATTGTCCCACGCAGCTTGCGCAATTGCCTCTGCTTTCTCTCCAGTACGATCGACACGGTCGTTGACCAGCGCGTTTGCTGTGATGGAAATCATTGCCGGCTCACACTCAAGACCGCGAATGGGCTCCGGAGCCATATACGGGCAATCCGTCTCGAACAAAATTCGATCGAGCGGGGTTGACGCAAATGCCTCGCGCACATCATTGTTGCGCTTAAAGGTGGCCGCGCCGCCATAGGCGATATAGCAGCCCAAACCCACAAAGCGCTCCATCGTGGCGCGATCCTCGCCAAAGCAGTGCAGCACGCAACCGGCCTGAGGCACACCCACCTCGCGCAGCACGTTGTACGCATCCACATGCGAGGAGCGCTCCTCGTCCGTGTCCTCATGACGCAGATGCAGCTCTACCGGCACATTGCGGCGTACGGCAACCTCGAGTTGGCGCGCCATACAGTCGATCTGCACGCTGTGGGGCGCCGGCGCGATGTCGTCATCGTAATCCATGTGGTAGTCCAGACCGATCTCGCCGATACCGACGCATAAGGGATCATCAAGCGCAGCAACGACCTGTGCATGAATGTCATCGGTATAGTCCGGCGCGCCATAGGGGTGCACACCGGCGAGATACTTTATCTGCGGAATATCCCGCATCGGCAAAATCTCGCGCACCAGCCAGTCGCTATAGTCCGTCACGCTGCGTTTGTCGGCAATGGGATCAAAGATCGTCACCAACAGGTCGACGCCTGCAGCCTTGGCGCGCACAAGCGTCTCGGGTACTTCCTTGCCCCAAAACGAGAGCAGGTGCGTGTGCGTATCGGCAAGCGGCGCCAAGGGCACGGGGCAAGCAACCGTTTTCTTTTTCTTGGTAAACGTCACGCGCTCGTCATTAGGCATCATGGATTAGCTCCTGAGCTAGACGGACAAAATCGGCAACGCCAAGCGTCTCGGCGCGCGTGGTGGGTGCGATGCCGCAAGCCTCAAAGGCGGCATCGAGCACGTCCTTGGCAAAGCCGTTGGCGCTCATGGAATTGCGGATGGTCTTGCGACGCTGAGCAAACGCAGCGTCAATCACGCGAGCCACAAACTCGCGATCAAGCCCCTCGGGCGCTACACCGTCAACACGGTCGATGCGCACGACGGCCGAATCCACATGCGGCGCCGGCATAAAGCAGCGCGGCGGCACCTCAAAGCGACCCGTCACCTGCGCATACAGGCCGAGCTTTGCCGTATAGCCGCCGTAGGTCTTGTTGCCCGGCGTTGCGGCAATGCGATCGGCAACCTCCTTTTGAACCATGACGACGGCGCGCTTGAGCGCGGGCATCGTCTGGAAGAACTGCAGAATGATCGTCGCTGCCACGTTATAGGGCAAGTTCGCGACAAATACCGTCGGCTCACCGCCCGCGGCCTGCTCAATCTGCTCCGGGCACACCTTGAGCGCGTCGCCCATGATAAAGCGGAAGTTGGCATAGTCGGCGGCATGGGCATCGAGCACCGGCTCGAGCTCGGGATCGGCCTCAATCGACGTGACGCACGCCGCCTCCTGAAGCAGCGCAAGCGTGAGCGTTCCAACGCCCGGACCAACCTCGAGCACGCGCTCATCGCCCGCAAGTTCGGAAAGCTCGCAAATACGCTCGATCACATGGTTGTCGATCAGGAAGTTCTGGCCCAGGCGATGCTTGGTCGCAAGGCCAAACTCCTCCAGCAGCTCCCTTGTTGCCGTGGGGTTTGCCAAAGGCGAAGTTGTCATAGTTGCCTCCTTAGCATGGTGGCGGCGTCTTGAAACAAAAGGGCATGGACCGTTGCGGCCATGCCCTTACACCTAAACAGCAGATTGCCGATATGGCGCGCGGCGTCTTAACCCAGACGCGGGAACAGCGGCTCACCCTTCTCGACGGGCTGACCACCGGCAAGCAGACCCCAAGCGCAAATGCCCTTGAGGTCGTCGCTCGCGGCCTCGTCCTCGCACGACAGGCGGCGCAGGGCCTCGGTAGAAGTCTGGGGCATGAGCGGCATCAGCAGGTGAGCGGCAATGCGGATGGCCTCGAGGAGGTTGTAGATCACAAACGCCAGCTCGTCGGCCTTGGCCTCGTCCTTGGCAAGTGCCCAGGGCTCGGAGTCCTCGATGTAGTGGTTGGCGGCGTGGATGAGCTCCATAACCTCGTCTTTGGCTCCACCGTAATCGAGCACGTCCATCTTGGCCATGTAGCGCTCGGCCAGGCCATCGGCGATCTTTGCCAGCGGGTTATCGAACGCATCGAACGATGCGGGCTTGGCGGGCGCGCAACCGTCAAAGTACTTGCCGCTCATGTTGAGCGAACGCGAGATGAGGTTGCCCCAGCTGTTAGCGAGATCGGCGTTGTAGACCTGCTCCATGCGATCGAAGCTGATAGCGCCGTCGGTGCCGGGGACCACGTCGGTCATAAAGT
This sequence comes from Collinsella sp. Sow4_E3, assembly GCF_052116285.1. Lineage (NCBI taxonomy): Bacteria > Bacillati > Actinomycetota > Coriobacteriia > Coriobacteriales > Coriobacteriaceae > Collinsella > Collinsella sp. Sow4_E3. Next base: position 2,689 of record NZ_JBQKLJ010000009.1, read on the forward strand.
AGTAGCGATAACCCTCGACGCCCAGCATGTCGATAACATCCTGCGGGGCAATGGCGTTGCCACGGCTCTTGGACATCTTCTCGGCCTTGCCAGTCTCGGCATTGCGCACGGTCAGGAAGCCGTGGGCAAAGACGTGCTCGGGCAGAGCCTCGCCAATGGCCATGAGCATAGCGGGCCAAATGACGCAGTGGAAGCGAATGATGTCCTTGCCCACAATGTGGAACTGCGCAGGCCAGCGATAGGCCAGCTCGGCACGGGCCTCGTCGGTGTCGACACCGTAGCCGACAGCCGTCATGTAGTTGAGCAGCGCGTCGAACCACACATAGGTCACATGGCCCTCATCGAACGGAACCTGGATGCCCCAGTCAAAGCTCGTACGGCTCACGGAAAGGTCGTTGAGGCCGCCCTCGACAAAGCTACGCACCTCGTTCATGCGGAATGCAGGCTCGACGAAATCGGGATGCTCGTCATAGAGCTTGAGCAGCTTGTCCTGGAAAGCGGAAAGCTTGAAGAAGTAGGACTCCTCCTGCACGCGCTCGAGCGGACGGTGACAGTCGGGGCACAGGTGCTGGCCGACGCTGCCGTATTCCTCGTCACCCTTCTGGACCTGCGTGTCGGTAAAGTAAGTCTCGTCGGGCACACAGTACCAACCGTCGTAGCTGCCCTTATACAGGTAGCCAGACTCCTTCATGCGCTCCCACAGATACTGCACCGCATGATGCTGGCGCGGCTCGGTGGTGCGGATGAAGTCGTCGTTGGAGATCTCGAGTTTGCTCCAAAGCTCCTTGAAGTGCGGAGCCTGGCTGTCGGTCCACTCCTGCGGCGTCATGCCATGCTTGGCTGCGGCCTCGGCGACCTTCTCGCCGTGCTCGTCCATGCCGGTCAGGAACTTGACGTTATAGCCGGCGGAGCGGCGATAGCGAGCCTGAACGTCGGCGATGATGGTGGAATAAGCCGTGCCCAGATGCGGATCGGCATTGACGTAGTAGATGGGCGTCGTGATAAAGAACGAAGGCTTGCTTTGATCCATGGGGTTTGTCCTCCAGAAAAACGTTGCATACAGGGGATGATTCTAACGCAAGGGCTGGATATCCTCCATCTATTGCATATTGAGCACCATGGCATAGACATCGCGCTTGCGGCGTGAATACTTCTGAGACAGGCGCTTGGCCACCGCAGAGGCGGGCTCCCCCTCCTCGAGCGCGGCGCGGATATCCTCGCGCAGGGCCTCGTCGGGATCCGCTGCTGCTGCGCCAACCGGCACGATGCCGGCCTCCTCGTCTTCACTCGGTGGCGCAATGACCAGCGCAATCTCGCCCTTTACTTCGCCGCGAGCACGCAGCCCCTCGGCAAGCTGGGCGGCGGGCCCGCGCAAGACCTCCTCGTGCAGCTTGGTGAGTTCGCGGCAGACGGCAACCTCACGCTGGGGAAAGACCTCCGCCACGGCCTCGAGCGTCGCCACGATGCGATGTGGAGACTCGTAGAAGATGAGCGCGCCGGGCACCACGGCAAGGCGCTGCAAACGGCGCACGCGGTCGCCGTGCTTTCGGCCCAAAAAGCCCTCGAAGAAAAAATGCTCGCAGGGAATGCCGGACGAAACGAGCGCCGTGACGCAAGCAGAGGGCCCGGGAATAACTTCGACGGGCACATCGGCCTCACGCGCCGCCTCGACCAGCGCCTGGCCGGGATCGGACACGCTCGGCATGCCGGCATCCGAGGCAAAAGCGAGGGTCTCCCCCGCCAGCAGGCGGTCGACCAGACCGGTGGCGCGGCTGGCGATCACATTCTCGTCGCAACGGACAAGCGGCTTGGAAATGCCCAGGTGCATCAGTAGCTTTGAGGTCACGCGCGTGTCCTCGCAGCAGATCGCATCGGCGGCGGCAAACGCCTCGCCAACGCGCGGAGACAGGTCGCCCAGGTTGCCGATGGGTGTTCCGACCACATAGAGTTTGCCCGTACGGGCGCTGTTTTGCGTCATATCAACCTATTCAATCATGCCGCGCTCGAGCGTACCGAGCGCCGCGCGGGCGTCCCATGCTGCGATGCGTTTCTCGGTCTTCCACGTTTGGAAGAACCAACCGGCAGCCGGCGCAAACGAAGCCAGCTGATTGGCGATAAACACGCGCTCGTAGGCATTGCGGCCCTCGGGCGTAACCGACGAGTTGGCAAAGATCGCCGCGCCCGACCATTCGCCCACCAGCACGGGGAACCCAGTTGAAATCGCTTCTTTAAGCTCGCGCTTGTTACGCGAAATCGCCGTCGTCAGCCCGCGGGGGCTCGTGATGTCTAGCGCATGCTCGTCGCGGTAATGGTACAGGTGAAGGTCCATGTAGACGTTCTTGTACTTGGCGCCGCGCATAAAATGCTTCCACTCGCCGGGATGTCCCGACGACGAGAAGACGACGATCTTATCCTCGGGCATATACGAACGGACGAGCTCGTAGGCATCGCGATAGAAGTTGCGCAGGTAGTGCGCCGGAATGCCATCCGTCATGGTAAAGAGACTCTTGCGGACACTCATCTGCGGCGTATCCAGCAGCTCAATGCCCAGAAGGCTTTCGGCTTCGCCGTAGCGATCGGCCAAACGCTCCAGCACGTCGAGCGCAACGTGACGACCGTTGGTGGACGAATGCCACTCGGCAACAGCCTCCGGCGTGGTGGGCGAATCGTTGGAATCGCCCTGGCCACCGGGCACAGTCGCTAGATCGAGCAGCACGCGAATGTCGTACTTGGCAGCCCACTCAATTGCACGGTCAATGTAGTCGATAACCGAAATGTAGGACGCATCGGACTCCTGCGAGCCAAAGGCATACCAGGGCACCGGCAAACGCACGGCATTGAGACCAATCTGCGCCATACGGCGAAAATCATCTTCGCTTACGAATGTCTCATAATGGCGACGCATGCGCTCGTTATAGGCAGCAGTGCCCATGGCTTCTTGCAGTTCCGCCGCATTGGACGCACCTGTCGCCGCGTACAGCGACGGGGTCACCCAAGGCTCGGGAATAAACCAGCCAGAGAGATTAACGCCGAGTATCCTCTCCATCACGGCCCCCTTCGAATCGTGCAGGGCGAACCCGCATCGTATTGCATAGGAAAAGTATCGTTTTGAGTATACCCGCGCACACGGACAGCCGATCGAACGGTCTGCAAAGTGGCGCAAAAGTAGGAGTAATGTCTGGGCGGGCACACCCGAGATGGTACGCCAAGATGTGCACGCACGCCGAAGGCAGGCGCCGGAAGGCGCATCCCGTTTTTTTGCTCAATAATGGAATGCATTTTCCGCCAGCAGGCCCAACCGGAAAGCATGTCCCGTAATTTCACGTCATTCCGGGTCGCATTTTCCCAAGCGCCCCTAAAGCGGAAAGCGCATCCCACTCAGGATTGAAATTCTGGGATGCGTTTTCCGCGGGTCCACAGGGACTGCGGACGATTTCCTGGACCGCTAAATCGCGGCCATCCCCAGCGACGACCGGTAGTCGTCCGGTGTCGCGCCACCGAGCGCGTCGCTTGCCCGCTCGGAGTTGAAGCGCCCTATCCACGCGCCGAGGGCCTCGATGAACTCCCCGGGCGACCAGCCGGACCAGTCCCTCCCGTGGAAGAACTCCTTCTTGAGCAGGCCGAAGAAGCCCTCCATCGCGGCGTTGTCGGGGCTGCAGCCCTTGGCCGACATGCTCCTGACCAGGCCGTGCCCCTCGCAGATCGAGATCCAGCCGGGCCAGCGGTAGTGGCCGCCGCGGTCGGAGTGGATCACGGGGCGCTCGCCGGGCGCCAGCCGGGAGCACGCGTCCGACAGCGTCGAGTTCGCGAGGTCGGCGTCCGGTCTCTCGCCCGCCCGCCAGGCGACGATCGAGGAGTCGAAGCAGTCCCTGATGGCGGACAGGTACACCTTGCGGCCCGTCGGCAGCCTGAACTCGGTTATGTCGGTGAGCCACAGGAAGTTCGGCAGGGCCGAGCGGAAGTCGCGGCGCACGAGGTTCGGAGGGGCGGGGGTCACCTCGCCGCCGTAGGAGCTGTAGGCGCCGGCCCTCCTCCTCATCCACCTCGGGACGAGCCCCTCCTCGCGCATGATGCGCCGGACGACCTTCTCGGAGACGCGCACGGGGTCGTCGAGCTCGCGGAGCCTGCGCACCACGAACCGGTAGCCGCGCGCGCCGTCGCCGTCCTCCAGGAACACCCGCCGCACGACGTCCCTCAGCGGCGCCAGGCGGTCCGGCCTGGCGATCGCGCGGCGCTGGTAGTCATAGGAGCTCCTCGATATCCTCAAGAAGCCGGTGAGTTCTCTCAAGGACCACTTCCCCGCAGGCCTCAGGCGGTCTATCACCAGGGTCTTCTCCCTGTTCGACATCCCGTCGAGGCTCTCGGCTTTTAAAACGTCCTGCACCGCCCTCAGCACCGCGTTCTCGAGCCTGAGCCGCTCGATCAGGGCGTCCTTGTCCTCCGGGTCGATGTCGGGGTAGTCGGGGCCGTCCCCGACGAGTCGCGGCAGGTCCATTCCTCCACCGGCCCTTCCCGCGGGCTTGCTCACGTTCCTGATCCAGCGCCAGACGGACGTCTTGCCGGGCCCGCCGAGTATCTCGGTTATCTCCATGACGGTGAGCCCGGCGCCGCGAAGCGCCCTGGCCCTCTCCACCATTCTCCTACTGTATGCCATGCGGACTCCGTTCCGGACCTCAACGGTCCAACTTTTTGTCCGCAGTCCCACATAAAAGAAAAGGACCTCTTTGCAGAGGTCCTAGTCAATTCAAGGTGGCGGGGAAGGGAATCGCGTCCGCGCGCTGCGCGGACGGACCGCTGCGGCGCTTGCGCGCCTTGCGAGCTACGCTGGCAAACGCTATCGCGTTTCCTCAGCTCCGCGCCCTCGCGGGGTTCGATTCCGTGCGGGGACTACATAAAAGAAAAGGACCCCTTTGCAGAGGTCCTAGTCAATTCAAGGTGGCGGGGAAGGGAATCGAACCCCTGACACGAGGATTTTCAGTCCTCTGCTCTACCAACTGAGCTACCCAGCCATTTGAGGTGTGCCTTGTTTCAAGGCTTGATTAGTATAACCAAGGACGCGCTCCGGTCAACCGAGAATTTGAAAAAAGTTTTTGGACACCGCCTCGGTTCTGTAAAGCAGCACGTCAGAGACATCAACCGGCCGCAAGAAGTTTTTCGCCCAGGGCCTTCAAGCCTGCACTCGTTGCAAGACAGTGGGCGATACAAGGATTGAAAGGCGTTCCAGCACCGCCCAAGCACCGGGACAGGAGCACATGCGCCAGGGGCGGACATTTTCGTAGCGTGCAAGGATATTGCCGCTGCAATCAATAAAGGCAATGTCGATGGGATAAGCCATAAAACAGGTGTGGACCGAAGAGCAGGACGGAAACGCCATGACGAGCGGCAGTCCGTCAGCCGTAATCGGCACGCGGCCCAGCATGCCGCGCAAGCGTGCGCCAAACGATTCTGCCACCATAAACTCTGCCGGCGACCAACCGAGCCTATTGAGCGCACGCGCGTAGGCGATATAAGACAAGACGGCGCTCACATGACCACCCCCGGTCGCCACGGATCGACCGTAACCGCGCGCTCGTGCGACAGCTTCGCCGGCGTCCCCAGAGAAACGCCGGCAATGCTAAGCAATCTAGGCCACGGCTCATAGTACATGACGCAGGCATAGGTCCTAAACGTCCCGGACAGAGAGAGCAAGCCGCCGTCAGACGACGCCGAGCTCTGCTCGCTCGAGACCTCGACCTGCAGATTATAGCCCTGCATAGCCGCCTGAATCTCGGACTGGACACGCACCGAGGCATCGACAGAGCTCTTGTCGCCCTCCCCTTCCGGCGCCACAGCGTGCGCCAGCACGATATCGGGCACCACGCGATCGAAGCGCGCAACGGCGCCGGCAAAGACCATGACGTTGTACACAATGAGCGCAAGCGCCAGCAAAGCGGGAGCGACCACTGCCATCTCGACCGTCGCCTGGGCGCGCTCCTCGCGCAGACGCATGCGGATACTCATTACGACCCACCGCCCAGAGCGCCAACCAGCGTGGCGACATCGACGGTAAGCGGGATGGAACCACCGCCGGGCAACGGAATCTCCGCAAGTGTGAACACTGTACCGCTAATGGTGCGTTCGACTTGATATTCCAACGCCTCGCAAAGCGCCTTGGGATCGGTCACGCCCAACGGAATACTTCGCAGTTTGTCTTGCGCTTGAGAGAGACCGGCAATGTCAGACCCCGGACTCTTAATGACGTTAGCGGAATCGGTCAGCACCGGCTTTCGCAGGCGCAAGTCGCACGGTTCCAAACCCAGCGCCGCCACGGACGCCGAAACGGTATCGCCGAGCCACGATGCAATGAAGCCCAACGCGCCGCTGCCCCCTCCTAGGTCTTTAATCATCTCGTCCATAAGTTCGTCGGCTGAACCTTGGATGTCTCCGTATCCCACAAGCAGGCGTCCCCAAACATCCATGACGCCATCGAGTACGCCGGCAACGCCGCCCGAGCGCTCTTCCAGTGTCGAGAAAAACCGCGAGAGCACGTTGTTTTGCGCCGTCGCGTTGTCGGGAGCCAAGACCGCGGCAGAGATTGCACCGCGACTGCCGAGCGTAACCGGCTTATTGAATGAAGAGTTGAGCTTACCGGGACTGGTCATATCGCCCGAGACCGCAAAGGCGACCACGCCGTTTCGGCCGGGCGGGGCGATACGCGGCCGCTCGCCCGAAAGCGCCTTGATGGCCTGGTCAAACGCATTACCCGCGCGATCGGCCTCGTCCTCGGTCTGACGCATAAGCTCGAGCTCTTTGTTGCGACATTCGACGTATTCTTCCAGAGCCCTTTTAAACTCGTCAAAGTGATACTCGAAGCCGTTTTCGATAAATGATGGAGGCATGAGGGCGCGACCCAGGTCAACGACGTCAAATTGGCACTCCTCGCACACATCGTGGCCATCGTAATCGACGACGGATGCCAACCCGCCCGGCGACCCATTCTTATAGTTGGGGCATCCGGTCCCATAGTGCAGGTATGTCTTGCCACCAATATCACTCGTAGGCCACATGGCATCGGTGTAGAGCTGGGTTCCCTTCACCTCATCTGGAGTGCGTGGCAGGAATGGAATCTGGGATAAGTTTTTTTCACCATCATCTTTAATATACGAGTGATCGAGTTCTTCGATTGCATAAGCGTAAAACGCTTTGCGCGCGACAGACTCCGCCTCCATCTCTACACCCCCACCAAGCGGCCTTTCATTCGCCAGGCGCCGGCGGTAATAGGTCTTCGCACGATTTAGGGCGATCTGCGGCTCCCAATCGATACTCGAAGTATAGTGGCGGTTTTGTTCACCCGATAGCTTTGCCAAGCTCCCCGCACGCTCCCACATACATGAGTACTTGCCAATCGCATTCTCATCCGATCCGCCACAGTCCGCAAGCCAGGCGCGCTCTTTGGCCTTTGACGTTTTCTCGGACGCTTTCTTCAGTTCCTTGGCAGCATAGTCAAGGTCTCTTGAGGTGCTCTCGATGGCATCGGTCGAGATTTCTGACCCCTCGAGCGCAACAAAGTCCGACTCCGATGTCCTGGGCACGGCGAGCGCTGTGCCGGTATAGATCACGTTATCGGTATCCTGCGCCGAAACAGCCTGCGTAGCTCGCGCGGCAACCAGATATGGCAGAGCCGTTTCGACTTTTTGCAAACCCTCCGACGCACTTTTGGCAAACCTATTGCGCGTTTTAATAATCTCAATCCCGGTATCGACCATATCGCTTGCGGCTATTTTCCCACCCGGCACCAGCATGGCAACCAAGCCGGTGCCGATTGTGGCAAACCCCGCCAAGCCAAAGCTCAAAATGCTCGCATCCACCACCGTGGCCGCTGTATGGTAGGACGATATCACGTTGGCACCCGCCAGAGCACCGCTATCGGCCGCCACCTGGGTATCCCCGGCACGCGACATACTCCATATCGCCGCCGTCGACGAAAACAGCAGCGTAAGCACCACAAGTATGACGACCGCCGAAGAAAGCGTAGTGTAGGCACCGTCCTCGATAAACAAGTCGATACCGGAGCGGCCCATGAAGCCGCCCCGCTTGCGGCGGGCATTCGACCGGCAACGGCACACGAGCCCTCGCATCATTCGCAGCAGGCGACGCCTAATCCCACGCGGCAATCCACGAATCATAGTCTCCCTCCAGCCATCCGGGACGCGATCGATACGAAACGTCGACTTTCAACTCAACATTTCCTCCTCCCCCCACATTGCCCATGGCCTGCGCGAACGCGCCGATCACGGGCAGCGGCTTTACATCACCCGCGATAGATACAGACGAAACGCCCCCTGCGCCCGCCCGGCCAAGCTCGATATCCCACGACAGCGGTCCGCCGGCGTGAAAGATCGAGACATCGGGCACCGCGGCGAGACGGCGGCGGGCAAACTCCTTGAGGTCGTCGTCCTCCGCCGTCGTCGTGGTCATGAGCCGCGCCGTCTCGGCGGCGGCAGACTCCATGACCGCACGCGTATAGAGCAGGCACACCGGCTGCAGCGCAAGCAGGATGAGCGTCAAAAACGTCGGCAGCAAAAAAGCGGCCTCGACCGTGGACTGCGCCCAATCCTCGCGCGCGATATCAATAGAGCGCGATGTCTTTGGCGCCTGCGGCGGCGTCGATAACCGATGTCGAGGCGACGCCATGGGACGCCGCCCGTGCAGCCAACGCCGCCAAGCGTCCGTCGGTGCCGGCGCGCCAAAGCCCCGCAATCGCCAGCACAATGGAAAGCAGCGCCATGGTGACGATGGCGTACTCAACGGTCGATTGGGCAGACTCCTCGCCCAAAACGTCAAGCATTTCACGATCCCTCCTTTGACCCCGATGCTTGCGGAACCAAGCGCACCGCGCGTAAGCGGCACGAGGCGTCGCCGGCATCCGCGGCAACCGTCACCATGTCGACCCAGCCGCGCCCATCGCGCACGATGGCGCCCCATACGTTGCCCTTGATGTCGAGGTAACCGCTTAGGGCGAGCTGGGCTGTGGGCACCTCGCGATAGACACGCAACAGGTCCGCGGCAGCCTCGGTCATCGGTCGCTCCTCGGCCCATGTCAGCCGGGCTGCGACTGCGTTGTCCGCAGATGGCCCCGCCGCAGCATCCGCCCGTTCGTCGAGGGCGCGCAGAAAAGTTTGTGCCGTGACGGCGGCATCCCTGTCGGCCGTGTCCCGCGCTTTGTCATCGGGAGGCGCCACCGCGCCCGAGCTCCCATCCGCGACGGCCCCAGAACGCTGCTGTCGCACGGCATTCAGCCCCCAGAGCGTCGCCGCTATCGCCACAATCAGGCAAGCGAGCACCAGCAGCACGCCAACAGAATGCCCGCCTTCTACAGGCTGTTGATGCCGTCTTTGATCGCGTTCCATAGCTTTTCGACGTTGCCCTTAAATGCAACGATGGCAATGATCGCGATTACCACGAGCACGCCGACCAGGATGGCGTACTCGGTGGTACCCTGCGCGCTTTCCTCCTGCACCAGCGCCTTGGCACGTTGACAGGAACGCATTGCACGGTAAAGCGTCTGACTCCAAACCCTACCAATAACGTCAGCCATTTTGTTCATGTATTCCTCCCTACATCATCCCGCCTGCTCCCAGCAGCGGGCCCAATATGGATAACAGCAGTGCCGGCAAGATGAGCGTGCCGGTGGGAATCAGCAGCTTGACGGGCGCTCGTTCAATCTCGCGCTCGACCGCGGCACGATGGGCGGCGCGGATCTCGCGACTTTGGGCAGCAAGGGTCTCGGCAAGCGGGGCACCCAGGGCGAGCGCTTGACCCACCGTAATGGCAAAGGTCTCGAGCGCCCGCACGTCCAGGTCCTGCGCGGCCGCCAACAACTCGTCCTCGCGCGCTCCCACGCCCACCTGCCACGCCATGCATGCCCGTTCAAGCCGAACAGTCAGCGCCGATCGACGATTGGCGCAAAAGATCTCGAGCGCCGCATCGAACGAAAGGCCGGCGGAAAGCCCCAGGCGCACCACATCAATCATCTCGGACACCTCACCGAGCGAAACCTGCGCTGAGTTGTCCACGCCAAATGCGCCCCTCACCCACGCAATAGCGGCATCGATCACCGAATGGGCCGCAGCAACGACTAGCACCGCCTCGCCCCTGAAAATCTCCATGGTCTTGCGCACATCCGAGCGCTCCAGGCCCGTCGCGACAAATACGCCGAAGGCGCACAGGCAAGCCGTGGCGGCAACCAGGGCGCTCACAGCTCCACCCGCATAATGCGCCGGATAACCACCAGGGCGACGCCGTTAAGGGCAAGCCCCAGAACCACGGCACCGGCGCCTACCGGCGTTGCGAGACCGTAGCGAAAATCTGCCGAAAGCAGGGCCAGCACCGCGCACATACCCGCCGGCATCGCCGCGACCATATGCGCCGACATGCGCGCCTGCGACGTTTTGACATCCAGGCGGCGCTTGAGCTCGATACGCTCCCCCACCATGCTCGACGCCTCGGACAGCAGATCGGCAAGCGGGGCACCGGTCCGCTGCGACACCTTGAGCGCCAACGTGACAAGCGAAAGCCCGGGGGCGTCGATGCGGACAAGCAGGTCGTCGAGCGCATCGGCAGCCGAAATGCCACAGTCGATCGCCGCCGCCACCCGCAGAAACTCGGTATGCACCGGCTCTTGCGCGTGAGCGCCCACAAACCGCATGCCCTGGGCCAGCGAATGTCCCGAGGCAAGCGACATGGAAAGTGCCGTAAAGGCCTCGGGCATGGCTTCCTCCACATCGCGCTGCTCGCGTCGGTGGTCAAAGACGTCGCGTGCGGCGCCGGCGGCAAAGGGCGCAACCGCCCCCAAAACAAAGCCGATGGGCGATAGCGACACCACGGCAAGCGCAAGGCAGCAGACGCCACTCGATAGCAACAGGAACGCCAAGCGTGAAGCATCATCCTCAACGACAAGACCGATGCGGCGCACGGGAGCCAACGATGCCCACGAACGGGCGATCTTTTTTAGCAGATCGTTTTCCACCAGCTCACGCGGCAGCTTCTCTGCCGCCGTCTCGAGCGTCTGGCGCACCAGCTCCGCCGGCGGCACCCTCGGCACATGAGGCTCCACTCCGCATACCGTCGCGACCGAAAACCCGGCAAGGCCCCCTACGACGAGGGGCACAACGACCTCCATTCGTCCACCTCCTCCTGTGTAAGCGTTCCCGAGCGCAAGCCCTCTGCGATAAACGGCGGCTCGCGGTTGAGGGTCCAGGTGCGCTCGGCGGCATCGAAGGTCACGTAGCGCTCGAGTTCCACGCCACCCGACGCGCCGCGTCGCACCCCCGAATAGGAGGACACAAAACGCCGGCCGTCCGCATGGCGCTCGGACATCACGATGCCGTCGAGCGCCATAGCGATTTGTTCCTCGATAAGCTCGCTCGGCAGATCGATGCCATAGCGCGCAAGCAGCGTCAAACGCACCACGGTCTCTTGCTCGGTGCCCGCATGAAGCGTGGTGAGCGACCCATCGTGCCCGGTGTTCATGGCCTGCAGCATGTCGCAACATTCCGCACCGCGTACCTCACCCACCACAATACGGTCGGGACGCATACGCAGGGCGTTGGTCACCAGGTCGCGGATTGTCACCGCACCCTCACCCTCAATTGAAGCCTCGCGCGCCTCCAGGCGAACCACATGCGGGTGATGCGCGAACTTGAGCTCGGCGGAATCCTCGATCGTCACGATGCGCTCGCCGGTAGATATCTCGCACGATAGCGCGTTGAGCAGCGTAGTCTTGCCCGACCCCGTACCGCCCGCAACCGCCAAATCTTGGCGCAGCGACACCGCACACGAAAGCAGTTGCGCATACCAAAGCGGCAGCGACCCCAGGCCCACAAGCTCGTCCAACGAACAGATGCGATCCGAGAACTTGCGGATAGTGAGGATCGGCCCATCGATCGCCACGGGCGGAATCACCGCGTTGACGCGATACCCTGTCTTGAGGCGGGCGTTGACGATGGGACTGCGCTCGTCGATACGCCTGCCCAGCGGTGAGATGATGCGGTCGATGAGCACGCGGATCTGCTCGTCATCCTCAAACGCATGCTCGATGGGGTATAAGACCCCGCCGCGCTCAAAGAAAGCCGAGCGGCAACCGTTGACCATAATCTCGGTGACGGTGTCGTCCTCGATGAGCGGCTGCAACGGGCCCAAGCCCACCACGTCATCCAAGATCTCGTTGATGATGGTCTCACGCTCGGGCGTCGCCAGGTCGGTCGGTTCTTCCACGTTGAGTGCCGCCTCCACCGCAGGACGCAATTCCGAGCGGGCAAGAACCGGATCGATGTAGGCACTGATGCGTGCCACCTCGTCGTAGCCCACGCGGTCCATCACGGCCCGCTTGGTGCGGCGCTTGACCGCACGGCGCCGTCCCACATCGACAGGTGCCGTCGCCGCTGCCGCACCGGCTGCTTTAATTCTCGTTTGCAGGCTCATCGGCAATCACCCTCACGCGACCAGGGAAGGCGGATGCGCGGGCGTTCGGTGCGCGTTGCACGGTCGGCGACCATATCGCTCCAAGGGCCGACGGCGCACCCCAGTTCCACGAGCATCTCACGCGTGGCCTCGCGCACGCTGGTCGCGAAAGCGCTGGTCTGCCCCACTGCCTCGTCAGCGCGCCCAAACGCCATGAGCGCGGCGAGATCCTGCCCGCCATCGGCGATACGAATCTTGGAGCTCAACGCACAGGCAATCTCAAAGCGCATGGCGACATCCTCGTCCGCCCCACGCGCGCCAAATCGGTTGAATACGGCGCTCATGCGCGTGCGCGGCACGCCCACACGGCTCGCCAGCTCAATGACGCGCGCTGCAGACGTCGCGGAAGAAACTGCCGCATCACCCACGACAAGGCAACGGTCGCACGCTGCCACCGCAGCCGCCACGGCATCGCCCCAAAAGACCGAGGTATCGATAAGGACCACGTCGGACTCACGACGCAAGATGTCGAGCAGCAGCTCTACCGGACGCGCCATGAGCTCGGCGCGCTCGGGCGCTGCGACAGGCCCCCAAAGCGTAACGCCTGGGGCAACGCGCATCGATGCAGCGACCACGTCTTGCTCCGCAAGTGCGCCCGCGACCGACGGCTCGATAAGTGTCGCCATGTCATGCGGGGCATCGGCGCCCAGCAAGTCGTAGAGATTTCCAAACATTAGGTCCAAATCGAGTACGGCAGCTCGCAGACCCAGCAACGAAGCGGCATGCGCCATCGTGGCGACAATCGTCGATTTGCCACAGCCGCCCGAACCCGAAATGGCGCAGATGACCGGAGCTCGATGCGACGTCGACGCAGTGTCTGCCAGCGGTGCAGGGGCTGACGACGTGGGCGGCAACGTCCCCGTCTCGCCAGCCGCACCCAAGTGCTGCGTCCACGCCGGCACGGCAGGCTGCTCAAACGGTAGGGGCGGAACTGGGGATTCCGCTGTCACGTCGACGTGCGGACCATCACCCGCGACAAGGCCCTCGACCTCATCGAGTCCATCGGCCAGGCTCACGCCGTGCACGTATCCCATATCTACGGCCAGGAGGTCTTCGCCATACGGCACCGACGCTCCGGCGTCATCACATGCAAGGGGGCCCGGGGGGCGCCGAACATGCTCGGCTTCCGCTTTCCCATAGTCATCAACACGCGGGCCTCTTGTAGCGCGAGGCGCCCCGGGTTCCCTATCAACAAAAACATCGGGCTCAGGCGACACGCCCCAATCGGAATCAACCGCTCCCTCGCCCACATGTCCGCTGCCGCATATGCTGTGCGCAGCGATGACCTCGGTCGCCCCCGCGCGAAACAGCCCCTCGATATCCGACGGATCGAGCGCCTCTATCAACACGACGACGCGGCTCACGCGTCCTTCGGCAGTCAGGCGCGCGACGGCCTCTCGCACATCTTTAGTATCAAACAGGGATGCCGCGATAATGGCAGCGCCACGGCGCGAAGGAAACGCCCGAGCCATAGACACCAACCCGTCTAGGTCGCCCACGCGAAGCACCTGCGCGCCCGCATCGCGGCCCTCGACTTCCTGCTGCAGCAGTCCGTAATCTCCACACGCGCAGCACGCAAGCCAGATCGCCTTCATCACTCGTCGCCTCCGCTCTTTTTGCCGCGTGCCGTGGCGGGAATCGTCAAGCTGACCGTTCCCTTGCCCGAGGCTCCCAGCAATTCCTTGACGTCTTTGGGGTCGGCCGCCAGCGTCACCCACTCGACCTTGCCTTCGCGCGTGGCACCGGCCTCGTCGCTGGTATCGATCACATACGCGCCGCACAGCCGATCGGTCACGCCGTCTTTTTGCACGTACACATCCACGTAGCTGCCCACGCCTGCGGCTCCGCCCACCGAATGCTCGGCATCGACCGCCACCGAAACGGCAACCTTGCCCTTGGGCACCTCGAGCGTATGGCTCTCGGCTTTGGTGTAGACATCGCAGACCACGGCATTTTTGGGAATACGCGAGGTCGTCACGTCGCCACGCACCTGGCGCAGTTCGGTCGCCGCATCGCGCGGCAGCAGGCTCGCGAGCCACTCTTGGGTTACGACATTGGTCTCGTCGAGGGTCTCACCCACATCGATATCACGTGCGGCAACGCAAACTTCGACGCGATCGCCGCCGTATTTGGCCAAGGTTTTGGCCTGGGCCTGCTCGGCCCGCGAACGAACCGATGACCCGTAAACCATGCAGAGTGCCGCGGCGAGCACGCCCGCTGCCAGACTGATGGCGATGCGCTTGCTCTTGTTCACGGCAGCTCCTCTCAAGACAGCACTGGGCGGATGGGATGCCCGTACCACTATTGTCCGAGCGGCCAAGCAACAAAACAGCGCGATCACCATCTTGGTTTTAAGTGTCAAACCAATTACCAGCCAAGAGCTGACCAACCCGTCAAGCCCGCGGCAAGGTTTTGGTCAGCGCGTCGGCAAAACGCTCATTTAAGGGCGCATCGCCAGTAAAAAAGCCGCCTCCCGCACAGTTGGGAGACGGCTGTCATAGATAAATTCAATTACAGATGGACATCGGGATCGAGCATTTGGGCACTCACACGCATGGATGACGCCAAGTTTTGGAACGTTTCCAGGCGCAGGCCATCGATCTGCCCGGCATCGGCGGCCTCGCGAACGGCGCAGCCCGGTTCGTGGGTATGCGTGCAGTCGCCAAACCGACACGCACGCGACGCCTCGACGATCTCGGGGAAGGCACGCGCCAGGCCCCGCTCGTGACCAACGAGTGGCAAACTGCGCAGGCCCGGAGCGTCGGCAATGACGCCGGCGTCGCCCGGCAGCGCCACCATCACGCGCGCGACCGTGGTATGGCGGCCTTGGTCGTCGCGCTCGCGCACACCACCGGTAGCCAGCGCATCGTGGCCCAGCAGCGCATTGAGCAGCGTCGACTTTCCGGCCCCCGACTCACCCAGGATCATGGCGCACGTTCCCGCCGGAACACAGGCGCGCACCTCATCCAAACCACGGCTTTCGGCAGAGGACGTCACGATCACGCGCACGTCCGGGCCCACCAGACGGCGCACGCGATCCAGATCGCGCTCGAGTTCCGCGGCCTCGCAGCGGTCGGCCTTGGTAAGCACCACCACCGGCTCGGCATCGCAGTCGAGCGCCAAAACCAGCGAGCGCGCCACGCGGTCGAGCAGCACTTCGCCGGCGCCAAGTGCCTGCACGATCAGCACGCTATCCACGTTGGAACAAAGCACCTGACGCTCGCCGCGGGCGCGGCCACGCCAACGCTCAAAACTCGTGCGTCGCGGCAGGACGCATTCGATTACGCCCATGTCGTGCCCGGGTGCACGACGCACCGCCACACGGTCGCCCACAGCCGGCAGCAGTACCTCGTCCTCGCCGCGCGACTTGGCAAACCCCACGGCATGCTCGGCACGAAAGGTATCGTCGGCCGTCACCACCAGCGGAAACCCGCGATCTAAGCGTACCACGGCGCCCAGTTGCATCTGCTCGGGCTCCTCGGCTTGGGCGCAAAAATCGTCAAATGCCGCCTGCTGAGCCGCGGCGACCGGCAGATCGCCAAACGCCGGAACATCCTGCAGCGCATCGAGTCCCGGCACGCTCGCCAGCAGCTCCTCGGCAGACGCGGGGGCTTCGGTCGCAAGCTTCCGACGACGATCACGCTTGGCCCGCGCCCCCGTCGTCTTTTTCTTCGCCTTAGCCCTAGCCTTGCCCACAAGCGCCTCCCAGCACCACAAATCACAACTGAGCAGGTATTTTAAATCAAAAAGAGCTGGCCGGGCAAAGCCCTAACTCAAAAAGAGCCGGTCGAGCAAACGCTCGACCGGCTCACAAACTTTCCCTCAGCCCTTTATCATCCGCGCGGGAGAAAAGCCAGCAAGGATACCGCAGGGCCCGCCCGCCGGGAGGGGTTTCCTAAGGGCACATCCCGCAGCCGCAAAGCGGCGAGGACGTGCCCGTGGAAACCCCGCAGGCGGTCGGGCCCGGACAGGAACGTTACTCTTTTTCGACCGCGCGCATGATCGCCTTGTAGATCTCCATCAGCGGAATGATCAGGAAGGCAAGGCCCAGCGCGGCGATAACGCCCTTGAGCTCAAGCGTCACGGGGCCAAAGAACATCTCGGCAAGCGTCGGCTGCACGGTTACGATCACCGTCAGCACCAGCGCCAGCGCGGCAGAGGCCCACAGCCACTTGTTCTGCTTCTTCATCTTAAACAGCGACGTGCGGCGGCTGCGCATGTTAAAGCAGTGGAAGATCTCGACCATGTTGAGCGTGATGAAGGCCATCATCACGCCTTCCTCGTCGGCGACGCCGGCGATCATATCGGAGATGTGGATGTAGCCCATGTCAAAGTACACGCCCACAAAGAAGCTCGCCAGCACCAGCGCGGCAATGATCAAGCCCTGGACCACGCAGTCCAGACCCATATTGCCGGCAAAGACACCGTCCTTGGCGTTGCGCGGCTTGCGCTTCATGATGTCGCCCTCGGCATCCTCCATGCCCAGCGCGAGCGCGGGGAAGCAGTCGGTAACCAGGTTCACCCACAGCAGCTGCACCGGCTGGAAGATGGTAAAGCCGATGAGCGTGGCGATAAACACCGAGAACACCTCGGCAAGGTTGGCCGAAAGCAGGAACTGGATGACCTTGCGGATGTTGTCGTAGATGCGGCGACCCTCTTCGCAGGCACCGATGATGGTGGCGAAGTTGTCGTCGGCAAGCACCATGTCGGCGACGTTCTTGGTAACGTCGGTACCGGTGATGCCCATGCCAACGCCGATGTCGGCGCGCTTGATGGACGGGGCGTCGTTGACGCCGTCGCCCGTCATGGCCACGATCTGGTCGCGCGACTTCCAAGCCTCGACGATACGGGTCTTGTGCTCGGGCTGGACGCGGGCGTACACGCCGTAGTCCTCGATGTGCGCGTCGAGTTCCTCGTCGCTCATGCGATCGAGGTCGGCACCGGTGATGGCATGGCTGCGATCGGTGACGATACCCAGCTGCTTGGCGATGGCCACGGCGGTGTCGATGTGGTCGCCCGTGATCATGACGGTGCGGATACCGGCATCGTGGGCCTCGCGGATGGCGTCGGCGACCTCGGGGCGGACCGGGTCAATCATGCCGGACAGGCCGCAGAAGACCAGGTCGTGCTCGAGCGCGGCGGGGCTGCAGTCGCTCGGGACCTCGGTGTAGGTGCGGCTTGCCAGCGCCAGCACGCGCAGGGCCTCGTCGGCCATGGCCTTGTTGGCGGCCACGAGCTCGGCACGACGCTCCTCGGTCAGGGGGACGACCTTATCGCCCTCGTAGATGTGGGTGCACAGGCCGATCACCACGTCGGGCGCGCCCTTGGTGTATTGCTCGTACTCGCCGTCCAGGGTCTCAACGACCACGGACATCATCTTGCGGCCCGAGTCAAACGGGGCCTCGCCCACGCGCGGGTGCTCGGCAGTCAGACCAGTGAGGCCCGCCTTTCCGGCATCGTTGACGAGCGCGCACTCGGTCGGCTCGCCCACGGCCTCGCCCAGTTCCTCGTCCCACTGGGCATCGGAGCACAGCGCCATGCCTGCCAGGAACTTCTCCTTAGGCGCAGCGAGCTCGTGCTTGACGACGGTCATCTTGTTTTGGGTAAGGGTACCGGTCTTGTCGGAGCAGATGGTCTGCGTGCAGCCGAGAGTCTCGACGGCAGAGAGCTTGCGGATAATTGCCTGGCGCTTGGCCATCTTGGTCACGCCAAGCGACAGCACGATGGTCACGACGGCGACCAGGCCCTCGGGGATGGCAGCGACGGCGAGCGAGACGGCGACCATAAAGGTGTCGAGCAGGGCAGTCGGGTCGGTAAGGACGTTGCCCACGCCGTGGCGGACGATGTCGACGCCAAAGATCACGACGCAGATGACGATCACCATAATGGTGAGGATACGGCTGAGCTCGGCGAGCTTCACCTGCAGCGGCGTGAGCTCTTCCTTGGCCTCGGCCAGGGCACCGGCGATCTTGCCCATCTCGGTATCCATGCCGGTGCCGACCACGACGGCGCGGCCACGACCGTACACGACGGTGGAGCCCATGTAGCACATGTTCTTGCGGTCGCCGAGCGGCACGTCATCGGTGCCCGCGGCAAGCTCGATCACGTTGGCGTGCTTCTCGACCGGCACCGACTCGCCGGTGAGCGCGGCCTCTTCGATTTTCATCGTGGCGCTCTCGAGCACGCGGCAGTCGGCCGGGACGGAGTCGCCCGCCTCGAGCATGATCACGTCGCCGGGTACGAGCTCGGCGCTCGGCAGGTGCACGAGTTTGCCGTCGCGTAGAACCTTGGACTGCGCGGCGCTCATCTCCTGAAGGGCCTCGAGAGCCTCCTCGCTCTTGGCTTCCTGGACCACGCCCAGCACCGAGTTGACGATAACGACGAACATGATGATGGCGACATCGGCAAAGTCCGCCTCGCCCTTAACCATGCCCGTGAGCGCGCTGATAACGGCGGCAACGATCAACATGATGACCATGGGGTCGGCCATCTGCTCAAAGAAACGCTTCCACAGCGGCGTCTTCTCGGCTTCCTCAAGCTTGTTAGGGCCTGTCTTGGCGAGGCGCGACGACGCCTCGTCGTTGCTCAGGCCGAGGTTCTCATCGACACCTTGGTCGCTGAGCACCTCCGCCGCGGCGGACAGGTATTCCTTTTGCATATAGAGTCCCCTCCTGGGATTCGGGCCACTCAGCAGATTGATGCCCGATCATAATTCCCAGGAGAAGGGCAAGGGCTCATCAAGGCTGCCGTGCTGAGCGGCAGTTGATAGTGGAGCTATGGTACCCCAAAGCGACGCGTCTAGCCAAAACAATCCATTTGGAAATATGGTCCGTATGCAACGATGCGGACCGTGTGATGCTCAATACTGATAAAACGTTTTTTCTTAGGCGCGTCGCCAAACTAAAATATCGCCCAGATAGCAGCGGTTAGAGCGGTTGGTAAAGTTTTTTCATATACCGTTTTTCCCGTAAAAAAAGAACTTCTAATTCGGCATACGGTCGATTTTTTGGGGTATTCGGTCGGTATTTCGTTATAATCAACTCAGTTTTATTTCTTATGGTTTATCTATCAGCGCAAGACGATGTCAGATGGAGGTCTGAATGTACAAGCGCACTAAGATTGTATGCACCATGGGTCCCGCCTGCGATAGCGACGAGACCATCCGCGAGATGATCAAGGCGGGCATGAACGTCGCCCGTTTTAACTTCTCGCACGGCTCCTACGACGAGCACCACGGTCGCATCGAGCGCGTCCGTCGTATTTCCAAGGAGCTCGGTATGCCCGTCGGCATCCTGCTCGACACCAAGGGCCCCGAGGTCCGCACCGGTCTTCTGGTCGACGGCAAGAAGGTTGCCGTCAAGACCGGCGACAAGATCGTCGTCACCGCTCAGCCCACGTCCGAGGATTTCCACGGCACCGCTGAGCACATCTCCCTCGACTACCTGGCTCTGCCCTCCGAGGTCGAGAAGGGCTCCCTCATCCTGATCGATGACGGCCTGGTTGCTCTCGAGGTCGAGTCCGTCGACGGCCAGGACATGACCTGCGTCGTCAAGAACGACGGCCTGATCGGCGAGCGCAAGGGCGTCAACATGCCCAACGTCAACATCTCGCTGCCCGCCATCACCGAGCGCGATCGTCAGGACATCCTCTTTGGCCTGACCGAGAACATCGACTACATCGCCGCTTCCTTCATCCGTGACGGCGAGTCTGTCCGCGGCATCCGCGAGCTTTGCCGCGAGAACGGTGGCGAGCACGTGACGATCTTCCCGAAGATCGAGTGCGCTCTGGGCGTCGAGAACTTTGACGAGATCCTCGAGGCTTCCGACGGCATCATGGTCGCCCGTGGCGACCTGGGCATCGAGATCAAGCCCGAGCTCGTTCCGCACATCCAGAAGGAGATCATCGCCAAGTGCAACGCGGCCTACAAGCCCGTTATCACCGCTACGCAGATGCTCGACTCCATGCAGCAGAACCCGCGCCCGACGCGCGCCGAGGTTGCCGACGTTGCTAACGCCATTTACGACGGTACCGACGCCGTCATGCTGTCCGGCGAGTCCGCTGCCGGTAAGTACCCGGTCGAGGCCGTCAAGATGCAGGCCAGCATCGCTCTCGAGACCGAGAAGTACCTCCCGGCTCACGCTCCGCTCGAGGTTCCGACCGATGCTCACGGCACCCGCGTCGTCAACAACGTTGTGGGTATGTCCGCTGTGAACATGGCCACCACCGTTGGCGCCAAGTGCATCACCGTGCCGACGACCACCGGTCGTACCGCTCGCCTGATCTCGCACTTCCGTCCCAACATGCCGATCTGCGCGTTCTCCCGCCACGAGTGGGCCGTCCAGCAGATGATTATGTACTGGGGCGTTATCCCGCACAAGGCCGAGATTACTCAGGGCACCGTCAACGGCACGATCGTCAAGGCGATCGAGACCGCTAAGGAGCTCGGCTACGTCGAGACCGGCGATTTGACCGTCGCTACCGCCGGCGATCCCCGTATGAGCGTCCAGCTTGAGGACAAGGTCTCCTCGACCAACGTCGCCTACGTCGCTCAGGTGCGCTAAATCGCACTTGCAAGCACATTTGCATTAAAAAGGGCCCGGAAGGCTTCGCCTTCCGGGCCCTTTTTCTGTGCGCCGATGCCTACCGCACGGCATGACACGCACCCATTTCTTTACCAAAAGCGCGAGATCCGCCCTCCGAGGCCCAAAAAATAAAGCCCCAAGCGCTAAAAGTGTTCGCCCGGTGGCAAACCCACACCTCACACAGGGCTGATAAATCGTTTTAGCAAGGTCTAAATCGACCACGTTTTCGGAAGTGCGGGGAAAAATTTCCTACCCCCGAGCACAAGCCCTTTTATTTCAACAAAACCCCTGATAAAGTTGGCTTAAATACCGCTTGTGGTTGACCTGTTTGTCTTTTTCCCCGCACTTCCGAAACCGATAGCTTTTCTAGCCCAAACTACGCTCAAACGATCGGATCGCTATGTCATTTCTTGCCTGCGGACCCACGGCTTTTCAGTACTATCGCATACCGCCCCAGATACTGGGACTCTATCCGGCAATCCTGCCGCCCGACCATGACCATCGCTTGGTGCATTACTCAAAACAACCAGTATTTAAAGACTTGCTCGGCACACCAGTCTGGAGATTCGTGGGCGAAAGAAAACAGCGCGCGAACGGAAAGCTATTTCATAGCCGTCTGCTAACCCAAGAGCCGCCTCCTGGGTCGTTTAGGCAGACTGAGCATGGATTTGATGTCACGTCGCCCGAGTTTACGCTGCTCAACCTTGCTACGCAGGTCTCACGCAACCAGTTACTCATGGCTTGCTACGAGATGTGCGGCTCCTTTGCAGTGTTCACGCCTTGTAAACGGGCGCAGCAGCAGCTCGATGAAGCAATTTCGCTTAAGCTCATTCCGCCCGACTGTGGTTGGAAACGTGTTGTCGACACCAAGGGCAATGACACCAACTTGTGGAAGCGCACGCCGCTTCTTTCCGCAGCGGATATCGCCGCGTTCGCCAAGCAGGCCGCAGGCCTGCGCGGCGTTAAACAACTGCGCTGGGCGGCCGAGCACATGACGGGACAGACCGCCTCGCCCTTCGAAGTACAGACCTCCATGCTTGTCTCGCTCCCCCGCAACGAGGGCGGCATGGGCATCAATATCGCTAACAACGTGCGCATCCCACTCAGCGACGCCGCGCGCTCACTGTATGACAAAACCTGCTGCTACGCCGATATCCTCATAGAGAGCAGCACCGACAGCATGGGCGTCATTCTGGAATTCCAAGGCCGCTCCGCCCATGACAGCGAAGCCGCGAGCCTCTCCGATGCCGAGCGCACCACCGCCCTCACAAGCATGGGCTATGACGCTATCCAGATAACCTATGATCAAATCAAGGACACGAAGAGCTTTAACAGCATCGCCGAGCTAATTCATAAAAAGGCGGGGCTCCCTTACGTTCCAAAATCTAAGCTGGAACTCACTGCCGCAGAAACCCTTCGGCGGGAGCTATTGGTCGATTGGGATGAACTGTTCACCGTTAAGCCGGTCAGCTAGCAGCTAGCGATCAGAGGGACTGCGGGGACGTCAGAAGCGGCAACGCGGGCGGCAAAACCCGCCTCGGTTAGCTCGACGACCTCGGTAAACGTTGCGTCAAAGAACTCTTCGGTCAGCAGACGGTACGGCGGATGATCCGGATCGCCGGGGTTTTCGCGCACAATCTCGTGCATAACGCCAATGGTCTTGAGCACATACTCTTGTGGAATCGAATACTGACCAAACTGGGCCGCCGCGGTATAGAGGCGATCGGTCGCACGCGGGATAGAAACGATGCCGAGCGTCTTGCCAAACCAGTCAAAGTCTCCCTGCTTCTTAATGCGGAACTCCTCGCACGGCTTGCCGCCGCGCGCCTCGAGATATTGGTTCACGCGCGTGTTCCACACGGTATCGGCCACCAGATGCGACCAAACGCCCAGCGTCAAATCGAGCAGCGACTGCGCCACGTCATCGGGCGCAAGTGAAAACTCGGCGGCGCCGGGGCCGTCAACCGGCTCGGCGTCTTTGTAGCGCTGCGGATAGTGCACCCGATTGAGCCTTTCACGCTCTTCGACAATCGAGGTCGCTGGAGCCGGCGCACCCGCCGGCGCACCTTTAAGCAACGGCGCCACATAGGTGTCCCAAAACTCATGCTCGCGTGGCTTAGGAATGGGCTCGGGCTTGGCAAAGTGCGTGATGCGATACGGGATGGGGTCGGCAATACCGGGAACCATGTACCCCACAAAAATGTCCGGAACCACGCTGCCAAACAAAAAGGCATTGCGGTCGCGCACGTTATCGGCAAGCGCGCCGGCACGCGCCAGAAGTCGTTCCGTCTGAGCGATATGAATATTCCAACTTGGCATAGCCACCCCCGTAAAAATCCGGATAACTATACCATTCGCAGCAAGTCACGTGCGCGGCCGCAACCCCACTATGCGGCAACTATTCTGCTGCACTGTTTTCGGTTCCATATGATGGCACGGGAGCCCCGACCACGTGGTGATATCGATCGATATAAATCGCACGGGCCCCAAGACGTCGTACTAAATCCTGATGATGCGTGCTCATCAAGACCGTCTTACCGGCAGCAACATAAGCCAGTAGAAAGTTGACCACGATGTCGCAAGAGTCCTCGTCAAGTCCGTTGGTAGGCTCGTCCAGCACCAGAATATCGGGGTTCATCGACACGACGGCAGCCAGCGCCACACGCTTCTTTTGCCCGCCCGAAAGCTGATAGGGCGAGGCATCGACCAGATCGGCAACCTGAAACAGCTCCATGGCATCACGGACGCGGCGCCCGAGCTCGTCCGCCGAAAGCCCCATTTGAGCCGGGCCAAACGCGACCTCCTCGCCGACCGTGGCGCAAAAGAGCTGTGCATCGGCGTTTTGGAACACGAAGCCCACGCGCTGATGGAACCGCTGGGCCATCGCGGAATCCTTGAGATATGCCGCATCGACCACATGTCCATCAAACAGGTACGTACCCGCATCCGCAAGCTCAAGCCCGTTGATAAGCCGCATGATCGTCGTCTTGCCGCAGCCGTTGGGTCCAAGCAGCGCAACCAGCTCACCGCGATTAACCTGCAGCGACACGCCATCGACCACCGTATGGCCCGCATAGGAAAACACCACGTCGCGAAACTCGATGAGCGGCGTGGCCTTGGCGCCGGCAGCACCGCTCGCACCCATCGCACCATTTGTATCGTTTGCCAAAACGTCGCCCTTCCCTATTCACATCGACGGCTTGACCGCCCGCGCTACAGCACCGCGCATAACACGGCGAGCAGCACCACAACAGCCGCATAGACCGCGTCGCGCCAACCAAAGCCGTTCCGTGCAGGCGCCGGATATGCGCCGGCAAAACCGCGGCAAAGCATAGCCTCGTCCATCGCGCGGCTGCATTCCATCGCCTTGATAAAGGTCATGCCCATGATACCCGCGATCGAATCGGTACGCGAAAATCCTGCAGGCGCACGGCCAACGCTGCGCAGCATGACTGATTCGCACAGGTCGTGCGCCGTGCGACCCAGCACCTCGATGTGTTTGAGTGCCATATCAAACGTAAAGATAACCTCGTCGGGCAGGTGCAGCATCTTAAGCGCCGCCGACATGCGACTCCAGGTAAGCGTCCACGAAACGCCCAGCACCAATGACACATTAACAAAGGTCTTGAGCGCAATCTTGAGCATGGCGTCCGTGGCAGAAGCACCCAGCAGCAGGGCAGGCAGCGCCAAAACCACGGCAAACCCCGCGGCGGCCAACGCCGGCACAAAGGTCGCGTGCAGCCCGCGTGCGGGGCGCACCGCAACGAGCACCAACGCGATCGCTGTCATCAGCATCAAGTACAGCGGGCTCTGCGTCAGGCATACGCACAGGACGCAGACGAGCATCCCCACCAAACGCACTGGCGCCGAAACGGAAGAAAGGGCGCAGTCGATAATCGACCCGCCCTTATGTGCGCCGCCGCCTAGACGAACCCGCTCAAGCAGGCTCGCCAGATGCAGGACATTCTTTTGCATCACACGATGCCGAGCCCCCGCGGGCTCGTATCGCTGCTCGGCCGCAAGCCAGCTAGGCAGCTCGACCGTCGCCATGAGCACCGCTTTCCTTGACCGTCAGCGAGACCAGACGGAAGGCGATGGTGAGCACCGCCACGCCAATCACGCCCGAAAGAATATACATCGCGGCCTGGCCGGCAAAGCCAAGGCCCTGCTCCTCGGAATAGGCCTGCAGATAATCGCCCGTGGGCAGTGCATCGGCAAAGGTCGGGGTATCGAGACCGACCGAAGTCTGCAGACTGTCGTCACCAGCCTCCTGAACGGCGGTCGCGGCGCCCTCAGCGTCCCACTCGCCCCATGCGTCACCGGTGGCCAGCAAGCCGAGCGGCGTGGCCACGACAAGCACGGCGACCAGGATGAGCGTGGGGACCAGCGAGGTCTTCTTGGCGGCAGCGCCCTCGGCAGCAAGCTGGCCATCGACGGCCTCGGGCCCGACGATAACGCTCGGCGCCGTCTTCTTAATGAAACCGTAGATGGCGGCCGTCGCCACGCCCTCGACCACGCCGGCTACCAACATGTGCGGGATCATCATGGCCGGAATGGCAATAGAGAGCGGGAAGGGGCAGTACAGCGGAGCGCCCGAAGCGTTGGTAAAGAACATCGGCTGAATACCAAACTCGATCGCCGTGCACAGGGCCGCCAGGCACAGGCCGACCCAACCGCTTACGACGGCCGAAACCGAGGTGCCCCAGCTCTTGTTGTGCAAACGGCTGTTGAGCGCACGGAACACGATAGCGGCGGCAAACGGCAGCACGAAGGCCATGTTAAAGCAGTTGGCGCCAAAGGACAGGATGCCGCCGTCGCCAAACAGCAGTGCCTGCAGCGCCAGCGCGACCGAAACCGCGATGGCCGCGGCCTCCGGGCCCAGCAGCAGCGCGATGAGCGCACCGCCGACGGCGTGACCCGTGGTACCGCCGGGCAGCGGCACATTGAACATCATGAGCAAGAAGGAGAACGCGGCGCAGATACCCAGGAACGCCATGTGCTCGCGATCGAGCGTGGCGCGCACCTTTTTGATGCAGTGAACCCACACAGGGACCATCGCCACTGCCATGACGGCATCGGTCTGCGGGGACAGATAATTATCTGGAATGTGCATGTACGCCTCCAGGTTATCGGCGCACAGAATTACAACGCCGCTTAAATCACCTTGCCAGTGTTACGTATTGTCAGATTCGTAACACGCCACGGGCTATCATAGCAAAACGGCGCACTGCCGACAAAGCAGCACGCCGTTATGCAATGCGCGTGTCATATATGCAGGCTCAGCAGTGCCTTATACCGAGGATAGCAGTCACGTAAGGCTCGGCAGCAGCCACCGCTGACCCATACCCCAGTGCAGGACCTAGCCGCGGACCTCGCCGTTTACGCCCTTGCACACCTTGGTGACGATCTTCTGGTGCGCTTTTTCGACCTCTTCGCTGGTAAGCGTGTGGTCGTCGGAGCGATACGTAAGCGCAAAGGCCATGGACTTCTTGCCCACGCCCACGCGGACCGGATCGCGGTAGACGTCGAACAGACGCACACCCTCGAGCAGCTTGCCGCCGGCGCTGGTAATGCGGCGCTCAAGGTCCTCGCAAGTCACGGAGTTGTCGACCACGATAGCAAGATCGTGCTCAACAGCCGGGTACTGCGAGAACTCGCGGTAGTTCTCCTGGTTGCGGGCGCCCTTGATCAGCTTGTCCAGGTCGAGCTCAAAGGCAACGACGACCTCGTCGATACCCATGGCCTCGCGCGCCTCGGGGTGGATCTCGCCGACCCAGCCCAGCACGGTGCCGCCAGACAGAACCTCGGCGGCACGGCCCGGCTGCAAGAAGGCATAGCCCTCGCCCTCGACGGGACGGAAGCGAACCTTCTCGATGCGCAGCTGGGCGAGCAGCTCCTCGACGATGCCCTTGCCAAAGAAGAAGCGCAGCTTGCGGTACTTCATGTTCCAGGACTGCTCGCTCCACTGGCCCGAGAGCACGCCCGCCACGGACTTGGTCTCCTTGGGCAGGCTGGCGTTCTCGCGGCCGTGGAACAGGCTGCCGACCTCGTACAGGTGCACGTTGGGCGTGCCATGGGCCTCGTTATAGGCCACAGACTGCAGCAGGCCCGGCAGCAGCGAGCGGCGCATCTCGGTCTGCTCGGCCACCAGCGGGTTCATAAGTACCACGGGGCAGCCGCGGCCCTCGGTGGACATGCCGATCTTCTCCAGGTCGCCCGGGGCGGCAAAGCCAAAGGTCGTGGTCTCGTTGAGGCCGCAGGCGCGCAGGATCTCGCCGACCTTGCGGGTGAGCTTCTGCTCGCGGGTCAGGCCACCGATGTGGTTCTTGGCAGCCGGGATGGTCGCCGTCACGCGGCCCATGCCCCACAGGCGCAGGACCTCCTCGATCAGGTCGATCTCGCGCGGCAGGTCGGGGCGGAAGCTCGGCGGGGTAACCATAAAGTCCTCGCCGTCGCGCTCGACGGTGCAGCCCAGGCGGGTGAGCGAGCGCTCGATAAAATCGGGCTCGATGTCGGCGCCGCAGATGGCGTGCACGCGGGCCAGGCGCAGCTTAATGCTGTCGATGGTCTTGGGCGCGGGGAACACATCTACGTAGCCGGGAGCGACCTCGCCGCCGGCGATCTCCTCGATGAGCGCGCAGGCAACATTGGCCACATCCACGCAGCCGGTCTCATCGACCTGGCGCTCAAAGCGGATGGAGGCGTCGGAGATCAGCGACAGGTCGCGGCTGGTGTGCGAGGTGCGGCCGGCGTCGAAGCAGGCGCTCTCGACCATCACGTCGACGGTGTCGTCCTCGATCTCGGAATCCATGCCGCCCATAACGCCGGCCAGCGCCACGGGACGCTCGCCGTCGGTGATAAGGCCCATGCCGGCGTCGAGCGTGCGCTCCTCGCCGTCGAGGGTCGTGAACTTCTCGTCCTGCTGGGCGGCGCGAACCACCACGCGGCGCCTGCCCTCGCGCTCGGCAAAGGTGTCCAGGTCAAAAGCGTGCAGCGGCTGACCGGTGAGCATCATCACATAGTTGGTGATGTCGACGATGTTGTTGTGCGGACGCACGCCCAGGGCGTTAAGGCGCTTGACCATCCAGTCGGGCGAGGGGCCGACCTTCACGTTGCGCACAATGCGGGCGACATAGCGGTCGCACAGGCCCTCGTCGGCGATCTCGACCGAAAGCTCGTCGTCGGTCGCGCGGCCGGTCTCCGCCTTGATGGCGGGCAGCTCAACGTGGAAATCGCGATCGAAAATGGCACCGGTTTCGCGGGCCATGCCAATCATGGACAGGCAGTCGGGGCGGTTGGGCGTGATCTCGCAGTCGAGCACGGTATCACTCGAGCCCACATACTCGGCAAACGGCATGCCGCAGGGCGTATCCTCGGGCAGGATCATGATGCCGGAGTGGTCGCCACCCAGGCCGAGCTCGCGCGCGGAGCAGTTCATGCCCATGGACACGACGCCGCGAAGCTTGCTCTTCTTGATCTTGACGTCACCGGGAAGCACGGCGCCGATCATGGCCGTGACGATGTGGTCGCCGGCCTCAAAGTTCTGCGCGCCGCAGACGATCTGCAGCGGAGCGGGGTTGCCGTCGGCGTCGAGGTTCTTGTCACCCACATCGACCGAGCACACATACATGTGGTCGCTATCGGGGTGCGGGGTCTTGGTGAGCACCTTGGCAGTCACCACGTGGTCGAAGGACTCGCCCACGGTGTCGATCGCCTCGACCTCGGTGCCGGTACGGATATATTCGTCCGAAAGGGTCTTGGGATCCTCCGGAATATCGATCATGGTCTTGAGCCAGTCGTAAGAAACACGCATCTAACTGGTCTCCTTTCATCTGTAACGTCTGCAATAAACAGACGGAAAACTCCAGCTACGGAGACGGGTTTCCGAGGTGCCGCAGATTGCCCCGAAAGAGGAGCGCCGCGTACTTGGGTACGCAAGCGACGGTTTGAGGGGCAAGGTACGGTGGCTCGGAAAGCCGCCGGGACAGGTCAACTTAAAACTGATTCAGGAAACGCATATCGCCTGTCATGAGCGTTCTGAGGTCGGGCAGGTCGTAGCGCAGGGCAGCGACGCGCTCGGCGCCAATGCCAAAGGCGAAGCCGGTGTACTTCTCGGGGTCGATGCCGCAGTTGATCAGGACGTTGGGGTCGACCATGCCGCAGCCCAAGATCTCGATCCAGCCGCTGTGCTTGCAGAAGTTGCAGCCCTTGCCGCCGCAGACGTGGCAGCTCACGTCCACCTCGCAGGAAGGCTCGGTGAAGGGGAAGAAATGCGGGCGGTAACGCGTCTTGCGGTCCTCGCCAAACATGCACTTAACAAAGTAGTCGAGCGTGCCCTTAAGATCGCCAAAGGTGATGCCCTCGTCGACGACCAGGCCCTCGATCTGGTTGAACTGCGGCAGGTGACAGGCGTCGGCCGTGTCGGGACGGTAGACGGTGCCCGGGCAGATCATGTAGATGGGCGGCTTCTGCGACTCCATGGTGTGAATCTGCACGCCCGAGGTCTGGGTGCGCAGCAGCACGTCGGACTCGCCGTGGGCATGCGCCTCGGGGTGCGCGACGCTGCCGGGGTTGTTGTCGACCACATAGAAGGTGTCGCGGGCCGAGCGGCTCGGGTGATCCATGGGGGCGTTGAGCGCGGTGAAGTTGTAGTAGGAGGTGTCGACCATGGGACCGGACTCGACGGTGTAGCCGATACCGCTAAAGATGTCCTCGGCCTCCTCGATAATCTGCTTGATCAGGTGCTGGTGGCCGATCTGCGGACGGATGCCCGGCAGCGTGATGTCGACGGCCTCGTGCTCCAGTGCGTGCTTGAGGGCGGCGGCCTTCATCTCGGTGGTGCGCTCGTCGAGCATACCCTCAATCAGCTGGCGCATCTCGTTGGCGCGCTTGCCCATCACGGGGCGATCCTCGGGGGCGAGCTTGCCCATCATGCGCATCAGGCCGGTAATACGACCCTTGCGGCCGAGCAGCTCAACGCGCGCAGCCTCGAGCTTGGCGGCGTCGTCGGCGCCTGCGACGAGCTCCTTGGCCTCTTCCTCGAGTTTGACCAGATCATCAATCAGACTCATGTCTTCCCTTTCGTCTCTCGCGTTCCCCGCTCGCCAGGACGACTGCCGCCGTCTGGCGTTGCAAAAACGCGGCCCGATTCGGTAACAAAAAACCGTCCTCGGGCATGTGCATTGCCCAAGGACGGTTGAATTCCGCGGTACCACCTTGTTTGACCCGGCGGATGTCTGGCCCGCCGCGCCCACTCTGTGCCCCTTATCGCGAGGCTCACGGCTTCCCTACTGGGGCTTCGCCGCCACTGGCCGCGCGCCCGTTGAGGTTGCTGCTCGGGAGTGAACGCTTGGCCCTTGCCACCGTAGGAAGGCTTGCAGCCCATGACCTTCCCTCTCTTGCCGGCGACGCGGCGGGCAAAACCCTCTCCGTCAACGCATTGGGCTATAGGATAACACATTCTGCGAGCATATCGCCGCGTTCCGTTTTGTTCGCACTGGGTACAAGGCAGATAGCTGTGCAAACTGGCCGCACGCCCACCCGTGGCGTCCGGTCTGCGAGATCAAGGATATGGGTATGGGAAAGAAACTCGATAAGAAGGCCAAGGCCGCCGTGGCCAAGGCCTCTAAGAACGCCAAGGCGGGCAAGGGCATCAAGAAGCTCCGCAAGCTCGAAGGCAAACTATGGACCCGCGAGTACCTGCTCAAGATTGCCGAGTTCGATGGCGCGACGATTGCCCCCGCCAACGGCGCTGCGGCCCGCGCCGATGCTATGGGCACCCTTGCCGGCGAACATCACAAGCTCCTGACCAGCAAAAAGTCCGTCGAGCTTGTAGGCTCGCTGGCACACGAGACCGTCGCCGGCGGCAAGATCGACGACCCGCAGCTGCTCGACGAGATCCGTGTGCTCGGCCGCGACCAGCGCGAGGCCAGCGTTATCCCTACTGAGGAGGCCGAGGCCTGGACCAGGCTCACCTGCGAGGCCGACGCCGTGTGGCACAAGGCCAAGACGGCCAACGACTGGGCGAGCTTTGAGCCCTACGTGGATAGAATCGTCGCCCAGCTCAAGCATCAGGCCGAGCTCATGGACCCCAAGCGCGACCCATACGATGTTTGGCTCGACCAGTACGAACGCGGCCTTTCCGCCAAGAGCTTCGATGCGTTTTGTGACGAGGTCAAGGCTACCGTCGTGCCGCTCGTGCACGCCATCGGCGAGCGCGGGCAGCAGCCTACTGCCGACTTTTTGCACGCGCATGTGCCCGAGGCCGCCCAGCGCGCCATGAGCTTCGACCTGATGAAGCTCGTCGGCCTTAACCTGGACGACACCACGCTCGCCTTTACCGAGCACCCGTTTAGCGAGGGCTTTGCCGTGGGTGACGCGCGCATCGCCACGCACATCTACGAGGACGACTGCATCTCCAACGTCTATAGCATCATCCACGAGGCGGGGCACGCCATGTACGAGCTGGGCGTGAACCCCGCTTACGCGCGCACGTGTCTGGAGGGCGGCACCTCCATGGGCATTCACGAGAGCCAGAGCCGCTTTTTCGAGAACACCGTAGGCCGCAGTCGCGCTTTTATGGGCCCGCTGCTCGAAGTGCTGCGCCGTCACGCGCCCGAGGTCTACGGCAACGTGGACGAGGACACGCTCTACCACGCCGTGAACATCGCTCGGCCGTCGCTGATCCGTACCGAGGCCGACGAGCTCACCTACCCGCTGCATATTATGGTGCGCTACGAGATTGAGCGCATGCTGTTTGCCGGCGAGGCCACGGCCAAGGACATCCCCGCGCTTTGGAATCGCTTTATGGGCGAGTACCTGGGCATTCCTGTTCCCGACGACACGCGCGGCTGCCTGCAGGATACGCACTGGAGCGGCGGCTCGTTTGGCTACTTCCCCACGTATGCGCTGGGCAGCGCCTACGATGCCATGTTTGTGACGGCCATGTGCCGCGACGGTGTCGACCTTAACGGCGCCTGTGCGAGCGGCGACCTGGCACCCGTCCGCGCTTGGCTGGGCGAGCACATTTGGCAGTGGGGCCGCGCCAAGGACGCGCCGGAGCTCATCAAGGGCGCGTGCGGTATGGCATTCGATGCCCGCTACTACTGCAGCTACCTGCAGGACAAGTTCACCACGCTGTACCAGCTGTAAGGATTGACCAGCACGCCATCGCCAACGCCAACCATGTTGACGTCGATGTCTTGGCAACGTCAGCGAAAACGGCCCCAAGCGAGCAAGGTGACGTGAAATGAAAGGGCGCTGACCTTCTGGTCGCGCCCTTGAAATTGAACGCCAGATTGCCGCTTGGGGCCGTTTGTAGCGTCGAGCGGTTACGCGGTTTGGTAAAACCGCGTAACTACAGAGCCTCCAGCGCGGCGGCGATGCGCTTCATGGCGGCGTCGGCGGCGTCTTGGTCGGGGGCCTCGGCCAAAACGCGAATCACCGACTCGGTTCCGCTCTTGCGCACCAGCACGCGGCCCTCGCCCGCCAGCGCCGCCTCGGCCTCGGCAATGGCGGCCTGCACGCCCATGTTGCCCAGCGCAGCATCCTTGTCCGCCACGCGTACGGCAACCTGCGCCTGCGGCAGCAGCTTGCACGGCACCGCGAGCTGCGAAAGCGTCTCGCGTTCGGCACGAATCACTTCCATCACACGCAGCGAGGTCATTATGCCGTCGCCCGTACGCTCGATATCGCCAAAGATCGTATGGCCTGTCTGCTCGCCACCCAGGCTGTAGCCGCCCTCGCGCATCTTGGCATACACGTGGCGGTCGCCCACGCCGCTGGTCACGGCACTCAGGCCGGCAAGCTCCAGCGACTTAATCAGGCCAAAGTTGCTGGCGATCGTCGGCACCACGGTACCGCCCGAGAGGCGCCCGTGCTTGTTAAGATACACGCCGCACACGTACAGAATCTGGTCGCCGTCGACCACGCGGCCGCGCTCGTCCACGGCCAGGCAGCGGTCGGCATCGCCGTCGTAGGCAAAGCCCACGTCCAAGCCTTGCTCCACCACATGGCGCTGCAGGCGCTCCATATGCGTAGAGCCGCAGTCGACGTTAATGTTAAAGCCGTCGGGTGCGGCGTTAATCACGCGCACATCGGCGCCGAGCGCATCGAACACCGGCTTGGCGACAGAGGACGCCGAGCCGTTGGCGCAGTCAATGCCAATCTTGACGCCCTGCAGCGAAAAGTTCGCGCTTGCAATGAGCGAGGCAATGTAGCGGTTGCGGCCCTGCATGTAGTCAACCGTGGCGCCAATGTGGTTGCCCGTGGCCAGCGGCACCTCGCTCTTGCCATCGATGTAGTCCTCGATGAGCTCCAGCACGTCCTCGTCCATCTTAAAGCCGTCGCTGTTAACCAACTTAATGCCGTTATCGCAAAACGGGTTGTGGCTCGCACTGATCATGATGCCGCAATCGAAGCAGCCCTCCACGGTCTGGTGCGCCACGCCCGGCGTAGGAATCACATGCAGCATATAGGCGTCTGCGCCGCTCGCAACCAGACCGCTCACCAGCGCCGCCTCGAACATATAGCTCGAGCGACGCGTGTCCTTACCCACGATCACGTGCGCCTTGGCCCCGCGCCTGGCGCCGTAATACCAGCCCACAAAGCGGCCGATCTTGTACGCGTGCTCCACGGTCAGCCCAACGTTGGCCTCGCCGCGAAATCCGTCGGTGCCAAAGTACTTCATGCGATCTCCTTACAAAATAGGGGCGAACAGATTGCCTGTCCGCCCCAAAATGGTACTCGATTATCTGCGCTACCAGAAAAACCCTACGCCGACGCGCTATCGCGAGCCGCCTGGCATGTAGGAGTCTGACGCAGCGCAAGCGGCTTGTCCCCCGCCTCGGCCGACGTGGTCAGCGTATACGTGATCGTCGTCGTCTCGCCAGCATGCAGGTCAACGGTGCCCGAATAGAAGGGGATTCCATGCCACGTAGCGGCGCCAAGACCAAACTGGGTGCCCTCAACCGTAAGGCCACTGATGTTGCCGCCCGTCGGGGCAAACAGTGAGACATTCAGACGCTCGTCGTCGCGCGCGGCGTCGGGCGCGCTCGCCGCGACGTAGTCGGGCAGCTTGCCTGCCTCCTCCTGCGTCATGATGTTCGTCAGGGTAACGGTGATGCGATACGAGCACGTGCCGTCGCCGTTCTTGATGCCCTGGCCAATCTGCGTATCGGCGTTCAGATACCAATCGAGCTTGGAGAAGCTCAGGTTGTTAAAGTAAACGCCGGCAACGGGATCGGCACTCGGATCATCCGGATCGGGCAGCGAAGCGTCAATGCCCGTCTCCTTGATGGCATTCTGCTCATCATTGTTTCTCATCCAAGCAATCAGACGGCCCTCTTCGGCACCGCGCTCGAATGCACCGACAAGCTTCGTAACGTCGACGTCACCGATGCCACCGAGGATCTTGTCGAAGGCAGCGCTGGCGACGGATGCAAAGATGCCGTCCGACTCCTCGACCGGATAGTTCCAGTACACATCGTGCATGAGAACCTTCGCTGCGTTGGTACCGTCGACGACCGTACCATCAGGCAGCGAGACATTACCGACAAGGCCCAGCAGGTACTGCAAGAACACCGGATCGATGCCGACGACGCCATCAACGTCCTGCCCATACTGGGACTTCCACAGCGCGGCGACACGCTGCGAGTTGCGGGGCCAATCGGGCGAATACGCATTACCAGAGTTGTACAGGTTACTGTGGTCACCAAACAGTGCCTCGTCCTCTTCGTCGACGCTCTCAACCGCCTCGTCTTTGCTACGCGCAATACATGGAACAAAGTCACCGATCGACATCTGGCCGTCGGTGACCGAAATCAGGCCCTGCGAACCACCAAAACCGCCGCAAGCACGAATCTCGACGTTGTTCATGGCATACACAAGATAGTTGCGCGTCTGACCGTTGGCGCCGAGCATCTGGGGCAGAACGGGGGCGACCTTCTCCGCCGCGTCAACCGCGCCGTTGAGGGTGGCAAAGCCGTCCTTTGCCTTATCGACCAGCTCGGTCACCTGGGCGATATGCGTATCGCCAATACCCTGAATCTTTTCATTGGCGCTCTTGAACGCCCTCGAGCTATCGGAGAGCGAATCGGCGACCGCCTGCAGCGCGGACACGTTGATTGTTCCGTCCTGGAACAGCTTGCCGGGCGTTGCCTGAGCGAGATTATCGGCCATGGGGACCAGCGCGCCGCTCGAAACATCGGACAGAGCGTCGACCATGGTGCGGACGGCATTAATGTCGCTGCCGTACACCGGGACAAACGAGGCCATCGTCCACAGCGGGCTCGAGGTCTCCGCCTTCATGCTGCTGCAAAGGTCGTTGATCTTCTTCGCATCGTCGGGCAGGGTCGAAAAATCGCCCGACGTGACCTTACCCTTAAGGTCTGCGACGATACCCACGGCCTCCTTTGCCTGGGCCTTCACGGTCTTTGCCGAGTTAAAGAACATGAAGCCGCTCACGCCAAGTGCAACGAGGACAACCGCGACGACAGCAACGACCGCTGTGGCGGCATAACGGTTCTTGTTCTCGCCCTTGCGATGACGATGACGGACCAGCCCGTCCGACGTCGTGCTCGACGAAGTGCCGTCGCCGTAGTTCAGGCCAAAATCGTAATAGTCTTCTTTAGAACCCGAGCCCACAAACTCGGCACCGCTATCGTCCAGACGGGCAAACGTGCCGGTCTCGGAAGCTCCCGTGTAAATCGTGCCCAAGTTGCCCGTGAGTCCTACATCCTTGGACGACGAGGCGTTGCCGGCAGCATTGGCGCTGCCCGCATTGCCCGCGGGATTTGCGGAGACCTCGCGCGGCGGCACTGCGGGGGTAGCCCCGGTCGCAGCGGCCTGACCGTTTGCACGGGCGGCCTTTTTTGCCTTCTGAGATTGCTCATACAGAGCGGTAAACATCGCCGTCTCGCCCGGAGACGTGCGATTGCCGGCGCCGTTCTGGCCAATGCCACCCGGAACGCTGGGCCTTCCCGCCCCGTTAGAACGCGGCGGGACCGCAGGACGGCCGTCTCCGCTACCCTTAAAATGATTTCCAGCCATAGAGAAATCCTCGCAATACAAAAGTCGATAAACGTTATCAGTTTATGTCATATTGAACGCGCGCAGCTAAACTCCAGACATGTGTCCTGATTACACGCAACATGCGCGAATCCCTATTCAGTTTTTAACTTGTATCAGCCGCTGCGTCGACTACACCGTTAAAAACATCATTACGATAATCATGGCAAAACCCGCCAGGTCGGTGGGCAAAAATACCGTGCCCAGCATAACGGCGCTGGTAATGGTTGCCGAGACCGGCTCCACGGTCCCGATGAGGCTCGCGCGCACCGAGCCGATGTCCTTGACGCCCTGCATATAGAGCATGTACGCCAAAAACGAGCCCACGACCACAAACACCGCGAGCGCCTCGACGCCGGCGGCATCGAGCGCCGGCATATGGGCCCAAGGCTGCACGATAGTGCAGGTGACGATACCAGCCGTGAGCATGGCTGAGCCCGTAACGATGGGGCTGCCGTATTCTGGCAGAATTTTGGCGGGAATCACCGCCATGCAGGTGGCGCTCACCGCGCACATAAGACCCGCCACCAGACCGAGCGGCGAGATGCTCAGGCTCGTGGGGTCGCCGCCGGTGGCGATCAAAAACGTGCCGCCAAGGGCCAGGCCAATACCGATAACCTCGCGCATGCGCGGTTTGCGGCGATCGGTGATGCAGGTATATCCCATGATGATGACCAGCTGCAGGCACTGAAGGACCGTCGCGGTTCCGGCGTTGGTCAGGCGCACGGCCGAAAGATAGCAAAACTGGTTGAACAGCAGGCCAAAAGCGGTAAAAAGCAGCAGTTGCTTACGGTCGGCAGGCGTGGTCCAGAGCTTGACCAGACGCTCGCGATCGCGCGTGACCACCACGACCATAAAGAGCAGGCCGGCGAGAATCTGGCGCACACTCATAAGCCACAGGGTATCAACGTGATAAGTGTCGAACAGAAAGCTCGCGCTGGTGCCCGAAAAACCCCAAAACGAACCGCCCACCAGCGTGGCCAGAACGCCCGTAATCATCTTGCGCGTCGAGGCACTGTTCAGGCGGTCGCGCCATGCACGGCGGGTGCTGCGGCTGAGCTCATCGGTGCCCTCGGGCACATCAATGTTCGATATATCGGTCATCGGCACCGAAGCCCCTGCGCCTTCGACCTGCTCGACACGCTCTTTGCTCATCCCGCTCCCCCGAAACAGCCTGGAAACAATTCGGCTTACCTTACCACGGCGAAGGCACCAGCTGGGGCTTGTCCGCTTATCGGTAGGACAATTCCGCAGACGTCTCTTCCATGGTTCGGCATCGCAACGGCTTTGCATTATGCGACAGCCAAATCACGGCAGCGAGCTCTTTTAAAATGGGCGCGACAAAGCCCTTTGATTCCACAACGTTAGCGATTTTAAAAAATATTCTTGCCACCGAGTTCAAGCTCCGTTATATTATCCCTTGCGCACTTGCGCACCCTTGATCGGGCGTTTAGCTCAGGGGGAGAGCGCTTCCCTGACACGGAAGAGGTCACAAGTTCAAATCTTGTAACGCCCACCAAATGTTCGCAGCCCAGAGGCTATGCCTCTGGGCTGTTTTGTTTTATGTGCTAAGCCAAAAGGGCGCCGTGGCACCCAAAACCGCTTCGGCAGCTCCAATAACCATCCCAATCGAGGCTGATACCGCCTCTACATAACCGGCAATCATCCCGGCAGACCCCAAGTTGCTTCGGTATCGCCGGCAATTACCCCTGCCACACCCAAAGTCGCCCAGACAACCCCGGCGACCGCCCCAACCAGCCCCAAAATCACCCAAACAGCCTTGGCGACCGCCCCGATCTGGCCTTCGCAAGCCTCGCGGCCACATCCGGACAACCTTCCCATAACCAGGTCTAATACTTTTCCCGAGAAGTGAACGACCTTATTTGGACCCCCGAAGCATCCACACTTTTTGCAGCCAAAACCGCAGGATTCCAATGATAAAACCGCAGGAAATAAGCCACCAAAAGTGTCGATGTTTCGGGGGTCCGTTTTGACTCGTTCACTTCTCGGGAAAAGTATTAGACCTGACAATGAGGCCCTTGGTCCCATGCCCAGCAACCGCCCCTACCAATGTTGACGCGCCTCGATTACGGCCTGCCAAAGCTTAAACCGCTTCGCTTCGACGCGCTTGAGGGCAAAGTATCGCTGCTCCTCGCTCATGGGCTTGTTAAAAATGGGTCGCTTGTTCCGGTGCAGCTTCCGTCGGATACGTTCGCACAGCCGGATGAGCTTGTCGTAGTCATTTGCTTGCTCAGTCGTCACGGTGAAGTGTGCCACGCCGCTCAACAGCTCCAACTCGTTGCGGCGCTCGGCATCCTTGTAAATCTTCTCGCGTCCGTCATGAATGGCATCGCTATCGTAATCGACCATCGCGGTCAGCACCTCTGGCAGCAGTCCGGCCTTTACTTTATCCATGCCCACCTCGACTTTAGCCGTAAGCGTTATGTCGGGTGTGCGCTCCAACACGCGAAGCTTGTGATCGCGTCCGTCATTGTATCCATCGCGAATGAAGACCTTCTTGTTAAGTTCGGCCTTGCCCAATGCATACCCGCCGTAGCGCGCAGGCAGCGACATAAACATGCAGAGCCCCGACTCCCTCGGAGAGCGCGACCCCTCGATCACATATGCAAGCAGCGCCTTTGCCTTCGCGATACCCCTCACCTTGGGTGACTTCTCGATATACGCCTCGATGAGCTCCTTAGTCGTGAGCCTGCTATCGCGCATGCCCGCATCCCTGCCTGTTACCCCACCGGGAGCAAGGTTATCCAGCCGGTAATCCGATGTCATCGCATAGCCGGCATAGACGGCCGCTGCCAC
This sequence comes from Collinsella sp. Sow4_E3, assembly GCF_052116285.1. Lineage (NCBI taxonomy): Bacteria > Bacillati > Actinomycetota > Coriobacteriia > Coriobacteriales > Coriobacteriaceae > Collinsella > Collinsella sp. Sow4_E3. The sequence continues at coordinate 41,655 of NZ_JBQKLJ010000009.1, forward strand.
ATCGCCATCGTGCACAGCCTGCAAAAACGCCAGCTCGGGAGAGCACACATACGCATCAAGGTCGCCCATCCAGTGGCCCAGCGAGATAAACGAACCCGCCGGGAGCTCGTTGGTGCACAGATGCGTCTTAACATGCTTGCTCTGCCGACGGCCGGCGCGCGACGGCACCAGCAAATCCAGCGTTTCGATCCCCAGGTCATAGCGATCGATAACCTCCTGCGCTTCTTGATCCAAGAGCGCACAGGCGCCTGCAATCGACACGACCTCTGGCTCCGAATCCCCAAAGCGAGGGTTCGGCATGTGCGCCAACAGCGCCAATGCGGCGTTATGTGAAACGATAAAGTACCTCATGGCGCGAAGATAGCACGCACGCCGGCGGCGGCTGGCGGTTCTGTTAAGTTTCCGACAAACGACCGGTGGTTTTTTCTCCGAGGTGCGCCAAAGTGTTCATTCGCCGATGCCCAAACCGCAATCCGTCAAGTTTTTGGCAAGGTTGCCGCCCAACTGGCCAAAAGCCGACCATCTACTTGCCAGTTTATCCAAGGCGTAACCAACCAGTCCGCACCGCGGCTTCTCGGCAAAACGCCACAACGTCCACACCCTGCGGTATCCTTGAGCCACTTACACCTGCAGCACCAAGGAGCCACCATGCGCACCGAGCTCGATGTTCCCTTTTCGCGCAAAGAAGAAGCCAAGGCGCTGGGCGCCAAATGGGACCGGACCAAGAAGATCTGGTATGTACCCAGCGGCGTCAACCCCGAGCCCTTTGCCGAGTGGCTGCCCGGTGTTGACCGATCCGACCCCTCTGCGCTGTATATATATCTAGTACTGGGCAAGCGCGAATGCTGGAAATGCCACAAAGAGACCTCGGTCGCGGCCTTCGGCATTCCCTATCGAGCCGATGACGGCGAGGGCATCGCCATCGCGCACGCACCCAACAAGGCCGGGCACATTGCCATCGACACGACCAATGCCAACGCACTCGCCATTGTTCCCGCTCTTGGCTGCGTCCCGGGCGAGATCCGCGACTATCTTTCTAAGCGCTGTGGCTACAAGCCCGTAGGCGCGCGAGCCTCCAAAGCCCCATCGCTCGGCAACACGTGCACCAGTTGCGACGCGCTGCAAGGCAGCCGCTATCTGTTCGAGGAGCCCTCGTCCCCGTTTGCCCTCACTGCCATCAACAAGCTGCCGGCACTGGAGTTTGTGCGCGTCGAAGTTGCCGGCGTCTTTGGCGTCCCGGCCACGCATACCAATTTTGACCAGGCACTCTTTACCTGGGCACGCGACCATCACGCCGAGTTCCACAAGAAGCTCGGTGAGGGGGTTTATTTGTAGAAACGGAGAAGTCTTCACAGCCAGCTCCTCCGCATCGCCTATCCCTCGTCGCAAACGTCATACACGATATCGAGGCCGCAAACAGGGCATTTCTCCGGATACACCGGCATATGAACGCCCGTCCGTTTTCTCACTTCGTCGCTGAGTCTGTCGCGCGCATCGATGAACCGAATATCGAGACACGATATTTGCGAGCCGCAACAAGGACAGGCGACAGCAAACGACCCGCAATCAACCTCTACGCCCGGAAACATATTGTTGTCGATAAGGGCACACGGCAGTTTTCCGTACTTCCCCATCGCAATATCGCCTCGCCAGCTCACACGCGCTCCTCTCTCGCTATCCAAATCAGGAAGAGCATGCACCGGCGGACGGGCGCGAGATTGCCTCGCCACGCGATCCGATCAAACAACACAATCGTCAAAGACCGCCAAAGCCAAATACGCTAATACGGCAGAAGCCCCGCCTTTTCACGCTTCTTTTCCGCGCGATCGAACTCGATGCGATGGGCCTCGAGAAACACCGCATTGGGTCGCCACTGACGCTCATTCGGCTGCCTTAGCGTCGCACCTGCAAAGGAAGCGTAGTCGGTCTTATCCAGCAGGTACGATCCGCACAGCCGATATTCGCCGCAAACAGGCTCAAACGAAATCAGATGAGCATCGAATAGAGCATGAAAATCGCGCCGAAGCAGAATGCCATTGCTGGCAACCTGTGATTTGGGTCCCGAGTAATTCTCGATATGTGCAGCCTCCAGTGCCTCGTTAACCCCACAACCCGACACCGCGCAGCGACCATCATAGGCGGCAATGAGCTGCTTGCGGAACCATTGCTGCCCCAATCGCTCGCGTCTCAACGCATAGCGAGCTTTTTCGTCATCGGTCGCACTCTGTCCGGCAAACTCAATGTCGGCTGACATGTGCTTCAGACAGCTCATGTCGGACGCAAAACGAGGATCAGGCCCGCCTTTATGAACGGGACCATGCAGAACAAACCAGCCGTTTTCGGGCTCAAACCGTTCAACAAACGCAAGGCCGAGCACCTTATAGCCCACCTCGGTTGCAAATATGACTCCAACTGGAACGCCATATTCCATGCAGTTGAGCATTTTACGGTTGTAATTCTGGTCTCGAGAACCAACGACGCCTGGCGCTTGAACCGAATACTTAATGACCCACGTACCGTCATCCAAATAGAGCGGAGGAACATCGGTGTAGAAGCTCTTTTTAGAGTTATGGATCGAAAGCGCAAAGATCTTATTGGGATCTTGCTTCACCCGATCCTGGCCCGGCCAGAAGATCCCTGAATCCCGCGTTACGGGAAAGAAGTCCGCGCCAATTCTCAAACGATACTGATACTGAGGGCTATCTTCCTTGGTGCGGTGCGGAAGGCTGGTCCAAACGCCGCCGCGCTGCTCCTCACCCAGAAACCACTCCCATGCCTCAACGTATTCGGAAGGCACGAGACTGCAGGCACGGTCATAGCTTGGTCCATCCATCAACGGAACAGCAAGGTCAATGTCGTTCATCGCCAGCACCTACAACCATACGAACGCGAGTCATGCCCCTCAATAATATGGCCGAGAGTCAATTATTACGAGATCTCATTCCGCGATCGGCACATCGTTGATGCTCTCGGTTTGCCGCTGGCGCGCTCATACCCCGCTATCCCACTCCCCTGTATACTGATGTAGCACGTGTTTCATCCGGGCTTGTTGGGCCGGGTCGTTCATGGGAGGGTTTTGTGGCTGCTTCGAATCCGCCTAAGGGAAGCGTTTCTTCTTCGTCCATCAAGCCGGTGACGCGCAAGGCCGTGCGTTGCCAGCGCGAGGTCGCCTGGCTTGTCACGCAAGCGGCGGGCAGGCTTGTGGCGACCACGGAGGACGTCAATGCGCCTACGCCGAGCTTTGTGTTAGCGGCGGCGCTGGATTCTGTGCGCCAATTGGAGCTTGCCGCACAGGATGCCAGCGGCCACCTCGACTACCAGAATGTTATGGCGCCCGACCTGCAAACGTTCTGCCACATGGCCAAGTTGCCCGCCGCGCCCAATGCACTTTCGGACGCAGGCTACATGTTTACGCTTTCGGGCGCGGACCTTATCCGCGACATCTATGCATACTGCAGCGAGCTCGCCGAGCGCCACGTCTTTGGCACGGCAGAAATCAAACCGGGAAATGTCATCAAGCTGGTTCTTAGGCTGTTCTTGATGGATGGGTTCGGGACTATGCCAGCGTAAGCCGGATTTTTAACTTCGCCGTCGACTGGGCAACAACCGCCTTACCTTAGCGGGCGCCAATCGAGAGTCGATTATTGGGTCACCTCGTCCGCTGGCGCATTTATTCCGCACGCTCCGACAGTCGATACTTGCGGTTGCGACTCGTCGCCGGCGCTGTGGGCTCAAGCTCGCCTTGAGCAATGAGTGTGTTGACGCGCGACCTAACCTGGGAAATTGTGAGCCCTGTGTGCTCCGCCAGCTCGCGCGTACCCAGCTCACCGCAACGCTTAAGTGCCGCCACAATTAAGTCACCGCCGTGGTCGACCGGCTCGACCTTTGAGCGATAGAGAACCACTTTGAACCGATCGAATCCCGGGCAGAACAGGGGCTCGGCCAAACCATGAGCACACATGGCGTCGATCATCATCGGAATGCCCGAGCCATTGCCCTCAGCCGGCGAACCTGCGCCATCCGGCAGCGGAACAATCGACATGAGTTTCATGAGCGTCGCGTTGCGGCACCGGGAGCTGCCGTCAAACAAGTTCTCGCGAGTCTTTCCTCCGTATAGGCCGCCGGGGTTCGTCACTTCGATACGGTCATCAAAGACGTCAACAGCGACCGACTGCCCACAGAACCGATCTCCGTATTCTCGGTGGATTACGGCGTTGGCGATTGCCTCGCGCAGGACCTCCTCGGGAATCTCCAGCGAGTCGACACGCGAGACGCCTTGGATCGTCGAGGTTCGCCGCAAATTCTTGGCGACTGCCGCGACGGCATCCGAGATCATTTCGCCCAACGTTCCCTCGCAGATCGTACGGTCCATGAACCTCAACGACCCCGCCGCGCCCTTCTGCGTTCCGGCATAGACCGCCACATCGATAAAGAGCTTAGGATAGAACTGCTGAGGATAGGCACCAGCAGCCAGGAGCCCGGCCTTAGTAACTTTGCCCTGGGAGTCGAGGAAATTCAGGCGCTCCAGCTTCGTTTTCTTGTCCGGCGCGCCGCGCATTGCCCGAGGTGTCAGCGAGAAAGCACGCTCTATCGTGCGATCGACCAGTGCCTCGTCAAGATCGCCTGCAACCGCGCCGGGCACTGCATCGCGATCGCTAGGACTCGTCCGCTCGTATGACGACAGTGCCAAAACCTCGGTCGATGAAAGTGGCACGTCTTTGTCATCAATGCGCTTGTAGCTGCCGCCCTGGGCGCCGCGTTCTATTACATAGCAGGGCTTGCTCGACGGGTCGAGCTCCTCAATCGTGATAACGAGAACCACGGTGCCCCGAAGCTCCACGCGCTCAATAGTGTATTTGGGCGGATTGGCCAGTTTTCCGCGACCGCCGGCATCACCCATGCCTGCGACAAATTGGTTGAGCACCTTCTCGGTCTCAAAGTCCTCAACCGGGACAAAGCCCGCGCGCTCGCTCACGCCGAGCACGATAATTCCGCCGGCGGTATTCGCGAATGCGCTAACCGTTTCCCATACGTCGCGAGAAAGCGTCGTGGCGCTCTCCTTGACCTCGACGCTAAGATCGTCCGAGCCCATGCGCCTTAAAGACTCGAGCAGACCGATCAGCTCGTTCTCGTTCATCTGCACGTCCTTTCGCTCGGTCCGGCGGAGAATGCCGCGAATAGATTTCCTTCGTCTCTCAGTTATCTCTCGTAATTATCTCTTGTCTCTCTGTTATCTCTCGTATTAGAGATGAGTGAAAGATGAGAGATAAGATATCTACCATCTGTTTCATTTAAACATGTTTTTGCTGGTAGAACAATCAGTATTGAGACAATACCGTGATTTCTTGTCTCTTTGCTGCTCAGTTATCTCTCATATTCATCTCTCGTCTTTCTGTTATCTCTCGTATTAGTGACGAATGAGAGATGAGAGATGCGTAAGTTATGGACGAGCGTGGATTTTTGGACAGTCGGAAAATCCCTCAAAAAAACGGGGCCGGCCTTACGCCGAGCCCCGTTTTCAAACGGTCAGTTAGCTATCCAACGCGCGAGCATAGGAGTTAACATTACGCCGCCGCGAACACTCCCAAACCCGTTCCGATGATGCAGATTGCAAAGATGCCCAAGATGATCCAAATGGTCTTGACGCCCTTTTTGTACAGGGCGACGCAGGCAAAGGTTGCCAGCAAGGGCAGCAGACCGGGGAAGATCGAATCGAACAGATCCTGCAGGACAATCTCCGAACCGCCCACGTCAAAGGTCAAGGCAGTGGACAGTGAGACCTGTGCCGCAATCATGGCGCCGATAACGGTCATTCCGAGGACACCGGCAGCATGCGTCATGCGAGACATAAGGTTGTTCTCTTCGGACTGCTGCAAAAACTTGGTTCCCAGGTCGTATCCCAGATGGGCTGCGACGATACGCGTTGCAAAGTTAATCACGGAGTAAATGAGCGCGTACACGATGGGGCCGAGCGGGTTGCCCGTCGAAGCGATACCAATACCAATGCCGGCAGCGACCACGCGGAACGTACCCCAGTAGAACGAATCGCCAATGCCGGAAAGCGGTCCCATGAGACCGACCTTCATGGCATTAATCGAGGACGTGTCGAAGTTCTTATCGGCAGCCGCCTGCTCTTCCATCGAAACCGTTAGGCCGGCTACAAACGGAAGCACATGAGGCGTGATGTTAAAGAACTCAGTATGGCGATCGAGCGCCGCATAGTAATCGTCGTCGTTGGGATAGATCTTTCGCAGGGGCTTCTGAATGGTGTACATGAAGCCCATTGCCATCATCTTGTCGTACGACTGCGAGCACTGGCTCGTAAACTGGCGAAGGAACATGCTCCGATACATATCGGGAGTCATAATCGCATCCTTCTTGGCCTCTTTGAGGTCGGTGTTCTGGGTAGCCATTAGAAGTCCTCCTCTTCATCTGCAGCAACCGCCTGCGGACCGGACGAGCCCTCGCGGAAGGCCAGGAGCAGCGCGACGCAAATGGCAGCTGCGGCGACGCCGACCACGTCCATCTTGAGGTAAATGACCATAATGAAGCCGATGAACAGCCAAGGAAGAAGCTTGTTGTCGCCCATGGTCCTAATAAGAAGAGCGAAGCCGATGCAGACCATTACGCCGGACGCAACGTTGAGGCCGTCCATCACAAACTGCGGAATCGCGCTGAGCGCATTGTTGATGAGGTCGGCACCAAAGAACAGCGACCCAAACACCAGCAGTGCAGACGGAATGCCAATCGACAGCGGCACGATGGTCAGATGGTACAGATTCGCCTTGGCAAGATCGCGATTTGCCAGAGCGGTCTCAATCTTCTTACAGGCAAAGGCACCCGGAACGGCGTAGCAGAAGTTGCGCCACACCTGAAGGAAGACGGAGACGGGAAGGGCGAGCGCGACGGCAGTTGCCGTGCCCGTACCCGTAATGACGGCAAACGCGCAGCCAAGCACGCCGGAGGCATAGACCTCGGGAGGAACCGCCGCGCCGACCATGATGGCGCCCATGAACATGGACTCCAAAGCAGCGCCGACGATAACGCCCTGCTGGACATCGCCAAGAATCAGGCCGACAAACAGGCTCGTAAACAGCGGACGACCAAGCATCGTAATGCCAAATAATTGCTCGTCCATGGACGCAATAAATGCGACCAGTGCAATTAGAAGATACTGGACAACCATTTAGATCAACCCCAGAAACAGGTCTGCAGGCGAGGCATTCTGCGCAGCTCGCCTGCAGACAACCACAGCAATTTGAGAGGATTAGTAGTTCATCTGGTGATAGTAACGACGCGTGGTGAGCGGGTGGTTACGGACGTGCTCGAGATGGCAGCTCAGACGCTCGGTGATGGTGTAGGTGACCATCGGGGAGACGATCTTGCGGAACTCGGGGTCGCTGAACGGCAGCTCGACCTCGGCGGTGTCAAACTTGTTCACGCGGACGTTGACGCCCTTCTCGTCGGCGAGCATGTGGGTGAAGTTGTCCACGCGGTCCATGAGCTTGCGGGTGTCGTCCTCGCCGTAGAGCATGATGAGGCTCGTGCCCTCCTCGCACAGTTCGATGGTGCCGTGGAAGAACTCGGCGGCGTGGATAGACTTGGTCTTGATCCACTGCATCTCCTCGAGAATGCACATAGCGTAGTCGTAGGCCTCACCCCAGAGCATGCCGGAGCCAATCACCATGTGGTAATCGGTGTCCTTGAAGTCCTCGGCCATGGCGGCGCAGCGCTCGTCCTGAGCGTCCTTGGCCTTGATGAGGTACGGAGCGATGTTGCCGAACTCCTCCATGAAGGTGTCGTACTTGGGGAAGGCGCCGGCGTTCTTGAGGAAGCGGGCGACCAGCGTGATCTGGTAGGTGTAGATGGCCTCGCACAGAACGTCGTCCTCGGCGAAGCTGAAGAACTTGTAATCGGCGTACTCAGTGGCCGGGGTGTTGTCGTTGGAGACATACATCAGCGTGCGGGCACCCTGCTCCTGGCAGAACTTGGCGGCCTCGATGATCTCGGGGGTGGTGCCGGTACGGGTGGAGAAGACGCAGACCGAGTCCTTGTTGAAGGTCTTGGGCGGGCATGCGAGGAACTCAGCGGCAATCTCGCAGTGGACGTCGACGTCGGCCGTGGTGGTCTCGACCCAATACTTCATCGGGAGCGTGTGGGCCCAGGTGCCGCCGCAGCCGATGAAGAAGATGTTGGAATAACCCTGCTCGCAGACCTTGTCCACGGCAGCCTCAATCTGAGGACGGAGAGCGAGGGCATCGCTCACAACCTTCTCGTAACGAGGCTCATCGAAATTGAACATCCCTTACTCCTAACTCACTTGGATGAACCCTTCATTCATCCCATGACGTTATAATACTTTATATAACTAACTATGCAAGAACTATTTCAGATTTTTTTGATTTTTCTTTAATAAAAAGCCCGCCGGTCAAATGATCGGCGGGCCAAAGAAAGGAGGACCTAGTTAATAAATGCTAGACAATGGCATGTTTCCAGCTAGAAAACGTCCTTGGCAAGTACCTTTGAGTCATTGGGAACCTGACGGATTTCGATAACCACGCCATCGTTCACAAGCTCTTGGATATGCTCGGCATCGGTTTCGGTCGCAAAGATCGCGGGGGTCGGATGAAGCGTGGTCTCGGGAGACTTTCGAGTTCCGCCCAAATTGATCTCCTTGATGTCTTTGCAACCCTTAGCAAGGCGATAGGCATCCTCGATCGTCTCGACAATGATAAACAGCGAATACTTGTCGGTGACGCCGCTGTTGAGCGCCTCGATGGCCGCGTTTACATCTTTTATGACGAGCTTCACGCCGTTGGGACGAGCCAGCCTCAAAGCGGCTTTTCTCATGTCGTCTTTTGCCACGGCATCGCTGGCACACAGGATGCAATCGACATCCAGCGCATGCGTCCAAGACATGGCGACCTGGCCGTGAATCAATCGGTAATCAACTCTCGTAAGCTTAATCATCGTAATCATCTCCGCGCGTAATAAAGGTAATGACAGGGTTGAATTATTCGTTGAAGCTTGAGCTAGAACTCTTCTTCTTCGACATCGGCAAGCATGTCCGCCGCCTCGCAAAGCTGAATAAACGAACGCGACCCCTCGACCGCGGCTTTGGCCTTGTCCGCATCCAGGGAGTCCAGCTGTGTAACCATTTCCACCAGCAGCGGCAAGTTCATTCCGGCGATCAACGTAAACGATCCGGTGGTCTGTCTCTGAATGAATTCGTTGTTTACAGAGCCGCCAAAGATGTCAGTTACGACAAACCACGTGTCGGCCGGATCCTTCGACTCCATCCAAGCATCGATAAGCGCTGCGACATCCCTCGTGTCGTCATCGACATAGGCGCACAGACACTCGATTCGGTCGTTGGCGCCCATCAGAATCTCCAGAGAGCTTTTCATACCTTGGGCGAGATAACCATGACTCGCTAGCAATATCTTATTCATAGTTCTCCAATATCAATAAGACGTACTATATTGTCATAACAAAGTATATAAGCAATTTCCTTTTTGCGGTGCGTTAATTCTCTAATTCCGCGAACGGTAACAATTGGTCGGTAAAACGGCCGCTCCTTTTACAGAACGGCCGCCCTTGCTTACAGATAGAACTTCAGTCGCTCGGTGCAGTACACCTGACGGGAGATGAAAAGCGGCTCGCCGCTTGGAGCATAACGTTTATCGACAAACAGAAGCAGCGGAGAGTCCAGCTCCACGTTAAGGTATGCCGCCTCGAGCTCGCTCGCATAGCAGACCTCGAGCGTACGCGTGTTGGGGCCCATCTTGATCCCCTGGCGATCGAGTACCGCCATCAGCGAATCCTCGAGGGATTCATGCTCCAAAAAAGAAAGCGCAGCGGAATAGCTATTGGTTTCCAGCATCGTGGGCTTGCCATCCACAAGGCGCAGACGACGACTACGCAATACCTTTTGGGTATCGTCTACACCCAGGAACTTCGCGTCTCGCAGGCTTGGGAAGTCCCAGCCCATTGCGAGAACCCTGGTAGACGCCTGTTTTCCCGCAAGCTGGCACGAATGGGTAAAGCTCTCACGGTCGTCCGCGGCATACATCTGTGTGTCCGACGAAACGAACGTGCCCTTGCCGCGGGCCCTCTCAACAAGCCCAGCATCTTCCATTTCTTTAATTGCGGAGCGAACCGTTATTCGGCTCACGCCAAATTGCTCGATGAGCTCCGCCTCGGTCGGAAGCTTATCTCCCGGGCGGTACGTGCCGTTGGCGATCGAATCAGAAAGCGCACGAACAATCTGTTTGTACAGGGGGATAACGCTATTTGCTTCAACCATATCAACCATACCTTTGCAAGGAATCAGCAGCTTATAGATAGATGACTTATATTGTATTAGAACTTTTTAGGAGTCCATATATTTCCTAAATGATTCGGTAAACGGGGTGTTATTTCACTTTAGCGGGATGCAGCGGCTACCCGCGGCATTCGTTATCAACCTAGCTAGGCTAGTCCACCCACATCGTCTCCAGTTCGCTGCAGAGCCGCGGCCCCATATGGGTATACTCACGAGGATTCGACTCGATTCGCCCCCGCTGGGGCGTCAAAGGAGACTGCATATGTCCACCACCTCAACCGACCCGCGCGCCGCTGCCGCCGCGCTGCTGGTGCCCGGCACCACCTGTCACGGCTTTGCCGTCGAGCGCTGCGAGACCGTGCCCGAGCTCGACTCGGACGCCTACGTGCTGCGCCACACCGCCTCGGGCGCTCGCCTGCTGTACCTGGCGTGCGACGACGAAAACAAGGCTTTTGCCATTGGCTTTAAGACGCCGCCGGCTGATTCCACCGGCGTGTTCCATATCCTCGAGCACTCGGTGCTGTGCGGATCGGCCAAATTTCCCGTCAAGGAGCCGTTCGTCGACCTGATCAAGAGCTCCATGCAGACGTTCCTCAACGCCATGACCTACCCCGACAAAACCATCTACCCCGTCGCCACCACCAACGAGCAGGATCTGTACAACCTGATGGACGTGTACCTGGACGCGGTGTTCAACCCGGCCATCTACACCAAGCCCACCATTTTTGAGCAGGAGGGCTGGCACTACGAGCTGGACCTGCCGAAGGGCGCCGAGGGCGAGGGCAACGGCAGTTCCGCAAGCCTGCGCGAGGGCACGCTACGCTATAACGGCGTGGTTTTCAATGAGATGAAGGGCGCGTTGTCCGACCCCATGAGCGTGCTGGACGACGCCGTCAACGCCGCGCTCTATCCCGAGACCGCCTATGCGCACGAGAGCGGCGGCGACCCGCGCGCGATCCCTGCGCTCACCTACGAGCAGTTCCTGGACACGCACGCGCGCCACTACAATCCTTCCAACTCCTACATCACGCTCTACGGCGACCTGGACGTGGACCGTGCACTGGCCTTTTTGGACGAGCGCTATCTGTCGCAGCCGAGTGCCGCGAGCCGCCGCATGGACGCTGCCGTTGCAGCCGGCGAGGACCCGTCCACGCTGGCGCCCAATCCGCTGGTCGTGCAGGCGCCCGTGACCTGCGAGTACAAGCGCGTCGAGATGGCCACCACACCCGAGAACGCCCTGGTGGGTCTGGGTCTTGTGCTGGGCAGCGCGCTCGACCGCAAGCGCACGATCGCGGCGGACATCCTGTTCGAGGCACTGCTGGGTTCCAACGAGGCGCCGGTTAAGAAGGCCATTCTGGCCGCCGGCCTGGGCGGCAACGTGGTGAGCTACACCGCGGCCGAGAGCCTGCAGCCCTACGAGCTCATCATGCTGCAAAACGCTCAGCCCGGCGTGGCGCGCGAGCTGCGCCGCGTGTTCCAGGACGCCTGCCGCGACCTGTGCGAGCACGGCGTTCCGCGCGAGCGCCTGGAGGCCATCATCAGCAGCAACGAATACGACCTGCGCCAGCGCGACTACGGTATCGCCGACGGCGTGGCCATTGCGTGCGACGCGCTGAGCACCTGGCTCTACGATGACGACGCCGCGACGCTGGCGCTCAAGTACGGCCCGGTGTACGAGGAGCTGCGCGGCGAGCTGGACGGCAGCTATTTTGAGGACCTGCTGCGCGAGCTCGTGCTGGAAAACGACCACATGGCGCTGGTCGAGCTGGTGCCGGTGGATGCCGCCGAGGGTGCGGAGAGTGCCGAGGCCGCCGAGCTGGCAGCCAAGCGCGATACCATGACCGATGCCGAGCTGGCCGATGTGGTCGAGCGCACGGCTGCGCTGCGCGCCGCGCAGGAGGCGGATGACGCGCCCGAGGCCAAGGCCACGCTGCCACGCCTGCGCGTGTCCGACATTGGCGAGGCGCGCCCCGAGCCGCCGTTGGTCGTGGACACGACCGCGCCCATCCCCTGCCTGCGCCACGGCATCCCCACCAACCGCCTGGCCTACGCCATGCAGTATTTCGACCTGAGCTGCGTCGCGTTTGAAGACCTGCCCTATGTGACCCTGCTCTGCCGCCTGCTCAAACAGCTACCCACGAGCGAACACTCGGCCGAGGAGCTCGACAACCTTATCGCCGGCAAGCTGGGCTTTTTGAGCTTTACGACCGAGGTCATGACGCAGCCCGACGTGGACGGCGTGCGCCCCTACCTGCTGGTGAGCGCCGGCGCCCTGTCCGAAAAGATCGATGCACTGGCGAGCCTGCCGCGCGAGGTGTGGTCGAGCACGCTGTTGCTCGATGCCGAAGCCGACCGCGTGCGCGACGTGCTCACGCAGATTCGCATTGGGCTTGAGCAGGGCTTTATTAACAACGGACACTCGGCGGCGCTTGGTCGCGCGATGAGCTACAGCTCGCCTTCGGCCGTGGTGCGCGAGCAGCTTTCGGGCGTGGACTTCTACCTGTTCCTGCGCGATCTGCTCGACCACTTTGACGAGCGCCTGGACGACCTGCGCGCCAAGCTTGCCGAGCTGGCAGGCCGCATCTTTGTGTCCGATGGCTGCCTGGCGAGCTTTACCGGCAGCGATGAGGACTTTGACGCGTACTGGGCCGCCGCGGGCGACCTGGGGTTGGGCGCGGGCGACGGTGCTGTTGCCGGCCGCGACACGCTCGTGGTGCCGACGCCGTGCGACCGTCACGAGGCTTTCGTCATCCCCAGCGACATCTGCTTTGCGGCAAGCGCATGCGACCCGCGTCGCCTGGGCATTGACGTGACGGGCGCCTGGGCGGTTGCCGCCAACGCGCTCTCCTACGACTACCTGTGGAACGAGATCCGCGTGAAAGGTGGGGCGTACGGCTGCGGATTCCGCGCGGCAGGCGAGCGTCAGGCGGCGTTCTACACCTACCGCGACCCGGCGGTCGATCCTTCGATTGAGCGCGTGGCGCGCGCAGGCGAATGGCTCGGCAGTTTTGAGCCCGACGTGGCCGCCTTTGAGGGCTTTATCGTGAGCTGCGTGAGCGGCATGGACGCGCCGGTGAAGCCGTACGCGCTCACCAAACGCCGCAACACGACCTACCTGGCCGGACTCGATCCACATGCACGCGAGGAGCGCCGCGCCCAGATGCTCGCCGCCACACCCGGTGAGCTGCGCTCGCTCGGCGCCGACGTGACGCGTATCGCAGCCGTCTCGCCCACCTGCGTCTTTGGCGGCCGAGACGTCATCGCCAAGAGCAACGCCGGCTTCAACGTCATCGACCTGCTGGGCTAACGCACAGCAAAGGTAGATTTTTGGGACATGCCTGAAAATCTACCTTTTCTTTTGCCGCTGCCTGGGCGGGGCAGCTCAGCCCGTCACACCAGTTTGTCTAAATCTGTAACATCTAGGCAGCAATATTGGCTCCAGATGTTACAAATCGAGACGTTTTCGGATGACGACGGCCCTTTGTCTCAATCTGTAACATCTAGGCCCGATTTTGCCGAGTTACTGTTACAGATCGAGACACACCGCCGCGAACACCCACTCTTCGTCAAAACCCACGAAGGTGTCCATGAGCTGCTCCCCTTGCGATGGTTTGCGTGGTGGTTGCGACATTTGACCAGATAAAACCTACCAAAATAAACCTGTCCCTTTTTGGTAGGTTTGAGAGAGGGGCCGGGATGGATAAGGCCGAGTTGCGGCGGGCGATAATTGCCCGGCGCGACGCTCTAGATTTGGATATGCGGGCGGCAAAGTCTGCTGCTGTATGCGCGCGGCTCGTTGAGTTGCTGGGCGGCTCGGGTCCCGTGGCCCCGCGCACCGTTGCCGTCTATGCCGCCATGGGCTCCGAGGCAGATCCTGCCGCGTTTGCCGCAGCGGCCGCAAAACACGGCTGGCGCGTGGCCTATCCGTGCATGTTCTCGGCAGCTGACACCGTGGCTTGTGGCCAGCGCATGTGCATGCGGGCAGTTGCTGCCGGCGATGCGTCCGAGGCCCCGTTTATCGCCCACCCTACGCGGGCCTTCGCAGCCACGGACGTCGACAGCAGCCGTTTTCCTATCGTGCCTGCCGAGGCGCTCGATATGATCGTCGTGCCGCTCGTAGCCTTCGACCACACCGGCGCGCGCCTGGGCTACGGCGGCGGCTGCTACGACCGCTACCTGCCCACGATCTCGCCCGCATGCCAAATCATCGGCATCGCCTTTGACGAGCAGCGTGTCGACCACGTTCCCACCGACACCCACGACCTGCCGCTACCCCACATCATCAGCGCCTAACCGCCGTTGTATCGCACCCGCAAGATGGGCATCCGAAAATCCACGCTCGTCACGCCGCAGCCGCAGCCACAACCGCGGCCGTAGCCTAGTGCTCCTCGCCGGCGCGGGCCAGGTCGTAGGGCGTGGTCTGGTAGACGTAGTAGTTGAGCCAGTTGGTGTAGAACAGCTGAGCCTGGCTGCGCCAGACGTTGCGCGGCTCGGCGGTGGGGTCGTCACCTGGGAAGTAATGCGCCGGCACCTGGGGGTTGAGCCCGCGCTTCACGTCGCGCTCGTACTCCAGGCGCAGCGTGTCGGTATCGTACTCGGGATGGCCAAAGACAAAGAAGCGGCGACTGTCGGTCGACTTGACGATGTACAGGCCCACCTCGTCTGATACGGCCACGACCTCAAGCTGCGGCTCGGCCTCCACGTCCTCGCGGCGCACATCGGTATTGCGTGAATGCACGGCATAGAAGCGGTCGTCAAAGCCGCGGACCAGCGGGCTTTGCGGCTTCACCAGATAATGCTCAAACACGCCGCTCGCCTTGGCCGGCAGGTCGCACTTCTGGATACCGTAATGATGGTAGAGTCCTGCCTGTGCACCCCAGCAAATATGCAGCGTAGAGTGCACGTGCGTGGTGGACCAATCCATGATCTGGCAGAGCTCGGGCCAGTAGTCGACCTCCTCGAACGGCATCTGCTCCACCGGCGCGCCCGTGATGATCAGGCCGTCGTAGTGAATATCGCGGATGTCGTCGAACGTACGGTAGAACGTCTCCAGGTGGCCGGCACTCACGTGCGTGGCCTCGTGCGTCTTGGTGCGTAGCAGGTCCACCTCTACCTGCAGCGGCGTGTTGGAGAGCTTGCGCATGATCTGCGTCTCGGTGGCGATCTTGGTTGGCATGAGGTTGAGGATGAGCACGCGCAGCGGACGGATGTCCTGGTGCAGCGCGCGGTACTCGGTCATGACAAAGATGTTCTCGCTCTCGAGCTGCGCGGCGGCAGGGAGGGCGTCGGGGATGCGAATGGGCATGGATGCTCCTTACGAGTCAGTTGCAGCTATGGTACAACGAGCGGCCCCATCCGCGCGAGTGCATCGCCCCGAGACACCGTCAGCGGCCCAAATCACTCCAAAAGTAGAGATTAAGGCATGTCCCAAAAATCTACGGCGCTTTAGCCTAGCAAAGTGGCAGCAGGACGCTACAATGGTTCGATGCGAAAAACTCGGCCGAAAGGATACGTATATGTACCAGACGCGTAAGATCGGTGTGGTCGGCCAGGGCCACGTAGGAGCACATGTCGCCAACAGCCTGCTCATGCAGGGCATTGCCGATGAGCTGTACCTCTGCGATATCAACGAGGCAAAGGTGACGTCCGAGGTCCAGGACCTGCGCGACTCCCTTTCGTTTGTCCCGTACAACACCAAGATCGTCAACTGCTACGACCACTACGAGGAGCTGGCCTGCTGCGACGTCATCGTCAACGCCGCCGGCAAGGTCGCACTGGCCGCCGGCAACCGCGACGGCGAGCTGTTCTTTACCACCGACGCCGCCCGCACCTTTGCCAAGCGCATCGTCGATGCCGGCTTCGACGGCATCTTCGTGAGCATCTCCAACCCCTGCGACGTCGTGTGCACCGAGCTGTGGCACCTGACCGGCTACGATCCCAAGAAGATCATCGGCTCGGGCTGTGGCCTGGACTCTGCCCGCCTGCGCACCGAGATCTCCAAGAAGGTCGGGGTGAGCCCCAAGTCCATCGACGCCTACATGATCGGCGAGCATGGCTTTAGCCAGCTGGCCGCCTTTAAGGCCGCAACCATCGCCGGCAAGAGCCTCAACGAGCTTCAGGCCGAGAACCCCGACAAGTACGCCTTCGACCACATGGAAGTCGAGGAGCTCGCACGCAAGGGCGGTTATGTGACTTACGCCGGCAAGCAGTGCACCGAGTACGCCGTTGCCAACTCCGCCGCGCGCGTCTGCGCCGCCGTGCTGCACAACGAGCACGCCGTGCTTTCGGCCTCTACGCTTATGACCGGCCAATATGGCGAGGAGGGCATCTTTACCTCCCTGCCGTGCGTGATCGGCGCCGAGGGCGTCGAGGAGGTCTACACGCTCGACCTTTCCGAGCACGAGCTCGAGGGCTTCCACAAGAGCTGTCAGCATATCCGCGACAACATCGCCCAGCTCGACTGGTGGGACGCCGAGGCCTACGACGCCAAGTAGTCCGCCGGTTGATGCGACAACTCACTCATACGGACACAATGTAAAGCGGGCCGCGCCGGAAACCCACCGGCGCGGCCCGCTTTTTGACTCACGCGACACGCCTGCAGATTTAGGTCTAATACTTTTCCCGAAAAGTGAACGAGCAAAAACGAGCCCTCGAAGCATCGGCACTTTGTGGAGACCATTTCCTGCAGTTTCATTAAGATTTTCCTGCTGTTTTGGCGTCAAAAAATGTCGATGCTTCGGGGGTCCAAAATAGGTCGTTCACTTCTCGGGAAAAGTATTTGACTTCGTTTTCGACAAACAGAAAGGGGCGCCGTGACGCAAACGGGGCCCGCGCTTGGCGAAGGCCCCGTCATGAAAAATCGCGTTCCCCGTTACCTAGTACCGCTCGACGCCCATGTAGCGGCGAACCTCGGGACTGTGGTCAAATACCTTGCCGCGGGCGGCGCGCAGCTCACAGCTCATCGCATAGAAGAAGATCGGCTCCAGGTACGAACGCACGCTGGCAGGAACCTCGCCCACGCCGTACTCAAGCGCATCGAGCACCATGACTGTATCGGTGTGCGTGTTGAGGAATGCCAGTGCGCGCTCCTCCATGGGGCGACACTCGCCAGCGCCAAGCTGCACAAAGTAGAACACGCCGGACTCGGTAGCCTCGAAGGGACCGTGGAAATACTCGCCGGAGTGGATGTAGCAGCAGTGCTGCCACTGCATCTCCATGAGCGAGCAGATGGCCATGGCGTAGGTCTGGCTAAAGTTGGGGCCGGAGCCCAGGATATAGAAGAACTTGTGCTGCTGGCAGAGCTCGGCAAAGCGATCGCCCAGCTCGGCGTTGACCTTCTCGCGGGCAGCGGGCAGCAGTGCGTCCATCTGCTTAAGGCCGGCGTACATGTCGGCGAGCGCCTCGTAGCCCTCCTGCTGGTCGAGCAGCTCGGCGGCGATCAGAGCGCCGATGCCCTGCGGAACTTCGGCCTGCGACTCGCCCTTGCCCCACGGGTAAACCCAGGTGGTCCACTTGCCGTTATCGATCTTGGAACCCGCGTAGTCAGTCATAGTCACGACCTCGGCACCGGCGGCCAGCGCCATCTCGCAGCCGTCGACGACCTCTTGCGTGTTACCGCTGTGGCTACAGGCGATGACGAGCGACTTCGGCCCTAGACTCTTGGGGGCCATAAGGCAAAACTCGCGCGCCGTGTAGACCGTCGAGGTAAACGTGGTTGCCTCGCGCTTGAGCAGCTCATTGGCCGGCATAAGGTCAATCATCGAACCGCCGCAGGCGATCCAAAAGACATTCTCGATCTTACCCTTGCGCTCGATAATTTCCTGAACCAGATCGTGTGCATTCACGGTGACATTCCTCCCTGTGTGGCGGCTTTGAGCGGCGACAGCTCGTACCTGCGGTCGTTCTATGTTGTCCTATTTATAGCACGCAAGCTGTCGCAGGTGAATTCATTTCACCAAACTTGTTCTGTATTGTTCTATCTATGGACGTTAGATGTCGAACACGTAGCGCGAGCCCACGATCTTTTGGCGCCCGAGCAGCAAGGGCCGCTCGTCCGCATCGGTAAAGTACGCCTCCATATAAAAGAGCGGCTCGCCGACCGGCACCTCCAACAGCGGGGCCGTCTGAGCATCAGCGAGCGCGATCTCCACGGTACAGGGATCGGACTTGAGCGGTGCGCGGCCCGAATGCACGGCAACGAGCGCAAAAATCGAATTGTCGGCGAGGTCCTCGTCGGCAAGCTGCTGCAGATAGGGATGGTCGGCCAGCACAAAGGCGTTGTTCTCGAGCATGACGGGCACGCCATCGGCCGTGCGCACGCGCTCGACCACGATGAGCTCGCAGCCGGGTTCCACGCCAAAAAACGCCGCGTCCTCGCGCGCCGCCGCAACCACCGTGCGCGATACCAGGCGCGCTCCGGCCGCCATGTCGTTGGCAGCGCAGGCCTCGGTAAAACTCTGGACGTCGCCTTTCTGGACAATCTTGCGCTTGAGCTTGGGCGCACACACAAACGTGCCCCTCCCCTGCTGACGGTTGAGATATCCCGCGCGCGACAACTCCTCAATGGCGCGACGCACGGTAATGCGCCCCACGCCGTAGGACTTCGCGAGCTCCATCTCGGAAGGAATGCGCGAGCCGGCAGCGTACACGCCGCGCGCGATCTCGCCCTTTAGGTCGTCCATAACCTGCTGGTACAGCGGCACGGCGGACACGTCAGTACGGTCGGTCTTGCTATCGGCTGCCATCGTTACGCTCCATCCCGTGCATGCTCGGATTCAAACTCTTCAATCGCCGCCATAAACTGCTCGCCAAAGGCGTCGGCTTTTTTCTCGCCAATGCCGTTGACCCGGATAAGCTCGTCGCGCGTCTGAGGGCGCAGGCGGCACAGACCGCGCAGGGCCTTATCGGAGAAGACCATGTACGGCGCCATCTCCAGCTCGGTCGAAATCTCCTTGCGGAGTGCCCGCAAGCGCTCGAACAGCTCGGCATCGTCGCCCACGCGCGGGCGCTGATCCAGCTCGGCCTCCTCGCGCAGCAGATCCACCGCACGGCGGGCGCGGGCCGAGGCCTTGCGCTTGGATGCACGACGCTTAACGGTAAAGGCAAACGCCTCGTCCTCGACCTCGCCGGCACGCGGGCCCAGTCCCACGACCGGGTACTGTCCCTGTGAGGTTGCCAAATAACCGCGGCCGCACAGCTGCCCGATGATGTCCTTGATGCGCCCGACCGATTCGCTCGACAGCTCACCGTAGCCGCGGTCCTCGTCCAGATGCATCTGGCGAATGCGCTCGGTGTTGCCGCCGTGGAGCACGTCGGCGATCAGCGACTTGCCAAAACGCATGGGACGCGTAGCCACATAGCGCACGGCGGCGCGGGCCATATCGGTGACGTCCTCGACCTCGAACTGCGTGAGGCAGTTGCTGCAGTTGCCGCAGCCCTCGGCGTCGTCCGTGGCGGCACCGCTAGCACCGGCCGCGTCGGTATGCTCGGCCGCAGCCTCGTCGCCAAAGTAGCGCAGCATGTATTCGCGCAGGCAGCCGGTGGTATTGCAGTAGCCCTCCATCTGGCTGAGCAGACGGTATCGATTCTGGAGCGCCCACGCGCGTTGCTCGTCATCGAGCGCCTCGTCGGCAACATCGCCGCGATCGTTCAAAAAGCGACGCATACGAAAATCATTGCCGTTCCACAGCAAATGGCAGCTGGCTGGGTCGCCATCGCGGCCGGCGCGGCCCGCCTCCTGGTAGTACGCCTCGATGCTCTCGGGCACGTTGTTGTGAATCACGTAGCGCACGTTGGGCTTGTCGATACCCATGCCAAAGGCGTTGGTGGCAACCATTACCTGGATATCGTCGTCGATAAAGGCGCGCTGGCTTTGCCGGCGGGCGTCGTTGCCCATGCCGGCATGGTAGCGGCCAACGCGAATGCCGCTGGAGCCCAGCGCCTCGGCAAGCTCGCTTGCCAGCGCATCGACGGTCTTGCGAGTCGAGCAATACACGATGCCGCTTTCGCTCGAATGTGCGATCACATAGTCGCGCACCCACGCGGCCTTGGCCTTGTCGCCCATCTCCTCGCAGCCAAAGTAGAGGTTCTTGCGATCGAAGCCCGTCACCACCGTCGCGGGGTTTTGCAGGCCGAGCATCTGCTGAATGTCCGCACGCACGCGCTCGGTCGCCGTAGCGGTAAAGGCCGCCACGATGGGGCGCTGCGGCAGGGAATCGATGAACTCGCGAATCTGCAGGTAGGCGGGACGGAAATCCTGGCCCCACTGGCTTACGCAGTGGGCCTCGTCAATGGCCACGAGCGGCACGCCAATGCCGGCGGCGGCCGCGGCCTCCCGCGCAAAAGCTAAAAAGCGCGGCTCGAGCAGACGCTCGGGCGCCACGTACATAAGCTGGTAGCGGCCCTCGCGCGCCCGCTTGAGCACGGTGTTTTGCTGGGCCGGAGTAAGACTGGAGTTGAGATAGCTGGGTCGCGCACCCGCCGCGAGCAATGCACGGGTCTGATCCTCCATAAGCGACAGCAGCGGACTCACCACAAAGGTGATACCGGGCAGCATGAGCGCGGGCACCTGGTAGCAAATGGACTTGCCGGCGCCCGTGGGCATAACGCCCAACGCATCGCGGCCGGCAAGGATCGCATCGACCATGCGGTCCTGCCCCGGGCGAAACGAGGTGTAGCCAAAATAGGCGCCGAGCGTATCGAGCGCCATCTGCTGCATGCTATCGGTCATGGTTTCCTAACGTCCAAGTCATCTGCCGCCGATTATACGCCGCCACGCGGACCGGTGCCGCACGGCTGCCGGTCACGGGCAATGTAATCCGATGGGAACGAGCGTGGATAATCTCCCACTTTGAACCCGTACACAGGCCAAAAACGGAAGATTATCCACGCTCATTTTTTGGTGAAGGGCAGCTAATTTGGGACGGGGCTATTTTGACTACTTTTACATGCAAAGTAGTCAAAATAGCCCCGTCCCAAATTAGCTGCCCGAATCAAGGCAACGCCGATGTTTTGGCAACGCCAGCGAGCGCCCGTCATTTGAGCCAAGGTGCCGTGAAATGAAAAGGCGCTGACCTTCTGGTCGCGCCTTTGAAGTTGAAAGGCAGATTGCCGCTCTGGCGGGCTTGCAGCGTCAACTGGTTACGCGGTTTGGTAAAACCGCGTAACTTACATGACCATAACGTAGCGGCTACCCACGTAGTACTGCTTGCCGAGCAAAACCGGCTCGCCATTGGGACCGGTAAAGCCGGCACGCAGGTTGAGCAGCGGATCGTGCGGAGCGATGCCCAGCTCGGCCGCCTGCTCGGCATTGGCGCGAACGGCCTCGACCGTGCGGTAGCCAACCGAGGCAATCGGCGTTCCACCAACACGCTCGACCTCGGCAAAAATCGACTTGTCCTCAAGATCGGCCGTCAACAGCTCACGGTAGGCGTCAAAGGGCACAAAGATGTTCTCCTCAAAGATGGGCTCGCCGTCGGCCGTACGCACGCGCTTGATATGCAGCAGCAGCGCATCCTTCTGCAGGCCAAAGAACTCCATCTCGTTTTGGCGCGCCGGAACGATCTGGCGATCGATTACATGCGCGCCGGCCTTCATGCCATTGTCGGCACACAGCGCGGTAAACGTCTGCAGCATCGAGGCATGAAACTGGCGGTTGATGTGCGGCGTGGAGACAAACGTGCCACGGCCTTGCTGTTTAACCAGATAGCCATCGGAACACAGCTCCTCTACGGCGCGGCGCACCGTAATACGGCTCACCTCGTACTGCTCGGCAAGCTCAAGCTCGGACGGGATACGCTCCTTGGGTGCATAAACACCTTTCTCGATCGAATCCTTGATTTCGTCGTAAATCTGCTGGTACAGCGGCGCATTTTTGGGTGCAGGCATATCTAATCACTCTTATCGAAATATCAGAATAACAAATACGTATATAACGTCTAGTTTTATGTTACCTCATAACGATAAAACGATACACCCTCCCTACCAAAAAGGGACAGGATTGAGCAGAGCCGGCAAAATGCCAAATACCTTACTTGCCGTCGTCCTGCTGCAAGCTGTCCTGCTCGCTGAGGCGCACCTGCCTGCTGGCCATGCGTGCGGGCTTGTCGGGATCGGGAACAGCCGTGGGCATGGGTTCGTCGACATGACCGCCCCACCAACCGCCCACAAAGTTGAGCGTGTGGAACACGTTGATCACGGCGCCGGGATCAACCTCGCATACCAGCCTGATAATGTCCTGGCTCTCGTAGGTCGAGACAACGGTGTGCAGCAGGTACATCTTCTCGCGGCTGTATCCGCCGACGACCTCGGCGCAGCTAATGCCGTGCTGAAAATGGTTTACGTAGGCAGTCATAACCTCGTCTGCCTTACGCGTCGTGATCTGCAGCGTCACACGATCGTAGCGATGATAGAAACTGTCGATGGTCTTGGTCGAAATAAACTGAAACACAATGGAATACGCCGCCTTGTCCCAGCCAAACATAAAACCAAAGATTGCCAGGATAAAGCAGTTGAAGCCAAAGATGACGCCCCAGATGGTCTTGCCTGTGTGGTTGGAGACCCACAGCGCAATAAAGTCGGTGCCGCCGGTGGATGCGCCGGACTTAAGCGCGATGGCAGCACCCAGGCCCGAGACCACGCCGCCAAAAATGATGAGCATGATCTTGTCGCCCAAAAACGGCGCAAAGTGAAAGACGTTGAGGAACAGCGACGAGAGCACGACCTGCATCAACGAGAAGATGACGAAGCGCTTGCTAATGCCGCTCCAGCATAGGAGCGCCACGGGGATGTTGAGTGCGAGCATACCGAGCGAGATGTCGATGTGAACGCCGCCTAGCGAGGTAACGCGATCGAGCAGGACCGCGACACCGGTAAGACCACTCGGAAGCAGGTCAGCGGGCCGAATGAACGCCTGGATCAGGAATGTCTGGAGAACGGCAGAGACCGTGACTGCCACGGTAGTAATGGCACGGCGGACGATGGTGAGGCGGCCGAGTACGAGCACGCGGTCCGTGAGCTGATCGATGGCATCCGCCACGCAGGCTCCTTTCGAAGGCAGATATAGTTGTGGGGCATGCCCGCGATTGTAGCATGGAGCGTGCGGGGGCGCCTCAATTCACCCTCTCTCGACAACCATCAGAAGGACCGTGAGGCCGCTCAAAAGAAAAACGCCGTGAAGAGAGCGATCCCTTCACGGCGAATTCGGCATTTGCCCAGATAAAACCTGCCAAAATAAACCTGTCCCTAAATGGCAGGTAGGATGTCACACAGATTGTCGATGACAACGTCGGCGGCAGACTGGTCCAGGTTGACGCCCTCGTGCGGACGCAGCGCCAGGACGCGGGCGCCAGAGCGCTTGCCAGCCTCGATGCCCAGAGGCGAATCCTCGATAACCAGGCACTCGGAAGGCTCCATCCCCAGCGCCTCCATGGCACGCTGGTAGATCTCGGGGTCGGGCTTAAACGCACTGCACTCGTGACCGCTGATGGTGTAGTCCAGCACGTCGGCGATGCCGGCAATCTCCACCAGCTCGTCGATCAGCTCGCGATAGGACGAGCTTGCGATGGCACACTTCACACCGCGCTCATGCAGCTCACGCATCACCGGCTCCGTCTGCTCGTTGAGAAGCTCGGCATACGGAACGGGGTGGCGCGGGCTGTAGACCTGCTTGTACTCCACGCGCAGGCGCTCACGCAGCTCAACATCGTCGGGCACCAGCGACTTCCAAATGGCCGGCTCGTTAGACCCCGAAAGGTCGGGGATCTCGTCAAAGTGGAACCCCTTCTCTTCCATAAACGCCACGCGGCGACGGTTGTAGAACCACTCGGTATCGACCAGCACGCCGTCCATGTCAAACAGCACTGCCTTGATCATACGCTCCTCCTTCCACCTGCCAAAAAGGGACAGGTTTATTTTGGTAGGTTTTATCTGGGGTTTGCGGCGCGACAAACACGCCCCCAAAGCAAAAAAGGGGACGGGGCGAAAACCCCATCCCCTCTCAATCAACCCGTAAGGTCTACTTACTTGTGATTAGTAGGAAAGCTTCCACATGTAGCGACGCATGGTCAGCGGGTGCTGACGGGCCTCGGCGATCTGGTTGCCATACTCGCGCATAACGGCGAGGTGCAGCAGCGGGTTGAAGTAGGTGACGACGCTCGCGGGCACGGCGTCAGCCAGGCCGTAGTCCTTGGAGTCGATCAGAGCGACCTTGGCGCCCATGCGCTTAAGGAAGGTGAGGGCGCGGGCGTCCATCGGACGGGTAGCGCCATCGGACATGAAGAAGACGTAGGGCTTACCCTCGGTGGAAACCTCGAACGGGCCGTGGAAGTACTCGCCGGTGTTGTAGGCGGCGGCGTCGATCCACTGCATCTCGGTGAACAGGAAGGCGGCGTGAGAATAAGCCATCTTCTCGGAGGCACCGGAAGCCATGAAGTAGATCATCTTGTCGTCCTTGAAGTCCTCGGCGAACTTCTTGGCGAGCTTCTTGCAGGACTGAGCGGCGTTCTCGCAGAGGTCGAAGATGTTGGTGAGACCGGTGATCATGTCCTCGTAGTGGTCATAGCCCTCGGTCTGCTGAAGGATCTCGAGAGCAAGAGCGATGGCATAGCCGGGCTTCTCGCACTTGGCAGCGTAGTTGGCGTGGAAGCCGTGGATGATGACGTGGTCGGCGTCGACGGTCAGAGCGGAGCCGGCCTTGTTGGTGAGGGAGACGACCGGGCAGTTGTGCTTCTTAGCGGTCTTGTTGGCCTCGACGGTCTCGGGCGTGGAGCCACCGAGGGAGCAGGTGATCACGAAGGTGTGCTCGTTGACCCAGGAGGGCGTGTCGTAGTTGAACTCGTTTGCGGTGAAGATCTGAACGTTCAGCTTGTCCGTGTTGTTGGCCAGGAAGTACTTGGCGGGGTAAAGGTCGGACATGGAAGCGCCGCAGCCGACGAAGGCGACGCTGTGGATCTCGTGGTTGGACAGGACGTCAGCGACGATCTGCTTAGGGAGGTTAAGGTCGATCTCGTACATCTGACACATTCCTTTCGATTTTTGCGACGCCACTTTGCCGGACGTGCGCAGGGCTACCGTGATTTGGACCGAGTCGCCGGCCCATTGAAGATGTGACATAGGGACTGTCCCTTTGACACATTTAGGGATGGGAGCCTGCCTGGGGTATGGGATGCCAGGCAGGCTCCCCGGGGAAAGCGGTTAGACGCTTGGGCGCGACTAGGCCAGGATGCCGGCCGCGGAGAGGGCGATGCCGCCCACGATGGCGATCACAAGAAGCCAACCGGTGTTGACGTTCTTCTTGATGAGCCAGTACATAAGGCCGGTGAGGCCAAGGGAAATCATCTGGGGCATCATGCCGTCCAGGATGTCCTGGATCACGACGGTGCCGTCAGCGAACTGCAGCGGGGTGGTGGCGCCGATCAGCGTAGCGATCATGCCGCCCACGGACATAAGACCCACGATGCCGCAGACATACATGAGCTTCTCCATGAGGTCGCCGCCCTGAAGCTTGCTCAGGTACTCGTGGCCGCCCTGATAGCCCATCTTGGCTGCGAACCAAGTGATCAGCACGGAGGGCACGATGGAGATGAGCATGGCCAGGATCGGGCCCATGATGGAGCCCTGCTGAGCCAGCTGAACGCCCAGACCAAAGGCGATAACGCGGATGGTGCCCTGGAAGAAGGAGTCACCAATACCGGAAAGCGGACCCATGAGGGAGGTCTTGACCGCGTTGATCGAATCGGGATCGAAGTTCTCGGGATCCTTGGCGTACTCCTCCTCCATGGAGGCGGCGAGGCCCAGGACGAAAGCGCTCGTCTGCGGAGTGCAGTTGTAGAACGCCATGTGACGGCGGTAAGCCTCTTTCTTGGCAGCGAGCTGCTTGGGGTCGGACTCATCCGGATAGAGGCGATCGAGCGTGGGAACCATGCCATAGAGGAAGCCCATGTTCATCTGACGCTCGTAGTTCCAAGAGGCCTGGATGGCCCAGGAGCGCCAGAAGAACTGGCTGACCTTCTTGTTCAGGGACACGTCCTTGGTTGCGGTTGCCATAGTGTGTTCCTCCTTAGTCTTCGTCGTCTTCGAGCGGATCGTAGTCGGAATCGACACCGGCGGCTGCATGGGAACCGTTGAACTTGAAGCCCATGAAGACGACAGCCAGGCACACACCGATCAGAGCGACCGCGATGACGGACAGGTTGAGGTAAGCGGCGAGCAGGAAGCCGATGAACAGGAACGGAGTCATACCCTTCTTGATCATCATGGTGAGCAGCAGCGCCAAGCCGTAGGCGGTCATGATCTTGGTCGAAACGTTAAGACCAGTGGACAGCCACTCGGGGACCATGTTGACGATGGCCTGAACCAGGTCGGTGCCAACAAAGACGGCGAGGAAGATCGGCAGGAAGTACATGACGGCGTACAGACCAGTGCCGACGCAGATGTGCATACGGTAGGCGGTCTTGAACTTTCCGTTATCGATCGCGCTATCTGCCACATGGGTGAGGGCGGCGATGATGGAACGGAACACGATGCCGAGGAGCTGACCCAGGACGGCGACCGGGATGGCGATCGTCATGGCGGTCTCGGCGGAAGCATCGGTCAGGCACGCAAAGGCAGCGGCCACGATGCCGCCCAGGACCATATCGGGCGGAACGGCAGCACCGACCTGCACCAGGCCCATGGACACGAGCTCGACGGCGGCACCGACGGCAAGGCCAGTGGGCACATCGCCCAGCAGCAGACCGACGAGCGTAGCGCCAACGAGGGGCTGCTCGAAGTTAAGACGACCGAGCAGGCGGGAGTCCCACATGCAGAACACGCCGACGAGGCCGACGAGCACCGCACTGATGAACGTATTCATACCCTTCTCCTTTCAGTCAGGCAAAAGCCTGGTTGACTACAGCTTGGCGTCGATGTCGACGCTCTGATACGTGGGGGTCTGCTGGACATAGAGCTTGATGCCCATGTCGAGCAGCTGGTTGATGTCGGCCTTCTGCGTGGCGTCGAAGAAGACGGAGCTGTCCTTGCCGCCGACCTGATCGGCACCGTCGTGGTTGGCGGTGGCGCCCAGGTTGATGGCGTCGAGCTTGTAGCCCTGGCAGAACTGCAGCATCTCGGCAGTGTTGCCAAAGACGAACATGACGCGCTCGCCGAGGGTGTTGAGCTTGTCCATCTTGGCGAGGGCACGCTCGACGGTGAAGACGTTCAGGCGCACGCCCTGGGGCTTGGCCAGCTTAAGAGCACCCTTCTTGATGTCATCGTTGGCGGCAGCGTTGTCGACGACGATGATGCGCTCGGCCTGAACCTTGGTGGTCCAGGTAAAGACGACCTGACCGTGCAGCAGACGGTAGTCAAGACGTGCGAGGACGATCTTGGCGGGACCGGAGCTGTGACGGGACGCCTTGGCCTTCTTGGCGGGAGCCGCGACGGCCTCGACCGGTGCGTTGGGGTTGGTCAGACCAGTGCGGGCCTCGTTGATGAGGGCCGCGAGCTCGGTGCCCTTGACGGGGGCGGGGCTCATAGCGAGCGTGAGCGCCAGCGGGATGTTGAAACCGCTGACAACCGTGAACTTCGTGCCGTTCTTGGAAAGCTCGACCATGCTGTTGTTGACCGAGCTGCCGAGCATATCGGTCAGCACATAGACGGTGTCGTCCGCGTTGAACGTGGCGATCATGGCGTCCACCTTATTGGTGATGGGCTCCTTGTCGTCACGAGCAAGCGACACGACGTGGACGTTCGACACGTCGCCGAGAACCATCTCGAGCGTGTCTTTGGCGCCTGCGGCCAGGCCGCCATGAGATGCGAGAATGATCTGATTCATCTTGCCTCCTCCTTCTCGTTATGGTCATTATAACGTCTTATACGCTACTTATATTGATAATTAGTATAAAGACCGTTCGCGGTTAAAAATCGACCGTTTACGGGTTTAACGTACTCGAAACGTTGGGGCTGGATAAGCGGACACTGGCTGGATAACCCCAGGTCGGATGCCGCACGCAATTCCCTATCGCACGAAGTACCAGGGACTTTCCTGTACGGTGGGCTCCAGCGCGATGCCGGTGCGTTCCTTAAACAGATCCATGTCCTGCGATTTCTCCGTCCACCACGCGTTGGGCTTAAAGGTCATGCTCTCAATGACATGGCCGACAAACACACTGTTGCGCAGCTTGGAAAAGTCGGTATTCATGATCAGGATAGACGCGAGCACCAGCACGATGCCCAGGACCTTGATCGCGCCGGCGGGCTCGGCGTAGACACCAATGCCCAGCAGTACGGTGACAACTGTCTCGAATGACATTACGACGGGAACTTTCGACGTCTCGAGCCCCATGGACAGACCCTGCATATATAAGATGTAAGCCACGGCTGTGGGGATGAGTCCAAAACCAAGGAACAGCAGCAGCAGCTGTGGCGACATTGCCGCGGCGACATCTGGCCACGGAGCCGCGATAGCTGCCATAACCGCACCGCCAAAAACAAAGCCCCAAAACGTGACAGCCAGCGGGTGGACCGTCTTGGTTGCTATCCGGCTAAACACCGCGAGCGACGCACCACAAAGGCCTGCAATCACACCCGACGTGACGCCCCAAACCGAAAAATGAAAACCGGAAAGGTCGCCATTGGTCACTGCAAGCACGCAGCCAACGATGTTAAAGACAATGGCAACGAGCTTGTTAGGGGTCACGTCCTCGCGATAAAGCACGCGGCCGAGCATGACGCCAAACACCGGCGAGGTGTAGAGCAGCACCGAGGCCGTGGACATGCCCACCTCGCCCATGCACTCGTAATAGCAGGTGTTGGCGGCGGCCAAACCGACGATACCGACAAGCGCGCAGGGAACAAGCTCTTTAGGGCTTGCCTTGAACAGGGTCAGCGGACCCGATACTTTTCCCTCACGAGCACCTCCCTGGCAACCCATGAACGCCAAGACCGGAGCCATTAAGACGGCACCCGACAACAGGCGAAAGGCCGCCATGCTCTGAGACGAAACACCCATGGCCGAGATGCCGTTTACAAAGATTCCGATGCTGCCCCACATAAGCGCGGCGATCAGCACCAGCACATAGCCCAGATTGCTTTTCTTCAACGCAGCCTCCTCGGTATTGTTTCCAATATGTTTCATACTACGTTATAGTCGTTATATACATTTTTCAAGCCACAAATCGCCGAACGGAAAAATCTGCTCCCCCACATGGTCATTGGTACTCGTTGGGGAGGTACTTAAACGACTAGTCATTCAGGAACGTCCCCAATGACTAGTCGTTTAAGTACGTCCCCAATGACTACCCAACGGCTAGGACTGTCCCCAACTGCCGGCAGAAAGGGAACGTCCTCAACTGCCACATCTGGACCAAGGCGACGCCGATGCTTTGGCAACGTCAACGAAAACCCGCCAGAGCGAGCAAGGTGCCTTGAAGCGAAGCGGCATTGACCTTCTGGTCATGCCGCTGAAGCTGAAAGGCAGATTGCCGCTCTGGCGGGTTTGCAGCGTCGAGCCGTTACGCGGTTTGGCAAAACCGCGTAACTCCTAGTAGTCGAGCTTCCACATGTAGCGGCGCGTCATATAGTCCTTGTGGGTGACGGCAGAGAGCGCGCGCATGTAGACGTTGTTGAGGATCGGCGCGAAGATCAGGTGGTTGAAGTACTCGCTCACACTGTCCTTGATGTCGTTGAGGCCGAGCTCCTTGGCGTCGAGCTGATAGACGCGCTCGCCACCGTACTGGTTGACGAAGCGGATGCCGCGCTCGTCGTTGCAGCGGCTGCGGCCGACGCTGATGAGCTGGAACAGCGAGGTACGCTTGTCCAGGATCTCGAAGGGGCCATGGAAGAAGTCGCAGGTGTTGATGGTGCAGGAGTCGATCTGTAGCATCTCCTGCACGTTGCAGATGCTAAAGACGTAGGCGGCACCAAAGAGCGGACCCTGAGCCATCACGTTGATGCAGGGCTTGTCGGCGTTCTGCTCGGCCCACTTGGCAGCAAGCGGACGGGTGTACTCGACGGCCTTGCGATAGATGGGGTCGACCAAGTCGAAGGCGGCCATGGCGGTCTCGTACTCGGCATAGCCCTCGGTCTGCTGCGTGAGCTCCATGGCGATCATGGTCACGACGGCGGAGTTGGTGCGGCCCATGCAGGACTCGTCGACGGCCAGGCTGTCGTACTGGATCTTGTAGTCGCAGACCTCGGTGAGGGCGGATTCGTCAACATAGATGGCGATGGTGCTGGCGCCGTGGTCCTTGGCGACCTGGGCGGCGACGATAGTCTCCTTGGTGCCGCGCATGGACACGACGACGGCCAAGGTGTTCTCGTTAACGTAGGCAGGGGTGGCGTGCACGAACTCGTTGCTGGTGTAGCTGGAGCTCACGACCTGCGTGGCCTCGTGCTCCATAAAGTACTGGGCAGGATAGTTACCGCCGTTGGATCCGCCGGCGCCAATCCACACGACGCGCTTGATGCCGCCCTTGTCTGCCTTGTCGGCCAAAACCTGGGAGACGACATCTTTAACCTGTTCCTGAGTAGTCATCGTGCATCAGCCTTTCTTCTCGTTTGATGCTCATCACAGGCATACAAGTTACATACATGTTTTGGTTATGTCGACTAGTTGTATGCTATATTTGTCTTAGATATTTTGCTGCTGCGGTTTTCGGTAGCTCGCTACCAGCAGTTTTATTGTTTTATTTAATACATGCTTGCTTAGGTAAGCATACAGGTTAGATATAGGTTGGCAATATGGGCGTCACATCTAAAAAGAAACTGACCCAATACGAGCGCTTGGCGGGCACGCTGCGCGATCGCATCGCTGCCGGCACGTATGCGCGCGGAGACAAGCTGCCGTCCGAGATGGAACTCATGGACGAATCGGGGCTGTCACGCAGCACCGTACGCCACGCCCTTAAGGTGCTCGTTGATGAGGGCCTGGTGCGCACCGAGCGCGGGCGTGGCGCCTTTGTGGCCGACACGCCCGCGCTCCACGAGAACAACCTGGTGTTTTCGAGCTATACCAAGCAGGTCGAAGGCCAGGGCATGAAGCCCACCACGCGCACCGTGGACTCGGGCTTTGCCAAGGCGGCCGGCAGCATAGCTAAGTTCTTTGACGCCGCCGTGGGCAGCAAGCTCGTCAAACTTGTCCGCCTGCGCTACCTGGACGACGCGCCGCTGTGCCTGGAGACCACCTACCTGCCGCCAAGCTTCGAGACGCTCATCGATCGCGATATCAACGGTTCGCTCTACGCCACGCTGCGACAGGAGTTCCATCGCGCACCGGCACAGGGGCATAAGACCTTTGAGGTGTGCTATGCCTCGCAAAACGAGGCGTTTTTGCTCAACGTTGAGCGCGGGCAGGCGCTGATCCTGATCACCGACTACGTCTACGACACCGACGGCCGACCGCTCCATGTCTCCAAGCGCATCCAACGCACCGACCGCGCCAAATACACCGAACCCATCGGCTAACCTGCCAAAATAAACCTGTCCCTAAATGGTAGGTTTGGGGAGGTCGGGGAACCAGGTTGGTTTGGGTTGGTTGGGCGTGCGCTCGGCTAGGACCAGCTCCATCCAACACATGTCGTACCAGCGACCGAACTTTTGGGCGCAGCGGTCGAAGGCACCCACCAGGCGATACCCCATATGGGCATGGAAATCCTGACTGTTGTGCGTCAGATACTCGTCGTCCTTGTCGTGCGGCACGGCGATGAGCGCGCACATGTTGGTGATGCCCATCGCGATCAGGCATTGCTTGAGCGCATCGTGCAGCTTGCGGCCCAGCCCGCCGTGGCGCACATCGCGCGCCAGGTAGATCGACGTCTCGACCGACCAGTCGTATGCCTCGCGGCTGTTGAGCGGGCTCACATAGGCATAGCCTACCGGACGCCCGTCCAGCTCCATCACCAAATACGGGTAGCGCTTGAGCGTACGCTCGATACGCCCGGCGAACTCCTCAACGCTCGGCACCTCGTATTCGCAGGTAATCGCCGTCTGGCGCACATACGGCTCATAGATGGCAAGCAACGCCGGCGCATCGTCGGGCGTCGCCAGGCGAATCGTCGGCTCGGACATTTCGGTCATACAACCCTTCCCCCTCAAAAACAAAGGCTGCCCTGCGCCAAGCTCAGGCGCAGGGCAGCCCCTTGTCACTACATCAGGCTACAGGACAGCCGCCAACGCGTCGATGTCCTCCTGCGTCGTGGCCCAGCTGGTGCAAAAGCGCACCACCGTGTGGGTCTCGTCGTACTTTTCCCAGTACTCAATCGAGGCATGCTCGCGAATGCGGGCCATGTCCTCGTTGGGCAGAATCACAAACTGTTGGTTGGTCGGCGTCTCCAAGAAGAACTGGTAGCCGCGCTCGTGCAGCACGCGACGCAGCGCCTGAGCGGTCTCGATCGCCTGGCGACCAATCTCAAAATACAGGCCGTCGGTAAAGAGCGCCTCAAACTGCACGCCCGTCAGGCGGCCTTTGGCAAGCAGCGCGCCATGCTGCTTAATACGCGGAATGGGATGCGCCGGGGCGTGCATACCGCAGAACACCACAGCCTCTCCGCAGAGCGCGCCGCACTTGGTACCGCCGATGTAGAACACGTCGCACAGCTGCGCCAGCTCGGGCAGGGTAATGTCGCACTCATCGGCCGCCAGCGCATAGGCCAGGCGAGCACCGTCCACAAACAGCGGAATCTCGCGCTTCTGGCACACTGCGTGAATCGCCGCGAGCTCGGCCTTGGAGTACAGCGTGCCGTACTCGGTCGATAGACTCACGTACACGGCACCCGGAAACACCGTGTGCTCGTAGCTCTCGTTTTCGTAGAACACCTGGATATAGTTCTCAAGGTCCTCGGCGTGCATCTTGCCCTCGTAGCCGGGGATGGTGAGCACCTTGTGGCCGCCAAACTCGATGGCGCCCGCCTCGTGGCAGGCGACGTGGCCAGTCTCGGCAGCAACGACGCCCTCGTACGGCGCGAGCAGCATGTCGATCACCGTCGCGTTGGCCTGCGTGCCGCCCACCAGAAAAAACACGTCGGCATCGGGGGCCTGACAGGCCTCGCAGATAAGCTGCTTGGCACGCTCGGTATGTGCATCGGTACCGTATCCGGGCTGCTGCTCCATATTGGTGTCGACGAGCGCCTGCAGCACCGCCGGGTGTGCGCCGTGGGAATAATCGTTGTTAAACGCGAGCATGGCAATCCTCTCTTACCGGGTATCGGCCAGATGATTCAAACGGAGCTATTGTACGCCGCTGGGATAGGCAATGCGCGCGGCAAGGCACTCAAGTGCCAGCACCAGGGCAAAACCGCAGCTCACATCACTCAAAAAGTGCGCTCCGATTACGATGCGGCCAAACGCGACGAACGCCACAACCACAGCCGCCGTCCAAAAGACCACACGACGGCGCGACGGCTTTTCCTTAAAGGCCGCTGCGGGAAGCCCGGCGAGCATAAGGCCGATCGCCGCGTGCGCCGCGTGTCCGCTCGCAAACGACTTAAAGCCGTCCTTGACTACACCGGCGGCAATATAGGCCCGCTTGTCGGGGTTGCCGATCACCCACCACGGCTGAAACTCGAGCCCCGGCGTCACCTCGACCACGCGCATGCGCGGGCGCGACCACAGCGGCTTGACGATCACGTTGAGGATGATAGCCTGAGCGACCCACACGGCAAGCACCATGAGCGCCCAGCGTGTGAGCTCATCAGGCTCGGTCGTGCGCGTGAGGCGATAGACGATAAGGTTGGCGACGATGGCCAGCACAAACGTCAGCACCAACTGAGCCACGATGAGTTTGCCGCCAACCCTCAGGGACGAAACGATCTCGTAGCCGGTCAGGCCAACATTGACGAGGATGCCGAGCACGGCGAGCCATTTGCTCCCCCTGGAGTCGGGACGCACCGCACGCACGAGCATAACGCCCGCGACGCTCGCCGTCAGCTCAAACGGCAGCTCGCCGGCCGCCTCGATAAAGCGGCCGTACACGCTGCCGATGTTGAACAGCGCGCTCGAGATCTGATAATCGAAGAAACTGCCCACGCCCAGGCAGAGGACAAGGATAGCCGCGATAGCAGCGGCATCTTTCTTATAAATGTACCCGAACATGCTTTCCTTTCGATGGAACCAGATTGCCCAAATGGGGCGTTTACGGCGTCGACCCGTTAGTCATCGTCGGACGTGCCCAGCTGCTGCAGCAGCATGAGTGCCGCGGCCACGGGGCCGGTGCCGTCGTTGGCGTCGAGACCGCGACCCAGGCCGCTGCCCGCGCCGGCGCCCGCCTTGTAGGGCACCGACAGTTTGCGGCTCTTGGGGAAGTTTACCGCGCCATAGCGGGTCTTAAGCTCATAGGCCACCTTCTTGGGAACGTCGACGCCCAAAAACGTGATGCGACCGCCACTGAGCGTAACGCT
Organism: Collinsella sp. Sow4_E3; assembly: GCF_052116285.1. Classification (NCBI taxonomy): domain Bacteria; kingdom Bacillati; phylum Actinomycetota; class Coriobacteriia; order Coriobacteriales; family Coriobacteriaceae; genus Collinsella; species Collinsella sp. Sow4_E3. The sequence goes on from NZ_JBQKLJ010000009.1 coordinate 76,350, forward strand.
CTCGAGCCCCAGGCGCTCGCCGCGAATGCGGATTCGCGCGCGATTGAACAGGTTGAGTCCCGCCAACGGCAGCTCGCCATGCGCGGCCTCGGTCTCTTCCTGCACCTCGTCGATGCTCTCCAGGTCCCCGGCCGCCGCAAGCTTACGGTATACGAGCACGCGCTGATCCACCGCCGGCAGGTACTCCTCGGACAAGAAGTAGTCGGCCGGCAGGTTGATACCCACGCTCGCCGCCTCCACACCGGCATCGTCGTCGCCACGCGCCTCGGCCACGGCCTGACCCAGCATCTGCGTAAACAGGTCAAAGCCCACGCTCGACAGGTTGCCGTGCTGCTCGGCGCCCATGAGCGAGCCGGCGCCGCGGATCTCCAGGTCGCGCATGGCGATGCGCATGCCGCTGCCCAGGTCCTGGAACTCGGAGAGTGCGGTCAGGCGCGCCGTAGCCTCCTCGGTGAGCGGCAGCTCGCCCGGGAACATAAAGTACGCGTAGGCTTGCGTGGCAGAACGGCCCACGCGGCCCTTGAGCTGATAGAGCTGTGCCAGGCCCAAGCGCTGCGAATCCTCGATGATGAGCGTGTTGGCGGTCGCGTTGTCTATGCCGCTCTCCACGATGGTCGTGGCGATGAGCACGTCGATCTTTTTGGTCGCAAACTCGATCATGACGTCCTCGACCTCGCGCGGGCTCATCTTGCCGTGCGCCACGCCCACGCGCGCCTCGGGCGCGGCCTCGTGCACGCGTGCCACGGCGTCGTCGATGGTCTTGACGCGGTTGGACACGTAGTACACCTGGCCGCCGCGGCCCACCTCCAGGCGAATCGCCGCGCTCACCACGTCGGGGTCGTACTCCCCCACGTGCACGATCACGGGGCGGCGCCCGGTCGGTGGCGTGGTGATCAGGCTCATGTCGCGCACGCCGCTCGTGGCCATCTGCATGGTTCGCGGAATAGGCGTTGCCGAAAGCGTGAGCACGTCAATCTGCTCGCGCAGGTTCTTGAGCTGCTCCTTGTGCTGCACGCCAAAGCGCTGCTCCTCGTCGATGATCACCAAACCCAGGTTCTTGGGGTTCACATCGGCCGAAAGCAAACGATGCGTGCCGATGAGCACGTCGATCGTGCCCTCGGCAAACGCCTTGAGCGCGCGCTTCTGCTGCGCCGGCGTGCGAAAGCGGCTGAGCACCTCGACCTCGAGGCCAAACGGGGCAAAGCGCTCAAAGAAGGTCTCGTAGTGCTGTTGGGCCAGAATGGTCGTGGGGCAGAGCACCATGACCTGACGGCCGGAGTCCACGCACTTAAACGCCGCGCGCAGGGCAACCTCGGTCTTGCCAAAGCCCACGTCGCCGCACAGCAGGCGGTCCATGGGCTTGGGCGCCTCCATGTCGGCCTTAATATCGGCGATAGCCTCCAGCTGGTCGCGCGTCTCGTCGTAAGGAAAGCTCTCCTCCATCTCGATTTGCTCGGGCGTGTCGGGCGGGCAGGCGATACCGGTAATCGAAGAACGGCGCGTATACAGATCGACCAGGTCAAACGCCAGCTTTTTGGCGTTCTTGCGCGCCTTGTTGGTGGCACGCGTCCAGTCGGCGGTGTTGAGCCTAGTCAGGCGCGGCTTGTCGCCGTCGGGACCAACATAGCGCGTGATGCGGTCGACCTGCTCGAGCGGCACGTAGAGCTTGTCGCCGTCGGCATATTCCAGCAAAAAGTAGTCGCGCTCCTTGCCGCCCACTTCCTGGCGCGCGATCTCGCTAAAGAGCGCGATGCCGTGGGTAGCGTGCACCACGTAGTCGCCCGGCTTAAACGGAAACGTGATCTGCGTAATGTCCACCTTGCGACGGCTGCGCGCGCGGTTGGCGTCCATGCGGGCATTGAGATCGGCGATCGAGAACACGGCTAGGTTGGCATCGGGCACCACCACGCCCTGCGGCAGGGCAGCATCCACAAAGGTCACGCGTCCGCGCGAGATGGTGGGTACGGCAGCACCGGCGGCAGCCTGGGCGGCGCCCGCCTCGAGCGGGCGGGCGTTGAGTGCGTCGACGCGGCGCTCGCGGATCGAGGCATGGGCCTCCTGGCGGACAGCACGGTCGGCAGAATCTGCCGCTGCCACGCGTACGCGCTCGCCAATAACGCCGGCATTTTCGGGGGCGGCCGTCAGCGACTCCTCAAAGGTAATGCCCTCGTCGCCAAAGGTGAGCTCCATCGACTCGCGCGCTCCTCGGTCGGGAATGGCAAACACGCAGGCATAGCGCTTGCCCACGACTTCCTGAACGCGCGTCATAAAGCGGTTGTCCGAGCCTGCGATAGCCGGCTGCTCAATCTTGAGCTCTGCCGTAACCGCACCGCCGGCGCGGATCAGGCTCACGTAGTTCAGGCGCTGCTGAGCACCAAAGTCGAGCTGCTGGGCGCGCACGTACAGGCCGTCCAAGCGGTCAATCCCCGCCTCGCCGGCGCGCGCCTCGATATCCTCGTAGGCACGCAGGCAGTCGTCGAACAGCGAGCGCGGCTCGGACAGAACCACAAGCGCCTTGCCGCTCACGTGCGCCAACGGGCTCACGGTCTGGCCGTACATCACCGGCAAAAAGCGGTCGAGCTCGGGTGTGACGATACGCGCATCAACCATCTCGAGCAGCGCCGCCAGCTTGCTGTCGCTCTGGCTTGCGCGATAGAGCGCCACGTGCATGTTGTGAACGGCTTCGTCGGTAAGCGCCAGCTCGCGGCACGGGAAGATCTCGATGCTGTCCTCGTTGCCGATGGTTTGGCCCGTAGAGCTCACCATACGGCGAATGCGATCAATTTCGTCGCCAAAGAACTCAATGCGCACGGGCGCTTTCTCTTGTGCGGGGAATACCTCGACGGTGTCGCCGTGCACGCGGAACAGGCCGGGTGCGTCGGCGGCGCCGGCATTGGTGTAGCCCATGCCCACCAGGCGCTGCGGCACTTCGTCAAAAGGAATCTCCTCGCCCACCGCAAAGGTCGTGGACTCCCAGTAGCGGCTCTCGACTGGCGGCACGCAACGCAGCAATGCACGGGCCGAGGCAACCATGATGCAGTTGTCCCCGCGCACGATACGCCCCAGAGCCTCGCAGCGCTGCGCCACCACGGCATCGTCGGGCGCCTGCTCGCGCCACGGATAGTCCTTGCGCTCGGGAAAGCGGCACACGTGCGCCAGGCCCACGTAGGCGGCAAGGCTGCGCGCGGCGCGATCGGCCGCGTCCTCGCCGCTCACAATGTAGACCGTAGGGCGCGGGCGGCGCGCAAACTGAGCAGCCGCCATAAGCGTGCGGCCCGACTGCGACACGGCCAGCGTCACATCCTCGCCGGCGTCGAGCCCGGCCTCGACGGTCTGCAAGGCCTCGGCAGTGTAGAGCTGCGCGGCTATACGGTGAATGAGCATGCTGTTCCTCCGGCATCGCAACGCCAAAAGCCCGCCGGGGCAAGCTCGGCGGGTCGTGCGTCAAAGTTCATTGACGCTTATGGTACCGCACGGCCCCGTGACCAAAAGCCAAAGCGACATCATGCCAAATGTTGCCCACAACGGTCTTGCCAACGCGTTTCCCAGCTTATTAATCCGCTTTCCGCTTTTTAATTTGCTGTCTTCTGACAGCGATTTACACCGTCCGCGCCCCCTGGCGAGCATTTCGAGCTGCAAAGCGCCTATAATTGAGGATACTTGCGTATTCAATGTCACTTTTTTGATGAGGGGGGCGAAAATAAATGGCCGACACTCCATCTTGTGCACTGTACGCCGGGCTCAAGTCACTCGGTCGCATCAACAACGGTAACGCTGCGCAAATTCTCATGGACGGCAACGCCCGTTACGGTGGACGCCTCATCTCCGAACGCTTGACGGTCCCGTCGTTTATCTCACGCGAAATCGTTCACGCCAAACCCGGTGACCTTCCCGAGTCGTTGTTTGCGCCCTTTGAACAAAGTGCGCGCCAGATACTCAACCTCATCATACAAAACCGAGGCTCCGACCCCCAATCGCTGAGCAAGGTCGCTAAACGCTATATGGAATCGTGCGTCCCAGACATGCAGGATGCCCTTACCAATTGCGGCGTCGACGGCATGCTCTTTAAAAACGGCGTCGAGCGCATCGAGACCGCTGACGATAGTGACATTAAAGATCGCCTCTACATCCATCTGGTCTTTTTTATCGTTACCGGCTGCCTTGGCGACCCCGCCCGCGCCATCGAATACACCGAGTCCTTTGTGTCCGACCAGATGTTCTCGACACTCGGCACGGTCGAGACAACCGTCACCTCATTTTTCTCGACAACCGCACGCCCCACGGGAGACATTCGCCTGGGGCTGCTGCGCGTCGTGGGCAACTCGGCACGACCGCCGTTGCATCCCCTTACCACGGACCCGGTAGGCAGCATTATCGGGTCGCTGACGAGCGACGAGAACGCCATCACTGACGTCGATTCCGATGTCTCGCGTCAGCACCTGCGCATTTGGCTCCAAGACGGACGCTGGCTTGCGCAGGGCCTCGGCTCCACCAACGGATCGTTTTTGATCTCGGGCGTCGATCGCTGCCGACAGGCTATCGAACCGCCTAGACGCGAGCGCCCCGCCAACTTTGCCAACACCCCCGTCGAGATTCACAACGGAGACACGCTTTGCTTGGGCGCCACGACGCGCTTCTTGGTCATTCGCATCACAGACTAGCCCGCCCGCACATCTTCGATGCACAAGGTGCCGTTATTTGCATCAACCCATGCAAATAACGGCACCTTTTCGATTAAGGCAACGGTTGCGCTACCTTTTCACTAACATTATCGCCATGCACTATTTTCTCGAAAGGATCGCCCCGTGACGTACGACACGGATATGAATATCATCGCGTTGTCCCCCTTTGAACCAAACGCCATGTTTGCGACCACCGAAGACCCCGATACCATTCGCCGCTTTACCACCCTGTTGGATTGCGGGGCAGTCGGCGGCGGTTCCCACCATCTTCGCAAGGTCGTCAACACCGAGGGCGAGACCTTTGCGCTCAAGACGCTGTGGCCCCTCAGCGGCTGTGATGAAAACGGCTCCGCCGTCAGCCCCTCGGACATCAAGACGCTTACCGAGGAGTATCGCAATCTTGCAGCTGTCTCACTGTTGGACGGCTTTCCCAAAACCTATGGCTACGGCTATACCGGCTCCGTACCGGTCATCGTTATGGAGTGGATTGAAGGCCTGCCCCTTCGCGATGCTGCGGCAGAGCTAACCGACCCCGCCGAGGGCGGCCACATTCCCGCAAACACCGTCGCCGCGATTGGAAAACGCCTGGGAGAGATTCTCCTGGGTGCCCAAAAGCTCGATGCGCCGTTTGTACACCGTGATATCTCCTTGCGCAATATCATCATTCGCACGACGCGCCGGTCCCTTGCCCAGCAGATTGCACACTGCAGTTTTGACCTTTGCCTGGTCGATCTGGGCAGCTCGAGCATCAAGCGCTCAGACCCCTCGTTTACCATGTCCACCGGCATCTGGCGCAACGGCACCCCCGAGTTCGCCCCACCCGAGATGCTCTCCAACGACATCCCCGAGCTGGCGCCGCTGCGTACGTCGCCCAGCATCGATACATACGAGCTCTGCAGCGTACTCTACACGCTCTATGCCGGCCACACGCCATATCGCCTAAACGAGCATATGGACCAATCGCCCTACCTGTACAAGATCGAGCACGAGCACGAGCCGCTTGAGGCACGCGTACCCGGCGACCAAATGCTTGTCGATGTCATCATGAGCGGTATCCATAACGAGCAGTCCCAGCGCGCGCCGCTGTCTACGATTGTCGGCAAGCTCGATGCCTGGATTAAAGACATAGATTTTGAGCCGCGCACGCCGCTGCCCACCCCGGTCGACTTTAGCCAGCAACCGAAGCCTTCCTGCTCCGACAAGGCTCAGACGCGCCACCCAGTCATCTCGCGTCGCGCTGCGCTCGTGCTCGGCGGCGTCTGCGTTGCCGGCATAGCAGGCTCTGCCATTGCCACAGGATGCTGGGGGCTTATCGACCTGGCGCACGGCATCAAGCCGTCACTCGACGATTACACCTGGGAAGAACTCGCCCTGATCTCCCGCAAAATCCAAGAAACATCTTCCAGCAAAAAGGTGCTCGAGATTGCCGAAACCTACCACCTGGTAAACAGCAAGCAGTCGCTCGAAAACGAGAACACCAAGACCGTCAGGCTTTCCGACGGGACCAAGGCACAAGTCCAGATCGTGGGCTTTAAGGCAGACACGTTCACCGATGACGGCCTTCCCGCTGGCATCACCTTTATGTTCCGTACCCCCATCGCCATGCGCGCCGTAAACGACCACGCCGCGACGGGCGGTTGGGAGCAATCGTCGCTTCGCGAATGGTTGGCGGACAAGGGCATGGCTACGCTGCCCGACGATCTCCGTAATCAGATCCGCTCGGTGCGAAAGCTCACCAACAACACCGGCGGCACCAAAGACGCCTCCAGCATCACCGTCACCGATGACAAGCTGTGGCTGCCGTCCATGAGCGAGCTGTGCGGCTACCAGGCGCCCGAAACGTTCGCAGAAGGCTACGAGTACCTTTCTACCCTCTACAGCGGAGAAGGCGAGCAGTACCAGCTCTATCGCGAGCAGAGCGTAAGCGGTCTGACCACCAACGACGCCATGATCCGCACCGTCGCCGGCAAAAAGATCTGCTACTGGGAGCGCACCCCCAGCGCCGACTGCAGCGAGGGCGCCAACTCAACGTACTTTAACCGCGTTGGAAGAGACGGCGACGTATTTAGCTGGGCAACGCCCGGAAACAAACCAGACCAAAAGACCTATGTCCTACCCGGCTTTTGCATCTAACACCTTCACCGGATACCAGAAAGGAGCCTCGCATCATGCGCGCGGAAACACCTTCCGAGGTGCTCTTTGATTTCCTTAAGTGCGACCTGCAGATCAATAATCGAGAAGCGGCGCGCATCTTGGTTTCGGACAAGCCGCTGGGCGCCAAACCGGCCCCTAGGTTTCGCATTGCCGAAAAGACGTTTCTATCGCGACGCGTGGTGCACGTCGTTCCGGGTACCGACAAGATCGACCCCGAAATGTTTGCCGATTTTTCGCAGAGCGTCCAGAACTTGGCTGCCGCTGCAAAAATCGGCAGCGGCAGCAGTCCAGCGGCCGCCAACGCTCGCCAGCAAGTCATTACGACGCGCGCCCTCGAGCGCATGGCAACGTCGCTCGAACACTGGGGGCTCGATGGTTCCATCCTGCGCAATATCTTTGACCGCATCGCCGTCATGCCGGGCCTCAAGCAAAGCGACCGGCGCCTTTTGGAGCTCCTTGCGCTAACGGTCTGCGGATGCTTGGCTGATCCCAATGCCGCCGCCTCCGAGGTCAAAGACTTTGCCATAACGCAACTGGCCCAGACCTTTGGCACGCTCGAGACCGCCGAGGTCGTCCAGGCACAAGGCACTAACCGCAAGGTCAACGAGCCTCCTGCAAAACTGGGGCTGCTCAGGCTTTCGAAAGACGGCTCGGCCTTGCCGCCGATCTATCCTTTGAGCCTCGATCCCGAGGGTACGGTACTAGGCTCTTTTGCACACGACCAAAACGCCATCACCAACGTAGGACCCGATGTATCCCGCCGGCACCTGCGCGTGGCGTATTCCAACGGCACATGGCTCGCAAGCGGACTGCACTCCACCAACGGAACGGTGCTGGTGACACGCAACGGCACGACCACCGTTATCGAAAAACCACGCTCGCTGCGCACCGCCGATGACAAGGACAGTCAGATTCCTATCCACGACGGCGACCTGCTCAAGCTGGGTTCCTCGACCGAGTTTTTGGTGCTGAAGATCTCCTCAAACGTACGCGCGCTGGCCTAGGGCCGCGCACATACAATAAGAATCAACGCAAAGGAGCGCCGCTGCACGCATCGCAGCGGCGCTCCTTTATATGACGCGGACATCTAAATACGGATGCAGGAGCCGACAAAACTCAGCAAGATAACTAAAACATAAAAGCCGCGTGGGGGTCGGGTCCCCACGCGGTTATCAGGTTTGGGCTAATTAAGCCCGGAGGTAAACACTAGTAGAGATTAGTGCTCGCGACGCTTGGTCATGTACATGCCCACGGCGGCAGCCACGGCGCCGGCAAGGGAAGCAGCTGAGGTCACTACAAAGATCGGGTCGCCAGTGGTAGGAAGGGCAGCGGCGTCCTTCTTCTCGGCCTTAGCCTCGTCCTTCTTGTCAGCAGCAACCTGCTTCTTGCCCTCATCCTTCTTCAAAGTCTCGGACTTGGGGGTCTTAGCGGTAAAGAAAGCGTAGACAGTGGTGTCCTCAGTGATAGGAGTAGAGAAGTCAAACTTCTTGAAGGACGCCTTGGAAGAAGACCAGCCGACAAAGTTGAAGCCGTCGATGGAAGGATCACTGGGCTGAGCAACAGTCTTGCCGTCCTCGACCTCAACCGTAGTGGTGAAACCATCAACATAGAAATTGACCTTGTGCGTCTGGACAGCAGGCGTCTCGTTCTTGGTCCACTGGGCGTAGAACGTCACGTGGTCGCCGCCGCCCTGGACGGGCTTGCTGAAGTCGACCGGGTCGGTGCCCTCGCGGTCGTAGGTCCAGCCGGCGAAGGTGTAGCCCTCGCGGGTCGGGGCCAGGGGCTGGCGGGCGACGCCGTCAGAATCAGTAACGCCCTGGAGCGTCACATTGCCGTCGAAGAACACACCGCCGTTGGCGAAGTAGAGGACATCCTTGACGTTCTTGTTCTCGTCAACGTCAGCTCCCTTATCCTCGGTCCACTGAGCGAACAGGGTAGCGTGGTCGCCGCCGCCGACCAGCGGCTTGCTGAAGTCGACCGGGTCGGTGCCCTTGGAGTCGTAGGTCCAGCCGGCGAAGGTGTAGCCCTCGCGGGTCGGGGCCAGTGGCTGGCGGGCGACGCCGTCGCCGTCGGTAACGCCCTGGAGTGTCACGTTGCCGTCAAAGAACACACCGCCGTTGGCGAAGTAGAGGACGTCGATGGGGTTGTCCTTCTCAACGGCATTCCACTGAGCATAAAGGGTAGCGTGTTTGCTACCGCCGACGAGCGGGTTATCAAAGTCGACAGGATCGGTGCCCTCGCGGTCGTAGGTCCAGCCGGCGAAGGTGTAGCCCTCGCGGGTCGGGGCCAGGGGCTGGCGGGCGACGCCGTCGGAATCAGTAACGCCCTGGAGCGTCACA
>NZ_JBQKLJ010000010.1:0-77248 GCF_052116285.1 Collinsella sp. Sow4_E3
CACGAGGAGGCGCCAGGTTAAACTGAAGGGACTGACCCCGGAGGAGTTCCGGAGACAGTCCCTTGCGGCGTAGTTCTTATTTAAGCCGTCCAGGTTTTGGGGTGCAGTTCACTCGCATGGGCTGCGGGGTTTTCCTTTTAGCAACAAATGTCCCTTAGACGCAAAAGCGGCCCTGCATCTCTACCTCGAGAGACGCAGGGCCGCTTAACAAGTGCACTAAACGCAGCGGGCTCGATTAACGGCGTGCTGCTTTCACAAGCTCAGCCACCTTGGCGACAACCTCATCGATCGCCACATCCTCGCGCTCGCCCGTGGCACGATCCTTGAGCTCGACGGTGCCGTTCTTAAGGCCGCGCTTGCCGAGCACCACCTGATAAGGGAAGCCCATAAGGTCGTTGTCAGCAAACTTAAAGCCGGGACGCTCGTCACGGTCGTCAACGACAACCTCGATACCCTTGGCGCACAGACCCTCGACGATTTGATCGCAAACAGAAGCGCACTCCTCCTTCTTGGGGTCGAGCGGAATCACCGCAACCTCGTACGGGGCAACGGAGACCGGCCAAACGATACCGTGCTCGTCGTTGTGCTGCTCCACGACGGCAGCGAGCGAGCGGGACACGCCCACGCCGTAGCAACCCATGATAAGCGGCTTCTCCTTGCCGTCCTCGTCCATAAAGGTGGCACCCATGGCCTCGGAGTACTTGGTGCCCAGCTGGAAGACCTGGGAAACCTCAATACCGCGAGCAGCGGAGAGCGGCTTGCCGCAGTGCGGGCAAGGGTCGCCGGCAACGACGGTAACCAGGTCGGCCCACTCGTCGACGGTAAAGTCGCGCTCGGGGCAGGCACCGGTAAAGTGATAGTCGACTTCGTTGGCACCGCAGGCCCACTGCTTGGACTCGCGCAGGCTCTCGTCGCAGACCTGACGAATGCCCTCGGGCAGGTTAACCGGTCCGATAAAGCCCTTATGCAGACCGTAGGTCTGGAGCTCCTCGTCGGTCATCATGCGATAGCCCTTGCCAAAGACATGCTCGGCCTTGCAGTCGTTGAGCTCATGATCGCCCGGAACGATGGCTACAACCGGCTTGCCCTCGGCGTCGATGAGAGCCAGCGACTTGCGCGTACCGTTCTCGGGGAAGCCGAAGAACTTGGCGACGGCCTCGATGGTGCCCATACCCGGAGTCTCGACCTTGGTGAGTGTGCCGTCACCGGGGCCCTCGGTCACAACGACCTTGGTGCTTGCCGCCTCGTCATCGGCAGCAAAGCCACAATCGTCGCAGTAGACCAGCGAAGCCTCGCCGGCATCTGCCAGCGCCATGAACTCGACGGAGGTGTCGCCACCGATCTCGCCGGAATCGGCGACGACGGGCAGGGCCTTGATGTAGCAGCGCTCGCAGATATTGGCGTAGGCCTGCTTCATCTTGTCGTACTCCTCCTGCAGGCTCTCCTGCGTGGCAGAAAAGCTGTAGGCGTCTTTCATGATGAACTCGCGACCGCGCATCAGGCCAAAGCGGGGACGGAACTCGTCGCGGAACTTGTCCTGGATGTGATAGAGATTCACCGGCAGTTGCTTGTATGAACGCAGCTCGTTGCGCACCAGGGCAGTCACGGTCTCCTCGTGCGTGGGGCCGAGCACGAACTCGCGGCCGTGGCGGTCATCAAAGCGCACGAGCTCCTTGCCATAGGCATCGATACGGCCGGACTCACGCCACAGCTCGGCATCGACCATGATGGGCATCATGAGCTCCTGGGCGCCGGCGGCGTTCATCTCGTCGCGCACGATGTTCTCAATCTTGCGAATCGAGCGCCACGCGAGCGGCAGATAGGAATAGAGACCGGCGGCCTCCTTGCGGATCATACCGGCACGGAGCAGCAGGCGATGGCTCGCAAGCTCAGCGTCGGCCGGATCCTCTTTGAGCGTCGGAGCATACAGCTTAGACATATACATTGCTCGGGTCATTTATTTCTCCTCAATAATCTTGTCGACCTCGGCCATAAGCGCGTCGACAATTTGGTCCTCCGCTACTTTACCAATGATCTGGCCATGCGAAAAGAGCAGGCCCTGACCACGTCCGCAAGCAACGCCCAGGTCGGCATCAGAAGCCTCACCGGGGCCATTAACGGCACATCCCATGACGGCAATCGAAAGCGGCGCGGCATAGTTCTTAAGCCGCTCGGTTACTTCCTCGGCGATTGCGATCAGGTTAACCTGACAGCGGGCGCACGTGGGGCACGAGACAATCTCGGGGCCGCGGCGACGCAGGCCCAGCGACTGCAAAATTCCCCAGGCGACCGGCGGCTCCTCAACCGGATCGGCCGTGAGCGAAACGCGCATGGTGTCACCGATTCCCTCGGACAGCAGGATTCCAAGGCCCACCGAGCTCTTGATGGTGCCCTGCAGCTTGGTGCCCGCCTCGGTAACGCCCAGGTGGAGCGGAACGTGGGGAATCTCACGCGACAGGGCACGATAGGTGTCGAGCGTCGTTTGCACGCTATGGGCCTTGGCCGATAGCACAATGTTCGTAAAGCCGCGGTCTTCAAAATGCTTGACAAAACGTTCGCTCGACATCACGAGCTTTTCGGGCTGCGTGAGGTCGTCGCGCCCAGCGATATCCTGCTCAAGCGAACCAGCATTGACGCCGATACGAATCGCACAGCCCGCGGCACCCGCAGCATCGATTACCGCGTCAACCTTGGCCCAATCGCCGATATTGCCGGGATTGATGCGCAGCTTGGCAGCACCGGCCTCAACGGCACCAATGGCGAGCTTATGGTTAAAGTGGATGTCGGCAACGATCGGCACCGGAGACTCGGCACAGATGGTGCGGAAACCCTCAAGCGCGGCCTCGGTGGGCACGCTCACGCGCACGATATCGCAGCCAGCCTGCGCCAACGCGCACACTTGCGCAAGCGTTGCCTGGGCATCAGCGGTATCAGTGCAGGTCATAGATTGGACCACCACCGGCGCGCCTCCACCGATCTGCACGCCGCCCACATGCACGGGGCGCGTCAACTCGTGAGGCAAAGGATGGGATAAAGACAATCCAAACACTCCCCTACAGAATAAATCGAAGGATGTCGGAACGAAGCATATAGACAAACAGCAGCGCAAAGAGCGCGATGCCCACATAGCTCACAATCGTCTGGACCTTGAGCGGAAGCTCGCGGCCCGCAATCTTTTGAATGATCTCGATGACCAACTTGCCGCCATCGAGTGGCGGGATGGGCAGCAGGTTCATAAAGCCAAGCGAGAACGAAATGAGGGCGGCAAACGAAAGGAACGTGGCAGGGCCGGCAGCAGCAGCTTGCGAGGACATAACGCTAATACCCACGATCGAAGAGGACTGATCGAGAATCTCCATCGTATGCTGAGGCTGGAGCAGGCGCATCACGCCCTGCGCTGTCTGCACGACATAGGAGAACGACAGGCGAGCCGACGTGATGGGGTCTAAACGGACCACCTGCGTAGAGACATACACACCTAGGCGTTCGTCCTCTTTGAGCGCAACCGTGGTCGAATGCTTCTTGCCGTCACGCTCGTACTCAATGGCTATATCGTCCTTACCGGCAGCCTTGCCAATGGCATCGTAAACGTCCATCCAGGTAGAGCACGATACTCCGTCGACCGAAAGAATCGCGTCGCCATCCTCGATTCCCGCCGCGGAGGCAATCGAGCCTTCGTCAACCTGGCCGATCACATTGGTGTCCACCGGCACCGTGACACCCGCGATGGAATAGATGCTCATAAGGAGCAAAAAGCCCGTCAGGATATTGACGATAATGCCCGCGAGCAGCATAAAGGCACGCTTGACAAAGACCTGACCCAAATAGGTGTGCGAGCGCTCGCGTGCAAGGAATTCGGCCTCGCCGCACGGCAGTTCCCATACATCACCCTCGGCAGTCGCGTGCTCGCGATCGAACCGACGGCCGTCAAAGGTGGTATAACCCGCCGCATCACGCGGCAGGGTCTGGTACTTGGTGGGATAGTAACCAGGCGAAGGCTTTTCTCCTTCTTCATACCAAGGAGCTATGGAGCCCCAACCCAGCAGCAAAGCACAGGCCTCGAGCACATCCTCCTCGGACAGCTCAAGCTCGACGGCAAGATCGGCCACCGTCACACGGCCGTGGCGATAGATGGCGGCAAGCACGCGATCGGCATACGAGACATCGGTCGGATCCATGCCACAGATGGCAGCATACCCACCCAGCAACAGCGGGGTCACGCCAAACTTGGTGCCGATCCGACGAGACGTATGGTGAATATCAAAGCGACACGGCAGGCCCAAAAAGAACTCAGTCACCCGGACGCCGCAGGCACGCGCCGCCAAAAAGTGGCCGCCCTCGTGCAAAAACACGAGGACGGAAAGCATCAGCAGGCCCCAAAAGACCGATGAGAGAACGCTCAGAACAGTTTCCATAAAACGAAAAAGCAATCCTTATGGGTTAAAAACGGGTTGCGGCGAGCACTTGCGCGGCCTTTTCACGCGCCCACGCATCGATACCGCGAAGCTGTTCAAACGAATCGACCGTCTGCGCATCATGCGCATCCATACAGGATTCCACAATGCGATCGATATCGGTAAAACTGCAGCCATCATGCAGGAAGGCATCGACGGCGACCTCGTTGGCGGCATTGAGCACGCACGGCATGGTGCCGCCCGTCTTGCCCGCACGCTCGGCCAGCGCCAGGCAGCGGAACGTATCCATGTCGGCCGCAGCAAAGGTAAGCTGACCCAACTCGCGGAAATCGATGCGCGGAGCCGGAGTATCCCAGCGCTCGGGATACGAGAAGGCAAACTGGATGGGAATGCGCATGTCAGATGCCCCGAGATGCGCCATCACGGAGCCGTCGGCAAACTCGACCATCGAATGGATCTTTGACTGGCGCTGCACGACCACGTTGATAAAGTCGAGGCCGCAACCGAACAGGCGCATCGCCTCGATACGCTCCAGGCCCTTGTTCATGAGGGTAGCCGAGTCGATCGTGGTCTTGGCACCCATAGCCCAAGTGGGATGCGCCAAGGCGTCATTACGGGTCACACGGTCGAGCTCCTCGCGCGAACGGCCAAAGAACGGACCGCCCGAGCAGGTAAGCCAAATACAGTGGGCCTCGCGCGGATTCTCACCCAGATAGCACTGGTAAATTGCAGAATGCTCGGAATCGACCGGGATAAGCTGACCGGGCTGTGCCAACGGCATCAGCAGGTCACCGCCAACAACGAGCGACTCCTTATTGGCAAGGGCAAGGCGCTTATTCGAGATCAAGGCAGCATGGCTTGCCTCGAGACCAGCCGCGCCAACAATGGCAACGAGCACGCAATCGACATCATCACGGCACGCGAGATCACAGACCGCCTGCGCACCAACGCCGACGTTCGTGCCCTGAGGCAACTCCTGCAGCACGGCATCAGACCCGTGAGCGGTATCTGCGATGGCAACAGCCGGAACCGAAAACTCACGGGCAAACGCAACGAGCTCGGAGGTGCTGGAATTAACGGAAAGCGCCGTCACCTGCAGACGATCGGCATGCTGACGGCAAACATCGAGCGCCTGGGTACCGATAGAGCCCGTACAGCCCAGGATGGCAACACGGAGACGTCCATCGGAGCCATAGGTCGTCTGGAAGGACATTACAGCACGCCTCCGATCATCAGCATCAGCTGCGCAGTGATGCAGCCGAAGATAAGCGAATCGCTACGATCGAGCATGCCGCCGTGGCCCGGGATAAGGTTGCCGGAATCCTTGACGCCCACGCCACGCTTGATGCGCGACTCGATAAGGTCGCCGATAACGCCCAAGATGGACACAACCACGCCGCAAAGCAGCGCATAGGGCAAGCTCAGCTTATAGAGATGCGTCACCCACAAAATGAGCCAGATGAGAACCGAGCCCAAGATGCCACCAACAAAGCCCTCCCAGCTCTTGTTGGGAGAGATCTTGGGGACCATCTTGTGTTTGCCGATACGGCTGCCCACGATGTAGGCAAACGAATCGGAGACCCAAAGGGACGCGCAAACACCCACTGAAAGCAGGGCGCCGGCAAAACCGGGCACGGCATCGCGCAGCAGCACAATAGCCGACAGCATAAAGCCTGTGTAGATGGGACCCATGAGCGTCACGGCCACATCAGAGATGCGGGTACGCGGCGACCAAACATACCAAATGCCCACCGCGAGCATCAGTGCAAAAAGCAGGGCGTTCAGCAAAAGCGAATCGCCAAGCGCCGATAACGGAAAGAGCACGGCGGCTATAATGCCCAGATGCTCGTTGGCGACCTTGCCATCGAGCCTCGTCATACGGAAAAACTCAAAGCAGCAAAGCCCGCTCATGACAGAGACAAAAATGGCGGTGGGCACGATACCCAAAACCAGGCACAGGATAAAGACGACGGCGTAGACGATACCGGCGGCGGCACGGGTAATAAAGCCCGCAAGCCACGAACCGGTGCCGCTCTTCGCTGCAGGCGCTCCCGCAGTGGTAGCTTTGCGCGTAGGCGTCTTGGGAGCAGATGCCTTGGGACGATCGGACACGATTAAGCCTCCTCGGTCTTGCTCAGTCCACCAAACCTACGGTCACGGCCCTGATAGGCCAAAATGGCGTCAACAAGGCCCCAACGATTAAAGTCAGGCCAATAGGTATCGGTGACATAGAACTCGGAATAAGCCACCTGCCACAGCAGATAGTTCGATAGGCGTAGCTCACCAGAGGTGCGAATGACCAGCTCGGGATCGGGAAGACCGGCGGTGTACAGGTGCGAAGCGACCATATCATCGTCGATAGCAGCAGGGTCGATCTTGCCGGCGGCGGCATCGAGCGCAAGCTGACGGGCGGCACGGGTAATCTCGGCACGAGCGCCGTAGTTGACGGCAAGCGCCAGCGTCATACCGGTGTGATCGGCGCACTCGGCAAGACCGCATTCAAAAACGTCGCGGGTCTTCTTGGGCAGCGCGGAAATATCACCCAAAAAGACAACACGGACGTTTTCGCGCTTCAGAAGCGGCAGCTCATCGATAAACGTCTTGGCAAACAGATGCATCAAGACGTTAACCTCATGCTGCGGGCGGTTCCAGTTTTCGGTTGAAAACGCATAGGCGGAAAGCACGTCGACACCCAGACGCACGCAGGCAGTAATAATCTCGCGAAGGGAGACGATACCCGCCTTGTGGCCCTCGGTACGGGCAAGACCTCGCGCCGTAGCCCAGCGACCGTTACCGTCCATGATGCACGAGATATGGCGCGGAATGTTATTGAGGTCAAGGTCGGAAAAACCGACGCCCGCAGGGGCGTCGGCAAAGTACTCGACCAGTTTGTTCTCGTCGTATTGCACCTTAGATCTCCATGACCTCGGCTTCTTTTTCCTTCAGAAGCTCCTCGACCTTGGCGACATACTCGTCGGTATGCTTCTGCACCTTGGCCTGCTCACGGCGGACGTCGTCCTCGGTGAGCTCCTCATCGCGCTCGAGCTTGTTGTTAAAGTCGCGACGGATGTTACGGATAGACACCTTGGCCTGCTCGGCGTACTCGCGGCACTCCTTGACGAGCTCGCGACGGCGCTCCTCGGTGGGAGCCGGGAACGGAAGACGAACAACGGTGCCATCGGAGTTGGGGGTAATACCCAGATCGGAAGCGCCGATGGCCTTGACGATGGCGTTGATAAGCGCCTTATCCCACGGCTCGATGAGCAGCATGTGGGCCTCGGGGGTCTTTACGGCGGCAACCTGCGTGACCGGCGTGGGAACACCGTAATAATCGACGGTGATGTCGGACAGAATGTTAGCGTTGGCTCGGCCGGTACGGACCTTGGAGAAGTTATGCTTGAGGGACTCGAGCGACTTGTCCATGTGGGCGGTGATGTTCTCTGCCATGCTTAATCCTCCTGATAGACGAGCGTGCCGACGGGCTCACCCGAAAGCGCGCGCTTGACGTTGTCCTCGCCATCGATGTTGAGGACCAAAATGGGCATACGGTTATCCTGGCACAGGGCCGTAGCCGTGGAATCCATAACCTGCAGGCCGCGGACGAGCACCTCGTGATAGGTGATCTTGTCAAAGCGGACGGCATCGGCGCACTTGACGGGATCCTTGTCGTAGATACCGTCGACCTTGGTGGCCTTAATCAGAATCTCCGCACCGATCTCGCAGGCGCGAAGGGCCGCGGCGGTGTCAGTCGTAAAGTACGGATTGCCCGAGCCGGCTGCGAAGATAACGACATTGCCCTTGGACAGGTGATTGATGGCGCGACGACGAATATAGGGCTCGCAAATCTCGTTCATCTGGATGGCACTCATAACGCGGCAAGGAACATCGTTATGCTCGAAGGCATCCTGCAGGGCGAGCGCGTTCATAACGGTTGCAAGCATGCCCATGTAATCGGCCTGAGCACGCTCCATACCGCCGGCAGCTCCAGCCATGCCGCGGAAAATATTGCCGCCGCCGACAACGATGCCGACCTCATGGCCAACGGCGAGCAGCTCCTTGACCTGCTTGGCAAGATGGTCGGTAATCTTGGGGTCGATGCCATAGTGGCCATCGCCCATCAGTGCTTCGCCGGAAAGCTTCAGAAGCACGCGTTTATATCGGATGTCGGACAAAGCGATCCTCCTTTAATTAGACTCTCAATATGATATCAAAGGCTCTGCTTAGAGCCATGAAAAAGCAGGCTGTGAGTAAAACCCACAGCCTGCTCATTACCAGCTACAAGAGCCTATTTACTCGCCACGGACCAGACGGTCGAAGGCAACGACGGTAATGGTATCGCCGAGCTCCTTGGAGACCTGCTCAGCGTACTTCTTGATGGTGAGGGAGCTGTCCTTGATGAACTCCTGCTCGGTGAGCACGGACTGCTTGTAGAACTTCTCCAGGCGGCCAACAGCCATCTTCTCCTGGATGGCCTCGGGCTTGCCGGACTCGGCAGCCTGAGCCATGTAAATCTGCTTCTCATGCTCGACGGTCTCGGCCGGAACCTGATCGCGGGTAGCGCAGATCGGAGCGACAGCGGCAACCTGAAGGGCAACGTCGTGGGCAAAGGTCTTGAAGGACTCAGCCTGAGCGGTCTCAGCCTTCTCGAAAGCAAACTCGACGAGGACGCCGATCTTACCACCCATGTGGATGTAAGAAGCGAGAGCGCCGTTCTCGGCCTTGCGGGCGGCGAAGCGAGAGATCTTCATGTTCTCGCCCATGATGTGAATCATCTCGGTGAGCTCGGAGGAAACGGTCTCCTCGCCCATCGGCTTCTCGAGCAGAGCGTCGACATCGGCCGGCTCGGTGGTGGCGACAACCTCGGCGACCTTGGAAGCAAAGCCGGTGAACTTGGCGTTGGAGCCGACGAAGTCGGTCTCGCAGGAGAGCTCGAGCAGAGCGCCGGTCTTGCCATCCTCGGAGACGAACGCGGCGACAGCGCCCTCGTTGGTCTCGCGGCCAGCCTTCTTGGCAGCCTTAGCGAGGCCGTTCTTACGCAGAACGTCAACAGCGGCGTCCATGTCACCGTCAGCCTCGACGAGAGCCTTCTTGCACTCCATCATCGGGGAGTCGGTCATCTCGCGGAGCTGCTTGACCATAGCGGCGGTAATCTGGGCCATTGTGGTTCCTTTCAAAGAGATGAAAAAGACTTAATTAGGACTGATTTACTCGGCCTTGGGCTCAGCGGCCATCTCGGCCTCGGAGACCTGCTCCTTGCCGGAGCCGGCGAGGCAAGCGTCGGCCATGAGCTCGCACATAAGGGTGACAGCGGAGATGGCGTCATCGTTGCAGGGGATGCCGTACTCGACCTCGTCGGGATCGGAGTTGGTATCGATCAGAGCGACGACGGGGATGTTCAGGCGCTGGGCCTCCTTGATGGCGTTCTCCTCGCGCTTAGTGTCGATGACGAAGAGAGCCTGGGGCAGACCCTTCATGTCGCGGGCGCCACCGAGGTTGGTCTGAAGCTTAGCGAGCTCCTTACCCAGAACAGCCTGCTCCTTCTTGGGAAGAACAGCCATGCGGCCGTCCTCGACCATGGCCTCGAGCTCCTCCATGCGGTTGATGCGGGAGCGGATGGTGACGAAGTTGGTCAGCATGCCGCCGAGCCAACGCTGGTTGATGTAAGGCATGTTGGCGCGCTCAGCGGCGTTCTTGACGGCCTCCTGAGCCTGCTTCTTGGTGCCGACGAACAGCACGTTGCCACCCTTGGCAACGTTCTTGACGAAGGTGTAAGCCTGGTCGGCGTCAAGAATGGTCTGCTTGAGGTCGAGGATGTAGATGCCGTTGCGCTCACCGAAGATGAACGGCTTCATCTTGGGGTTCCAGCGACGGGTCTGGTGACCGAAGTGGCAGCCGGCCTCGAGCAGGGTGCGGATATTAATCTTGGTAGCCATGTTAAACCTCCTGTGGTTTGCCTCCGCGCGGGGTCATCCTCCAAAACCAACCCGGACATGTGCTACCAAAGCCCGGGCACCACGGTATGAAGTAGCCGCGCGTGCGTGATAAAAACCTGTTGCCGTGAAGCAACCCGATGAATGATAGCAGGATTACATCTTTCTGCCAACCCGAAATCAAAACCACACACACGGACGCGCGATCGATTGGATAGAACCCATCTCCTGCCTTATTCGCCGCGCGGAAGAGCTTGGGTAACGGCGCGTTTGAGCCGATCGGGCGTGAGATGCGTATAAATCTGCGTGGTGGACAAGCTTGCATGCCCTAGCAACTCCTGGACAGAGCGCAAGTCCGCTCCGCCCTCGAGCAAATCGGTCGCAAAAGTATGGCGCATCGCATGCGGGGCGATATCGGAAGGGATACCCGCAAGCGTCGCCAACATATGAAACCGTCGCCTAAGCATGGCGGCGCTCATACGGTTGCCGCGTGCCGAGATAAACAGCGGATGCACACCGTTCGTACCGTCGCCACGCTTTGCCTGAGCAAGAAGCTCCGGTCTTCCTTCCTCAATATAGCGGTGGGTCACATCGAGAGCACGCCGATACAGGGGCACGATACGCTCCTTGCTCCCCTTACCCCAAAGCCGCAGCGTTCGCTCGGACCAAGCAATGGACTCAACATTGAGTGCCGCAAGCTCAGAGATGCGAGCCCCGGATGCATAGAGCAATTCGAGCATCGCCGCATCGCGCAGTCCCGCAGGCGTTGAAACGTCTGGCGCTGCAAGCAGTGCCTTAACCTGCTGGGTGGTCAGCACTCCGGGCAAATCGCGTGGAAGCTTGGGCGAGGCAATCGCAGAGACAGCGTCTCCATCGATAAGACCCTCGGCAGCCATCCATCGATAGAACGAACGAATGGCAGACAGGTGCGCCGCAATCGTCCTGGGCGCCACCTGCTCGCGCGACAGCTCCGCCAGATACATACGAACGGTACGTACGTCCGCCGTGCGTGCATCGATATCCCCACGCTCGCACCAAGTGGCAAAACGCTCCAGACGAGAGCCGTAAGCGATAACAGTGTTAGAAGAAAGCCCCTCGACGCGTGCAATATAGGCTATGAACGAGTCGACGGCACCGTACAGGTCAAAGGCTATGACCGGTCGCCTCCAAACAAGTCGGAGCGCGATTCCAGATAGGAATCCAAGGCCTTAAGGGCGCGATCCGCATAGGCCTGATAGCGCTCACGTTTGCTGCGGCGTTTACCGTCCTCGAGGGGAGGCACCAGGCCAAAATTAACATGCATGGGCTGATATCCGACCGTAGCAGGATCGGTCGCATAGCCCACGAGCGCGCCGAGAGCGCCCACGCGCGGCAGCTCGACAGGAGCAACCTCGATAGCCTCGGCATAGGTATTGAGCGCAGCGAGGAGACCCGTCGCGACCGCTTCCATGTAACCCTCCGTACCGGTAATCTGTCCGGCAAGGCGCACGCCCGTGCCGGGCACGGCGAAGGTCCCATCGAGCACATGGGGAGCATCGACAAAGGTATTGCGATGCATGACGCCATAGCGGAAAAACTCGGCATTCTCCAGACCGGGAACCATATGAAAAACGCGCTTCTGCTCGCCGAAGGTCAGGTTGGTCTGAAAACCAACCAGGTTATAGGCGGTCTTCTCCTTGTTCTCGGCGCGCAGCTGAATCGCCGCCCAGGGACGGCGACCGGTGCGCGGGTCGGTGAGCCCGACGGGCTTCATAGCGCCAAAGCGGATGGCATCCTTGCCCGTGCGCGCAACCTCCTCGGCTGGCTGACAGGCCTGGAAGAGGTCCCCGCCCTCAAAGTCCTTGAGCACCACGCGATCGGCCGTGGTAAGCGCCTCGATAAAGGCCTCGTACTCCTCCTTGTTGAGCGCGGCATTGAGATAGTCGCCACTCCCCTGCTCCTCGTAGCGCGACTGCGAGAACAGCACATCCATATCGAGCGTCGAGGCATCGACAATCGGGGCCGCGGCGTCAAAGAACGCCAGGGAATCACCACCGACGAGCTTCATGACCTCCCCGCTCAACGCCGGCGAGCACAAGGGACCCGCGGCGATAACCACATGGCCCTCGGGAATCTGGGTGACCTCGCCGTGAACGACCTCGATATTGGGACGGGCGGCAACCTCGGCCTCGACGAGCTCGGAGAATTTAACACGGTCGACCGCCAAGGCGCCGCCAGCGGGAACGGCAGCGCGATGAGCGCAGTCGAGCAGCACCGAACCCATACGCTCGAGTTCGGCCTTCAACAGGCCGGCGGCAGAATCGGGTCGGGTCGACTTAAACGAATTGGAGCAGACGAGCTCCGCCAAGTGATCGGTATGGTGGGCAGGAGAGGTCACCAGCGGCCGCATCTCGCACAGCTTTACGGCAAACCCGCGATCTGCCAGCTGAATCGCGCATTCCGATCCCGCCAGACCGCCACCGATAACCGTCACTTGATCAAACAGCATCTGCAAACACCTTTCTAATTGACACGCTTTCCATTGTGACCGAAGGGCGTCTGAGCGTGAAGCGCAAACTTTGAGGGCGCATACCTTCCATCCATCATGCGCTCGATGAGTCCCTCGAGCTCGAGTGAGCCCAGGAGTTTGAGCACGCCGACGGCATCGAGGGAGACGAGCGCGGCAATGTCATCGACCTTGAGCGGCGAGGCAATGAGCGCGTGCATCACGGCCTGCTGCGTGGGGTCCAGATCGGCGATACCGGGCGCATCGGGACGCGAATAGCGCAGGGTGCCGTAAATTCGCGAGATGGCCATCTCAATAGACTCCTCGTCAACAATGCAGCAGGCACCGTTGGCGATGAGGTAGTTGGTCCCACGCGACTCTGGTGACAAAATGGAGCCCGGTACCGCGAGCAGTTCGCGCCCCAGGTCCATGGCGGCCTCCGCTGTCGAGAACGTGCCCGAGGGCATGCCGGCCTCCGACACGAACAGCGCCTGCGAAAGCGCGGCAATCACCCGGTTACGCCGCGGAAAGGCAAACTTGCGTGGCCCCATACCCCAAGGCGAGATGGACACCACCGCGCCGCCCGTATCAATCGTGCGCGCGATGAGCCCTGCACTCGAGCGCGGGTAAACCACGTCGGCACCCGTACCCAACACCACGACGTGCCTGCCACCAGCGTTGACCGCGGCCCAACCCGAGGCCTGGTCGCAGCCGACCGCACCGCCCGAGACCACCGTCACCCCCGCCTCGACCGCAACTTTCGCGGCCAGCTCTGCCACGGCAAGGCCGTACGGCGAGGCCTTGCGAGCGCCGATGATGGAGAGCGAGGGCGTCGACAGTGCGGCGGGGTCGCCACGCACATAAAGCGTCTGGGGTACATCAGAGAGCTCCAAAACGGTAGCTGGATACAACGCATCACCGGGATGCAGCTCAAAAGTCTCCTCGGGCATTACTGGTCCCTCCTCCCCTGGTACATCGCCGCCTCGAGCACGTGGTCTTGGGTTACCCGCTCACTTTCGGCAACATCGGCAATCGTGCGCGCGATACGCACCAAGCGCACGATGCCGCGCCCTGTGAGATGTGTGCGCCTCGACAGGCCGAGCACGCACTTTTCCGCCGCCCCATCGAGCGCAAAGGTCGAAACGACGCCGTCGATGGAACGTGACTCATCGTCCTCGGCCTCGGCATCTGCATCGTCCATACGGGACTCGCGCCAGGCGCGAAATGCCCGACCCCGCACAACATAGTCACGTAGTTCAGCTGACGACATACCCTCGGCGCCCTCGATAATTACCTGCGGGTCGGGTCGGGTCACGTCAATCATAAGGTCAATACGATCGGCCAAGGGACCACGTAGCTTAGACCGATAGCGCTCAACCATCGAAGCCGAGCAGCGGCACGGTACCTCGCGATCGCCCAAAAAGCCGCAGGGACAGGGATTGCTCGCGGCAAGCAGCTGGAACCGCGAGGGAAACGTGAAAGCTCCATCGACGCGTACGATCTTGACGTAGCCGCGCTCTATGGGCTGACGGAGTGTCTGCAGCACGCTGTTGGGAAACTCGGCAAGCTCGTCTAAAAAGAGCACGCCGCCGTGCGCTAGGCTAATCTCGCCCGGGTGCACCGGCCGTCCGCCGCCAATAAGGCCCGCAGTCGAAATGCTGTGGTGGGGGCTACGGAACGGCCGGTGTCCCGCCAGCAAACCATCGATATTCTCGCCCAAGACCGAATGGATGCACAGCGCCTCTTGCTGATCCTCGAGAGAAAGCTCGGGCAAGATACCCGTCATGCGGCGTGCGAGCATGGTCTTGCCCGAACCCGGCGAGCCAATCATAAGCAGGCCGAGCTCCCCCGCCGCCGCGAGCGCAATGCCGCGCTTGGCAACCTCCTGCCCCAGCACATCGGCATAATCAAGTTCTGGCTCAAACGACGCCTCGACACCCTCGGAATCCAGATAATGCCGAGCCGCCTCGCCCATACCGCGGGCGAGCTGAGACAGATGGTCGATAAAGCCACAGTCCACACCGGCAAGCGGCACATGTTGATCCGACCTTCCTGCAATAAAGGACAGGCCCATATCACGCGCCAACAACTGAAACGCAACCTCGCCTTTTACGGGCAGCACGCTACCATCCAGCCCGAGCTCACCGGCAATAAGGCAATGGTCTAGATGGTCGCGGGGAATCTGCCCATCGGCCGCCAGTACCGCGATGGCAATCGGCAGGTCAAAACCACTGCCCGTTTTACGGATGTCGCCCGGAGCCAAGTTGACGGTGATGCCCGCCCGTGGAATCTCAAATCCCGCCGAGCGCATTGCGCAGCGTATGCGGCCACGCGACTCCATCACCTCCATACTTGGAATGCCAAGCATTTGGATACCCGGAATACCGCCGGCAAGCGAGACCTCGACCGTGACGGGAATCGCCTCGACGCCACGAATGCATGCAGCGTGGACGGCAAAGGTGTCAAACGCCATCACGATACCTGCCAATCGAATGCGTTGTATTGATGCTCAATCTCCGCAATATGACCGCCGCGGATAGTAACGCCCACCGCGTCGAAGCGAATCGCCTTAAGGGGATAGTGATCCATAAGGTAACAACTCGCGATACGGCGGTAGCGACGCTGCTTTTGGGCGTCCACCGCCTCCTCGGGAAAGACCCGCGTGTTGCAATCTAGGGCGACGCGCCTTGTCTTGATCTCAGCCATCACCACGACATCATCAAGTTCATCAAGCAGTACCAGATCGGCCTCGCCCTCGGGACACCGGTAGCCCTGTTCCAAGAGGGCATAACCGCGCTCGCGAAAGTAATCGATTGCAATAAGCTCGCCCAGCATGCCCAGTTCTCGAGGACTGAGGCCCTTAATGAACCCAGGCGTAATCGACGCGCAATCAATCTCCCCGCTCTCCCAAAGCTCTTTGAGCTGTTGCGTCTTGCTCTTTGCACTTGCGGCGCACATGGGGTCTCCTTTCCCGCGCACGATATTGACCCGATCATGGGGCCTCCTTTCTTGCGGGTAAGTACCAAAAGAAAACCAAAGTCCAACCAAAAACAAACAAAAAAGGGACCGCATGCAACAATTGCGTTGCATGCGGTCCCCACCAGCTGGTTTATAAAATTCCAGAAGTCCCTGTCTCCATATTTGCCTTAAAAAAGACGCTCCGTCTGCAAAAAATTTCCGCAGAAGCTCACACGATGCAACGGAGAAAGGCCATGTTTACGAATAGCCTCAATGTGCTCGGGGCTCGCATAGCCCTTTGACTCAGCAAGATGATATTCGGGATACTCGGCATCGTACTCGACCATCATCTCGTCACGCGTGACCTTGGCCATAATGGAAGCAGCGGCGATGCAGGCGATTTTGGCATCTCCCTTGACCACATCGCGCTCGTTAGGGACGGCGCCCAAGGGGTTGCCGTCCATAAGCACGCAATCGGGCTCGAGCCCCGTATCGGCCACCGCACCCGCGACGGCAGTGCGGATGGCGCGGGCCATGCCCATCTCATCGATATCCGCAGGAGCGATATGGCAAAAACCAATGGCCGTAGCCACCTCGGCAATCTGCACCGAGAGCAGCTCACGACGGGCAGGCGTGAGCTTTTTGGAATCGTTAATGCCCCAAACGCGCGGCTCCATGGGAAGGCAGACAGCGCAGACCGTCAACGGGCCGGCGACAGAGCCGCGCCCCACCTCGTCAACACCAACGACCACGCCATCGCCGCCGAGCTCATGCATAAGCTCGTACATGCCGTTGACGCGCTCGCGCTCGGAAAGTTCCTTGGCATGGCGCTTAAGTGCGCGTTCGCAAGCCTTGATCACCTGCTGGCGCGGATCCTCGCGATAGTGCTCCACGAGGGCGGGAATCTCCTCGAACGTGGCACTCGCCAGCTCGCCGGCAACCTGCGATGCCGAAATCGAGCTCGTCATATTGGCCATACCAGGCCCTCCTTGCATGGAAATCAGATAAAAAGAAGGGCCACCCGAAGGTGACCCTTGTGTCCAAACGAGTGGACAGACGCTGCGATCTTCTTAGCGCTTCTCGGGGATGCGAGCAGCCTTGCCCACCTTGTCGCGGAGGTAGTACAGCTTGGCGCGACGGACGCGACCATGACGGACGACCTCGAGCTTGGCGATCTTGGGGCTGTGAAGCGGGAAGGTACGCTCAACACCGATACCGAAGGAAATCTTGCGGACGGTGAAGGTCTCACGGGCACCGGCGCCGGCCATGCGGATGACGTCACCCTGGAAAACCTGGATGCGCTCGCGGTCGCCTTCCTTAATGCGGTAGTGAACCTTGACGTTGTCGGCAACGCGGACCTGCGGGATGTCCTCGCGGATCTGCTGACGCTCGATTGCGCGGATGTAATCCATGTGCAATTCCTTACTCTTCTAGAGGTGCCGTACCACCTTGGCCGGCACGTAGTTGAACAAACGTATTCGAGTATACACGCCACGACCTTGGCTGCAAGAACTATTTTGCCCGTGCGCAAAAAGACAAAAACACGCACTCTTTCTGCACTTATGCGCCGTCCGCAGCATCAGTCGTCGGCGTCGTCACGGTCGTTCCGGGCGCGATATAACCGTATTCGAGCAGCACCGAAAGCGCATGCTGCTTCCAGGTGGCAAGCTCTTCGTCATTATAGTTGTCATGAGCCCATTCATTCATCGCATCCTCGGCGTCTTGGGGCACCAGGTCCTGGCTGTCTGCCATCAGGTACAGGATGCCTAAGATGTCGAAGTCCTGCTTGGTCATCTCTTCCTTGTTTGATGTGCCGATGAGGCCGTGATCGATACCGTAGCGGCAGATATCGGTCAAAACGGTAACGAGGCCCGTAGGAATCGGCGAGGCATCTTTTGCGGCAGCGGGCGCGGTGTCGTCAGTCACTGCAGTGGCATCGTCGCTCGCCGGAGCAGGCTCGGCCGCGTTCGCATCGGAAGCCGCCTGCTCTCCCTGGGCAGGAGCCGCGCTATCCGTCGTTGCCGAAGAATCCCCCGAAGAAACGGACGTAACGCTCACCGGTGTCTCGACCACGGTCGTCATCGGGTCGACCGGTGCGGGTGCGGCGATGACCTCGGCCCAATCGGAATACACGCCGTCAATAAAGGCGCGAACATGGAAGGTGCCCGGTTGCGAGATGGTCATCGTGCCGTCCGTCGCGACCGAAATGCCCTTGCTCTCGAGCTCCTGGGCCTCCCAGCTGCAGACCCTATCGACTTCCTTGCCCGTCGTGTCATAGACCGTAGCCGTTAGGCCGTCGATGCCGTTGAGATTCTCCTCGACTCCGACGACGGTCTGTGCCGAGCCCTCGAGTTTGATGCTGCCGTTAAACGACTCGGGCGCCACGTCGCTTACCTTATATTTGTAGGCTGCGGCGTCGATCTCGTCATTGGTCGAAACATGCCCGTTCACGTCCACATAGGTGTCCTCGGGGATAAAGTACTTTACGTAGGCGGTGCCGGCCTTTTTACCCACCACGACTTGCTCGTGGGTGACAGGGTCGGTCTGGATCTCGATGACGTCGGACTTGCATTTCTTGCCGTTTTTATCGACTACGCGCCAGTCGCCCGACGACTTCACAAAGCCGTAATAGTCAACATCGTCCTCGTCCCTTGCACGCACACGATAGGAAGAGATGGGGTCTTCGTCTCCCACCGTAAGCCTTCGGGTCTTATCGGTCTGCAGCGATACGAGAATCTTGGAAATGGGCTTAATGGGCTGCGGCGTGCCCAACTGGGTATCGACCGTCACCGACTCAAACGACAGATTGGAACCCGTAATGGACATGGGGTAGGTGGCGGCCATGTCGTTGAGCACATTGCACGTGCGCGGGGCGCCGCCGTTGCGCGAAGGCACCTCGCGATCGGCCAGGACAGAATTCCAATCGATGGCGCGCACCATGTGGTTGTTGGTGCGATACGACCAGCTCGTAACGTTTCCGGCGGTGGTATCGTAGCCGTCGTCGCCACGATGGGCGATTGAGCGCAGGAACAGGTTCTGCACGGCGTCGGTCGACTGATCGCCAAAGGTGGTGTAGAACGAGCGCTGGTCATAACCGGCGGTATGGAACTCCTGCACGGCGGCGTTGTCGTCGTAGCACTCGCCGTTCATGTTAAAGATAATCACGTCGAACGTCACGCCCACCGGCTGGTCATAGTCCTCGGACAGCGTCGTGGTAGAACTCGTCTGCTTGCTATTGACCTGCGTGTGCGCAGGGATCGTCATATCGACGGTGACTGACTGATTGTCCGTTGTGGTGATCGACTGTTCCTCGGTCTTGCTCGCCTCCCACAACTGGGACATCGTGGCTTCGGCCGAAAACGAGGTCTCGATCTCCTCGCTCGCTGTTCCGGGCACGCCCAGCGACTCCTTGAGGCTCACCGATGCGCCCCACGAGCCGCCTTTGGAATACGATGCGGATTCAGAAGTGCTCGTGCCGACCGTCTCCTCGGTACCGCGGGCGAGTGTGATGCTCTGCGAGGCGTCCTCATAGCCGACGTTAAGAGCCGAGGTAACGAGCTCCTGCTCAGTCTTAGAATCGACAAAGGAATAGCCCGGCGCGTCCTCGGGCGCGCAGTTAAGCTTGTTCATGCTGTTGAGCTGCTGAACTCTAAAGTTATAGAACGCGATGCCAAAGCCATTGAAATCATACTGATAGGTGCCGCCGAGCTTGTCGACACAAGCAATGGTGGCATAGATGACGTCCTGCTCAGTCGTGTCTTTCGACAGTCCGTCGAGCGGCACGTTTTCACGGAAATCGGAGCCCTTCAGCTTGTGACCGATACAGCCGGCGATATCGTCGGTCAAGCGATCGTAGACAGCTTTGAGGCTTTTTGCCGATGTCAGACCACTCTGTTTCGATTTGTCGGCGCCGTCGGAATGCTCACCGTTGCCGCCCGAAAGCGCATCATACAGATAGATGTAGTGACCCTTACCGAAGTCCTTCTCAAAGCCCTTGCCGGCGTGGTCCCAGTACAAAAAGTCCCCGGAGTCGTCGCCTCCACCATAGCCAAGGATGTTATAGGCAAGCGATGCCCAGTTGGGCAGCACCTTTTTGACGGCGGCCGTGTAGAACGAGACGTTGTCGTACATCGAGGTACGGCCCTCGAGTTTGCCGTCATCGATATCAACAAACGTGCAGTCGCGATCGTTGACCGTAATGGTGAGCGGGTTGACCACGTCGCCATAAAGCTCGTCGCGAGATTCATCCTGAAGGGCAAAACCGGCCGTCGGCATCCCGCAAAGCGCCGTGACCGCAACGACCACCCAGCACAGGGTCATCTGTGCTCCCCGACGCGCTCGTTGCAAATACCTGGTGAGGTTTTTCATCGCAGTCCTCCCGTCAGTTGCCAATGTATTGAACCAACAGAATAAATATAAAACGCCGCCGCGTCCACAGGGAGCGCGGCGGCGCGAAGGGGGGCGTAAGAGGCGCAAATGGAACGCGACTCAGTTAAGCGGAACGCTTGGCCTCGAGCTTGGCCTGAGCGGCCGCCAGACGCGCCAGGGGTACGCGATAGGGCGAGCAGGACACGTAGTCCACATCGGCCACGTTGAACAGGCCCTTGATGGACTTGGGGTCGCCGCCGTGCTCGCCGCACACGCCAAAGTGCATGTCGGGGTTGGCGGCGCGACCCTTCTCGACGGCCATACGCACCAGCTCGAGCACCGCTGCGTCGATGGTCTCGAAGGGATTATCCTTCAGGATCTTCTTGTGCATGTACAGCGGGATGAACTTGGCCTCGGCGTCGTCGCGCGAGAAGCCGAAGGTTGTCTGGGTGAGGTCGTTGGTGCCAAAGCAGAAGAAGTCGGCATGGTGGGCGATCTCGTCGGCGACCATGCAAGCGCGCGGCAGCTCGAGCATCGTGCCCACGGGAATATTGAGCTCGACGCCCTCCTCGGCGGATACCTCGGCGATCACGCGCTCGATGACCTCGCGGGTCTGGACATGCTCGGCTGTGATGGAAACGAGCGGGACCATAATCTCGGGGCGCGGGTCGACGCCCTCCTTGATAAGGCGGGCAGCAGCCGTGGCGACGGCGCGAACCTGCATGAGCGGCAGATCGCCAAAGACAACGGACAGGCGCACACCGCGCAAGCCGAGCATCGGGTTGGACTCAACCATGCCGTCGATTCGACGCAGGCGGGCACGCAGGGTGGCAAGCTCTTCCTCGCCGGCGCCGGCGGCTTCCTTCTTGGTGATGGCGACCTCGAGCTCGCGAGGATTATCCAGGAACTCATGCAGCGGCGGATCGAGCAGGCGAACGACCACATCGCGACCGGACATGGTCTTAAACATCGCCAGAAAGTCCTCGGTCTGAACCTTGAGCAGGTCGGCCAGGGCCTGCTGCTTCACGGCCTCGTCGTCGGACAGGATAAAGCTCTGGATAATGTTCTTGCGGTCGCCCAGGAACATGTGCTCGGTGCGGCACAGGCCGATGGCCTCGGCGCCAAACTCGAGTGCGAGCGCGGCATCCTCGGGGTTGTCGGCGTTGACGCGCACGTGGTTGGCGTGACCGTCGGTCTCGTCCAGGCGGATCTCGTCTGCCCAGGACAGAATGGTGTCCAGATCGCCGGTGAGCTCGGCGGAGACCAGATCGACGGCGCCGTCGACGACGATACCCTGGGTGCCGTCGATGGAGATGATGTCGCCCTCGTGAAGCACACGGTCGCTGCCCTCGATGCGCACGATCTTCTCGGTGGCGTCAATATGGAAGCGCTCAACGCCGCAGACGCAGGGCGTACCCATACCGCGGGCGATAACGGCGGCATGGCTCGTCTTGCCGCCGTGGCTGGTAAGGATGCCCTCGGCAGCGACCATGCCCTTCAAGTCGTCGGGGTTGGTCTCCCAGCGGACCAGAATGACCTTATGGCCCTCGGCAGAACGTGCGACGGCATCGTCGCTCGAGAACACGACCTCGCCTACGGCGGCGCCGGGGCTGGCGTTAAGGCCGCAGGCCAGGGCCTCGTACTTCTTGGAGGAGTCGAACTGCGGATGCAGAAGCTGGTCGAGCTGCGCGGGATCGATGCGACTCACGGCCTCCTCGCGGGTGATGAGACCCTCCTCGACCATCTCGATGGCGATGCGCAGCGCGGCGGTTGCGGTACGCTTGCCCACGCGGGTCTGAAGCATCCACAGTTTACCCTGCTCGATGGTGAATTCGATATCGCACATATCGCGGTAATGATCCTCGAGCGTCAGGAAAACGCGCTCGAGCTCCTCACCAGCGGACTCGAGGCCCGGGGTGGTCTTGAGGTCGGCGATGGGCTCAGTGTTGCGGATGCCGGCGACGACGTCCTCACCCTGGGCGTTAACCAAAAAGTCACCGTAGAACTCCTTGGTGCCATCGGCCGGATTGCGCGTAAAGGCGACGCCGGTCGCAGAGGTCTCGCCTTTGTTGCCAAAAGCCATGGCCTGGACGTTGACGGCGGTACCGAGCTCGTCGGAAATGCCATGCTGTTTGCGGTAGATGCAGGCGCGCTCGTTCATCCAGCTGCCAAAGACGGCCTGGATGGCAAGGCGCAGCTGGAGCTCCGGATCGTGCGGGAAGACGGGCTTGCCGTCGACAACCTCGAGCTCGGGATACAGGGCAGCCTCGACGTTCTCGGAGAAGATGCCCTTGAAGGTCTCGACGAGCTCCTGCAGGTCCTCGGCCGAAAGCTCGGAATCGACGCGAACGCCGGCGACCAAGCGAGCCTGGGTCAGGGCGTTCTCAAACAAGTCGGCATCGACACCCATAACGACGTTGGAGAACATCTGGATAAAGCGGCGGTAGCTATCCCAGGCAAAACGCGGGTTTTGCGTCTGGGCAATGAGGCCCAGAACGGAGTCGTCGTTAAGGCCCAAGTTGAGGACCGTGTCCATCATGCCGGGCATGGAGAACGGAGCACCCGAGCGAACCGACACGAGCAGCGGGTCGGATGCGTCACCAAGCTTCTTGCCGCAGCGGGCCTCGAGATCGGCCTCGGCGGCAACGATCTCATCGAGTGCGCCTTCGGGCCACACATTGCCGGCACCGGAGTACTCGACACAGGTTTGGCAGGTAATGGTAAAGCCACCGGGAACCGGCAGGCCGATGCGGCTCATCTCGGCAAGATTTGCACCCTTGCCGCCAAGCACGAAGTTCATGGACTTGTCGCCCTCAGTGACACAGGTGCCCTGGGCGTCGGTTCCAAAACGGTAAACCCTCTTGCAATCGCTCACGATACTCCCCTTCCATGCGCTGTCGCGCACGACCGTGGTAACGAATCGACCCGCCGGATGCGAGCCGTGAGGGTACTATACGGCGGGTATTGGAAGTGCTTGCGTAGAGGGTGCGAGGTTTGGTAAACGTGATAAAACTGACGGTAAACGGTAGATAAAGGTGGTTACCTTATGAAGATACCAGTGTAGGAGACGTGCAGGTTAACTGAAAGAACTTTGCTAAATCGCTTTACCATAAGTAGCTAATTTGGGACGGGGCTTTTTTAGCTACCCCGTCGGCAATCGGCCAAAAAGCTCGCGGCCTCAGCCGGGGTAGCTAAAAAAGCCCCGTCCCAAATTAGCTACTTTTGTTGAGCGCGGCGAGCGGCACGACGGGCTCGAGCTTCTTGGATTTCCTCCAAATGACCGATGATCTCGGATGCACTCTCCTCAATCGCCTTACCGTCGGTACGCACCACAAAGCAGCCTAGGCGCTTCATGAGGGCACGGGCTTCCTCAAGCTCGCTGCGCACACTCTCGGGCTCGGCATAGGAGCCGGCGACGGCGCGGGCGTAGTCATCGCCCAAGCGGCTGTCGCGAATCTCAGAAATTACGTCAACGGTCGAAATCAGGCCGAACAGGCGCATCGGGTCGACCTCGTAAATCGACTTCGGCGGCTCCATGCCGTGCGCCAGCGGAACGTTTGCGACCTTGTAACCCTGATAGGCCAAATACATCGACAGCGGCGTTTTGGACGTACGCGACACGCCCAGCAGCACGATATCGGCCCCCGAAAGGTCGTCGCAGCCGCGCCCGTCATCGTGCTCGACAAAGTACTCCATAGCCTCGATGCGGTGGAAATAGCGGTCATCCGTTTTGTGAATAACGCCCGCAACGCCCTTGGGCGGCACACCGATGAGCGACGACAGCACGGCAAGGGTCGGACCGATCAGGTCGACAGAGCGAATATGCAGCATACCCAGGTAATCGAGCACGCGGGCGCGAAGCGCCGGATCGACGATAGTGTGGAACACGGCGATATCACGATGGTCCGCATCGACGCGCGGGCCCACAAACGACTTGACCTGCTCCACCGAGTTCACTTTGGGCAAGCGCAAGAGACGAAAAGCCCCTTCATCAAATTGCCCGGACGCCGCAAGCACCACCTCACAAGCGGTATCACCGAGCGAGTCGGAGATAACGATAACGGTGGGACGAGCGGTGACCGGGCAATCCATGCGGGGCTCCTTTTACGCTTATGCGCAGGCTGGCTTACTTTTTGCGGGCAAGCTCACCGATGTTGGCGATGCCAGAGAAAACGGCCTCGAAGCGGTTGAGCAGCTTAAGGCGATTATCGCGGAGCTGCTCGTCCTTGTCCATGACCATAACCTCGTCGAAGAAGCGGTCGATGGGGGCACGCAGGGCGGCAAGGGCGGCAAATGCGGCCGGGTAATCCTCGGCAGCAAGGGCGCCATCGACAGCGGTCTGAGCAGCCTCGGAGGCATCGGCAAGCGCGAGCTCGGCCTCACCCATCAGGCTGCGATCGTACTCCATACCCAGCTCGGGCTTAGAGATGTGCGCGGCGCGGGCATAGGCAGTAGCCAGGTTGTCGAAGGTCTCGGCATCGTTCTTACGAGCCTCGTCGAGCGCGGCGCAGCGGGCGAAGAAGACGGACGGAGCGACGATGTGCACCGCGGAGACGGCGGCGACGGTATCCGCCGGAATCTTCTCGTCGCGGGCCATGCTCACCAGACGGCCGTGGAAGAAGTCGCGGACCTGCTGGGCGACCTCGGCGGCGTCGAACTCGATACCCTGCTCGCTATAGAGCTCAAGGGCAAAGTCGATGAGCGTCGTGGGGTCGATCGGCAGACGATCGCGCAGGATGTTGATAATGCCGATAGCGGCGCGACGCAGCGCGTACGGGTCGGAAGAGCCGGTCGGGGGCTCACCGATGGCAAAGATACCGGCAATGGTATCGAGTTTGTCGGCACAGGCCACGATGCAGCCAGCGGTGCCCTCGGGCAGCTCATCGCCGGCAAAGCGGGGACGATAGTGATCGCGAATGGCGTGGGCGACCTCGTCGTTCTCCCCCATCGCAGTTGCGTAATAGCCACCCATCACGCCCTGCTGGCTCGTAAACTCGACGACGGCGTTGGAAACCAGGTCGGCCTTGCACAGGTGCGCGGCGCGAGCGGCATCGGCAGCGAGGTGGGCGCCCAGATGGGCCTCGCGGGCAATAGCGAGCGCGAGCTGCTCAATGCGCTCGGACTTGGCGAGCACGCTGCCGAGCTTCTCCTGGAAGGCAACCTTGGCCAGACGCTCACGGAACTCGTCGAGGGAGATCTTCAGGTCCTCCTCGTAGAAGAACTTGGCATCGTCCAGACGGGCGCGCACGACGCGCTCGTTGCCGTCGATCACACGATCGGCATTCTCGGGCTTGCTGTTGGAGACGACCACGAACTCACGCGTGAGCTTGCCCTCGCCGTCATAGATCGGGAAGTAGCGCTGGTTGGTGAGCATGGACTCGCAGATGATCTCGTGCGGGACCTTGAGGAACTCCTCGTCGAAGGTACCGACGAGCACCGTCGGCCACTCGCAGAGGTTAATGACCTCCTCGAAGACCTTCTTGGGCGTGTCGACATGGCAGCCAGGGCGAGCGGCCTCGACCTCGGCAATACCGGCAAGGATGGCCTCACGACGACGCTCGGCAGAGAGCACGCCGGCGTCCTCGAGCACCTGCTCGTAGACGGCGGGGCTGGCGACAACATGGTCACCGGCGCCCAGCACGCGATGTCCGCGCGTGGTATTGCCGCTCGTCACATCGGCAAACGTCACGGGCACAACGTCCTCGCCCAGAAGGCAGCAGATCCAACGGACCGGACGCACAAACGTAGCGTGCTCGTGGCCCCAGCGCTGGCTGCGGTAGTTGGGCCACTGCAGGCCTGCGATCGTCTTCTCGCACAGGGCCGTCAGAATAGGGGTAGCCGGCGCGGAGGGAATGTTCTTCTCGGCGAACACGTACTCGCGGCCGTCGGTGTCCTCACGACGGATCAGGTCCTCGGCAGCCACACCGCACTTGCGGGCGAAGCCCTGAGCGGCCTTGGTGGCGTTGCCGTCGGCATCGAAGGCAATGTTTGCCGCAGGGCCGCGCTTGACCTCGTGGACCTCATCGGTCGCGGTGGCGACGTTGGCCACGAGCGCAGCCAGACGACGCGGGCTCGAGATCACGCGGACCTCGCCATGGGCCAGGCCGGCCTCGTCGAGGCCTTTGGCGATCATATCGCCAAGCTGCTTGACGGCATTGTTCAGCGGTGCGGAGGGCATTTCCTCCGTACCGATCTCAAACAGGAAATCCTTAGCGTCTGCCATGGCTTACGCCACCTCGCCTTCCTGGTCGGCATTCTCGTTGACTCCGGCGACCTCGGCCATATAGGCCTCGCAGCACGCCTTGGCGACGGCGCGGACGCGCAGGATGTAGTTGGCGCGCTCGACTGCGGACAGGGCGCCGCGGGCATCGAGCAGGTTGAAGGCATGGCTGCACTTCATGACGCAGTCGTATGCGGGCAGCGGCAGCTTGCGCTCCAGACAGGAGTGGCACTCGGCCTCGTAGTCGTCAAACTTCTGACGCATCATCTCGACGTTAGCGACCTCAAAATTGTAGGCGCTAAACTCGCGCTCGTTCTCCAGGAACACGTCACCGTAGGTCATGGGCGTGCCGTCGGGCAAATAGCTCCACACCAGGTCGTAGACGGAGTTGACACCCTGGGCGTACATGGCGATGCGCTCCAGGCCGTAGGTGATCTCGACGGGCACGGGGTCGACCTCGATGCCGCCCACCTGCTGGAAGTACGTAAACTGCGTGACCTCCATGCCGTTGAGCCAAACCTCCCAGCCAAGGCCCCAGGCACCGAGCGTCGGGCTCTCCCAGTCGTCCTCAACAAAGCGGACGTCATGGTCGTTGGGGTCCAGGCCAATGGCGGCAAGAGACCCCAGGTAAAGCTCCTGAGCATTAACCGGGGAAGGCTTAATGAGCACCTGGAACTGATAGTAGTGCTGCATGCGGTTGGGGTTCTCGCCGTAGCGGCCGTCGGCGGGACGGCGGCAGGGCTGCGCATAGCAGGTGCGCCACTCGGCAGGACCGAGCGAGCGCAGCGTGGTCGCGGTATGGAAGGTACCGGCACCGACCTCGGAGTCATAGGGCTGCATAATGACGCAGCCCTGCTCGCCCCAGTACTGCTGGAGGCGCAGGATGATGTCTTGGAAGGAAAGCGATGAAGCGTTCATGCCTCTAATATCCCCTCGTCGAAACGATTACACGGTTAGGTACTGTACTATAGCGGTTTTTAGTCGATAGCGCCCAGACGGTTGAGCGGCCAGTAACGCACGAGCGCCACGGCGATCAGGTCCGAACGGTCGACCGGGCCAAAGTAGCGTGAGTCGGCTGAGTTCTCGCGGTTGTCGCCCATCACCCACACGCACCCGTCAGGGACGGTGTAGGGATAGCTCACCTGAGCACCAGGCGCCTGGACCGACAGTGGCCAGCTCATGCCCGTCGTATAGTCCTCGTCGAGCGCTTGGCCGTCAACGACCACCTTGCCGTCCTGCAGGTTGACCGTCTGGCCGGCCGTAGCGATGACCCGCTTGACGAGCACATCGTGCTCAGAGGTGCCATCGGGGTTGTGGAACACCACAATATCGCCCTGTTTGACAGGCTGGCCGAGCTCAAGCGTCACCTTTTGCGCCAGGATCTGGTCGCCAATCTCGATAGTGGACTCCATGGAACCGGTGGGCACCACAAAGGGCTCGACCACAAAGGTGCGAATCAAGAAGGTGGCGACGAGCGCGATTGCGACGACCACGACCCACTCAAACGCGCCCTTTAGCATGGAATGCTGCGACGGAACCATTCTCACTCCTCGCTCTGCGAATACGAAGCGTCCAAAATCTCCTGCGCGTACGCACGCTCCTGGGGCGTAAGCCGCGCCGTCTCAATT
The DNA here is from genome assembly GCF_052116285.1 of Collinsella sp. Sow4_E3. Lineage (NCBI taxonomy): Bacteria > Bacillati > Actinomycetota > Coriobacteriia > Coriobacteriales > Coriobacteriaceae > Collinsella > Collinsella sp. Sow4_E3. The sequence goes on from NZ_JBQKLJ010000010.1 coordinate 28,005, forward strand.
AAGTCGGGACGCCAGCGACAGGTGCGCTCGATGGCGTTCTTGCGGCGCCAAGCGTCAACCTTGGCGTGGTCACCACTTACAAGCACCGGAGGCACGCCCTCGCCGTTAAACTCGGCAGGACGGGTGTACTGCGCGTACTCGAGCAGGCCTCCGTCCTCGGCGGTCGAGAATGATTCGTCAACGTTGCTCATCTCGTCACCAAGCGCGCCGGGAATCAGACGCACGACAGCGTCAGCAACGACCATAGCAGGCAGCTCGCCGCCCGTGAGCACATAGTCGCCGATCGACAGGCGCTCATCGGCATAGGCATACGCGCGCTCGTCGACACCCTCGTAGCGGCTGCACACAAACAGCAGGCGCTCGCTTTGGAGCAGGCGCTCGGCTACCTGCTGCGTAAAAGGCTCACCGCAGGGCGTAAAGAACACCACGGTGGGCTTGGGGCCCTCAGAGCTGATGGCCTCGATGGCCTCAGCGATGGGCTCGACCTTCATGAGCATGCCCTGACCGCCGCCGTACGGCTCGTCATCGACGGTACGGTGGCGATCGTGCGTCCAGTCGCGCAGGTTATACGCCTTAAAATCAAAAAGGCCGGCCTTGCGGGCACGGCCCAAGATCGATGTGGACATGACGGGCTCAAACATCTCGGGAAAGACCGAAAGGGTCTCGATCAGCATGTTGTCCTCCCTACTTGTCCATATCGATCAAGCCGTCCATAACGTGGACGGATATTGCTCCCCGATCGGGAAGATCGAGCACAACCTGCTCGATCACGGGAATCAGCACCTCGCCATACCGATCACCCTCGACAACCCAAACGTCGTTGGCGGGCGTCGACATAATCTCAACGATCGTTCCGAGCGACCCAAAGCGCTCGTCAACCACCTCGCGACCCATAAGGTCGGTATAGGCGGCATCGAGTGAATCGAGCTCAAAGTCATCACGGTTCGCCAGAACGAAACAACCCGTGATGCCCTCGGCGGCCGTCAAGTCGTCAATGCCCTCAAACGAAACCAGATCGCCATCGCCCGTATCGGTAACGGATGTAACCGTGCAAAAGCGGTCACGCTTGAGCGCCGGTGGCGTCAGGGCGACACGCATACCCGGCTCCAATACAGAAGGAAGCCCCCGCAGCGGCTGCGCGAGGACCTCCCCCTTCCTTCCATGCGGCTTAACCACACGGGCGATGTTTTTGTACTGGGACCTCAAGGTCCTAGCCCAGAACCTCTACCTCGACGGAAGTGTCGAGGCGAGCGGCCAGTGCACGGGCGAGCGTGCGAATGGCCTTGATGGTACGGCCGCGACGGCCAATGACCTTAGCTACGTCATCCTCGGCGACCGAAACCTCAATAGTTGAGGCATCGTCGCCATCGATAACTTCCAGGCTCACGGAATCCGGGTCGTCGACGATCTGAACAACGAGATATTCGACGAGATCGGCGATGCGATCTGAGAGCATTGCCTCACCCTCGAGCTGTGCAGCGTCAACCTCAGGCACGATTTACTCCTCGGCGCCCTCGGCGCCCTCAGCGGCCTCAGCGGCCTCAGCGGCAGCCTTAGCGGCCTCGGCCTCTTTGGCGAGCTGCTTCTTGGACTTCTTGACGACGGTCTCGGTCTTCTCGCCCTCGTTGGCGGCCTTGACCAGGGCAGCGACAGCGTCGGTGAGCTGAGCGCCCTTGGACTGCCAGTCAGCGATCTTCTCGAGATCGAGGTTGATGGTCTTGGGGGCGGTCATCGGGTTGTAGCGGCCAACCTCCTCGATGATACGACCGTCACGCGGGGCGCGGGAATCGGCGACGACGACACGGTAGTACGGACGCTTCTTAGCGCCGTGACGAGCAAGGCGAATCTTGACTGCCAAAGGAAACTCCTCCAACCAAGCAGCTTTAGGCTGCAACTACAAACAAACAGTTGAACATAATACGCCATCGACGCGGGCAGGTGAAGTCCGTGAGACCAACTTCTTCGGTGTAGTCGAAGGCAAATCCATATCTTAGACAAGAATTCGCGATTTGCAAGCACATCCACGCACCCCACATGAGCTGCGCGGTATACTCATGCCATGAAAAGATGCGAACATACATACGGTTATGAGGATACTGCGGGCGTCACGCCGCCGCCCTGGACGGGTCCGGCGGTGGGCCTGATGGATCTCGATGCGTTTTTTGCGAGTGTAGAGATGCTCGATCATCCCGAGTGGCGCGGCAAGCCGCTTATCGTGGGCGGAGACGCCGAATCGCGCGGCGTTGTATCCACCTGCTCATACGAGGCACGCCGCTTTGGCGTGCACTCCGCCATGCCCTCGGCCGAGGCGCGCCGCCTCTGTCCGCAGGCCATTTGGACACACGGGCATTTCGATCGCTACCACGAGGTCAGCGCACAGGTCATGAATATTCTTGCCGACGAGACACCACGCGTTGAGCGCGTGTCCATCGACGAGGCCTTTATCGACATCACGCCGGGCCGCTTTGCGCCCGAGGACCCACTGCTCGTCGTACGACGCATCAGCGATCGCGTGGCGGCACTGGGGGTGACCTGCTCCATCGGCGTCGGTTGCAACAAAACGGTGGCCAAGATTGCAAGCGAGCGAGACAAGCCGTTTGGGCTTACGGTCGTACGCCCGGGAACTGAGCAGCGTTTTCTGGCGCCGTTACCTGTTTCTGCCATGAGCGGTATCGGGCGCTCGGCCGAGGAGCGGCTGCGCCGCATGCGGATTTACACGCTGGGCGAGCTGTCGCGCGCACCGGAATCCACACTGTCTGCGATTTTTGGCGTTAACGGCGAGCGCATGCGCCAGCGTGCGTTGGGGCTCGAGGTTTCCGAAGTCACGAGCCTCGATGAAGAGCGCGAGGTCAAGTCGGTAAGCAATGAGCGCACCTTTGCGAAAGATTTGACCGAGCGCGGGGACATCGAAGCGGCGATTGCATTATTGGGCGAATCCGTCGGACGTCGCCTGCGCCGCCAGGGGCTTACCGGCGCCACGGTGACGCTCAAACTTAAGTACTCGTACGGCAGCGGTCGCTCGGCACAGCGACGACTCCCCCATCCCACCGACGACGAGAACATCTTTGTGGCGGTAGCGATCGAGTTGCTCGACAACATCTGGCAGGAAGGAATGCATGTACGCCTTGCCGGCATAGGCATGAGTGACTTCAATCATCAAGGCGGCATACAGACCGACCTGTTTTGCGAAGTCGACGACCGCGGAGCCCAATCCAGCGACCGCCGTGACCTCTCCGTCGCCATCGACGCGGTCCGAGACAAGTTCGGCGACACCGCCCTATCCTTCGGCCGCCAATCACGCTTCTCCTCCCACTAAGTAGTCAATTTGGGACGGGGCTTTTTTAGCTACTTTAGATTGTCAGGGTAGTACGGGGTAGCTAATTTGGGACGGGGCTTTTTAGCTACCCTTCAGCTGGCAGCGAATCACCCGGGGCCGGAATAAAACTCAACCGATTTGTAGGGTTAGCTAAAATAGCCCCGTCCCAAATTAGCTACCCAACCCATACCTGACGCGGTCGCAACACAGACCTCGTCCAAAATGAGCTATTTTTTGATTTTGACCTTTTGTATGGTGCAGTGTCCAATGCCCGTAAGACGGACGATCTGTTTAATCGAAAAGCCCTCGCTCTTCAAAGTACGAATGCAGGCATCGCGCGCCCCCTTTGGCAAAGCCTTAAGGTGATGAGGCTCGTACGGCTTAAGAAGAGCCTGCGCAAACTCCAGCACATCTGTGTCGCTCACATGAGCGCCGTCACGGAAGCAATAGCGATTGGGCTCACCCGAGGTGCTGAAGGCAAAAAATCTCTGAGAGTCCCCGAGCAACCCGAGAACGCAATCCGTTTTGCAGATACCCGGATATCCCATATACTCGCGAAAGCTGCTCCATCGATACAGCGAAGCGGTCCCAATCCTCGCCTTCGCGGGATTGTCGTGAATGTATCTCACGCAGTTGAGCAGCTGATCATCATCGAGGATCGGCACACTCTTAAATCGATCCTGGAAAACAGGCCCCTTCCTGCCTGTCTTTGAGTTGAAATACATGGCATACGCCGTCGTAATCGAATGCATGCAATCGCTCAGATGAACATGCTCGTCGTCAAGCAGAAGATGAATATGGTTATCCATAAGGCACCACGCGATGACATCCACTTTAAACTTCTGGCATTTCGAAGCAATCAGCCGAATCAGATAGAGCCGATCTTCGTCATCCTCAAATATGAGTTGGTCGGCACATCCCTTTTGGACGACATGGTAAAAACCATATACAGAGATTTCTCGCGCAGTCCGAGTCATACGCATCCCCTCCTCTACAGATGACAATTACGTTACCCGAGCCAGAGTAGAAAAAAACGTACTGGGAGCTATAAATCGCGATGTTCGGCGAACGGTAGGTAGTAGCTAAAAAAGCCCCGTCCCAAATTAGCTACTTTTGGGCAAAAAGAAAGCCGGGCGGCCGCGGAAAAACGCGGCTGCCCGGCGAAATACTTGAGGGTAGCTAAAAAAGCCCCGTCCCAAATGAGCTACTAGAGGAGGTCCAGGGAGAGCTGGGGAGCGTCGCCCCAGAGCTTTTCGAGTCGGTAGAACTCACGTGCCTCGGGAGTGAAGACGTGGACGACAACCGAACCGTAGTCCATGAGCATCCAGGTCTTCTGCTCGCGGCCCTCAATGGAAAACGGGTGCTCGCCGCAAGCCTCGGCGACTTTCTCCTCAATCTCGTCGACGATGGAATCAACCTGGCGGTTGTTGGTGCCGGTAGCAAGGACAAAGTAGTCGCAAACATCGGAAAGCTCAGTCAGATCGAGCACCTGAACGTCCTCGCCTTTCTTGTCGTAGGCGGCCTGCGCGGCAGCGCGGGCGACATCCTCGGCGGCGACACCGCTGGCGGAGAGCGTCGCGGCAGTGCGGTCGGACGTGGCCACGAAACTCTTGTGCTCCGCACCTTCAAGAATCTGCTCGTCAGTCATGGTCTCATCGGCCATGGAATACCTCTTTCTAGACGCACCCGAGCTAGCGCAGCTGGGCGTAATGGTTGTAAATCGTAATAGCCGTGGGATAAAGATAGCGCCCGGACTGGATCACATAGACCAGACCCTGCGCAAAACAGGAGAAGAACAACTCGTCGAGCGAGGACTTCCCCACCATCTTGCGCAGCGCATGGGCATAATCGCCGTGGCGGTTGGGTTCGATGGCATCGGCCACAAAGACCACCATATCGAGCGGCGTCATGTCGCAAGCGCCCACGGTGTGACGGTCGACAGCCTGAAAGACCGCCGGCGACAGCTCGGGAAAAAGCTGCGGAAGCTCATAGGCGGCAACCGGGCCATGCAAAAGCGGCGTCGCGGCAGACGGAGAGCCGGCAATCTTAATGCCATAATGCAGAGCGCGCGTGACCAGCTCGTCGTCGGAGAGCACTTTGTCCCAGTCATGGATCAGGCCGGCGGCAGCGGCATCAAAGCGGTCGACGCCGTATACCTCGGCTAGGTGCAGCGCCGTCTCGGCAACCCCGAGCGAATGCACGTAGCGCTTACGCTTATCCTTCATGCGCACATCGAGCAACTCGTGGATACGCGTCAAGAGCGCGCGCTCGTCGCCCTCAAACTGATCTTCTACCGACAACGTTTCCCCCCGTCAATCAAAATCGTCTTGCCCAAGATCGGCATACAGGCCGCGTTTACGGATATAGCCGAGCACGGACTCGCTCGTAAGATAGCGCACGCTCATGCCGCGGGCAACCCGCTTGCGGATGTTGGTCGAGCTAATCGCCAGCGCCGGAATCTGAATATAGCGCACATCGAATGGCAGCCCCGATTCCTTAATCCTCGCCCGGGCCGTATCGATGTCAAAGCCGGGACGCGTCGCAGCGATAAAGGTTGCCAGTTCGGCAATCTCGTGAGCATTGTGCCAGGTCACAATATCGATAATCGCATCGGCACCCGTAATAAAGTAAAGCTTCACCTGTGGCGGGTAAAACTCGCGAAGGGCACGCAGCGTATCGGCTGTATAGGTGACACCGGCACGATCGATCTCGAAGCGGCTTGCCAAAAAGGCCGGGTTCGCGGCAGTCGCGAGGACCGTCATGGCATAACGGTCCTCAGCAGGCGTCACCGGTTTGTCGAGCTTAAAGGCAGGAGAGCCGGCCGGCATAAAAAGCACAGCGTCCAAGTCGAGCGACTCGCGAGCCTGCTCGGCGGTAACCAAGTGCCCGTAATGAATCGGGTCAAAGGTGCCGCCCATAATGCCAAGCCGAAACTCGTGCCCATCCTTGATGGGCAGCTCAGGCAATCCGATTCCACCGCGCAGCGACATGGCCTACTCGCCCTCCGGGGTCTCAATAACGTCGACTTCGGTAGCGCCTTCGGAGCCCTCGGTGACATGAGCCACGTCCGCACCCTCGGCCGCTACGTCAATAACCTCAACGCCTGCATCCTCGAGCTCGTCCTCGAACTCCAAGAAGTCCTCGGCGCCCTCAAAGTCAAAGGCGCGCTGGCAAATGCGAACCTCGTCGCCCGCACGGCAGCCGGCCTTCTCGAGCGCATCGTCGACACCCATGCGCGCAAACTTATGCTGCAGGTAGATGACAGCTTCCTCGTTTTCCCAGTCGGTCTGGATAACCATGCGCTCGATCGCGCGACCAACCACGCGGAAAGCACCCGGCTCTTCCTCAACAATGCGGAAGCGCTTCTCGCGCTGCAGACGGCGACGCTCCCACTCCTCATCGCGCAAATCGACCGGCTCATCGGAAACCGTAAGCTCCGCGCGGAGCTTAGCCACCTGCTCGCCCACGGCAAGCATCAGCGTGTTGAGGCCGGCACCCGTAACGGCGGAAACGGCAAAAAACATATGGCCGTCGTCGAGCGCTGCACGCTTAAGGTCGGCAATCTTGTCAGCCGTGCCCGGCGCATCGCACTTGTTGGCGACAACGATCTGCGGGCGCTCCGAGAGCTCGGCACCATACTGCTCGAGTTCGCGGTTAATGATGCGATAGTCCTCGACCGGATCGCGATCCTCAAAACCGCCCGTCATATCGACAACGTGCATGATCAAAGCAGTGCGCTCAATATGGCGCAGGAACTGGTGACCCAGGCCCTTGCCTTCACTCGCACCCTCGATGAGACCCGGTACGTCGGCGACGACATAGGAGTACTCACCGGCACGCACCATGCCCAAGTTGGGCACAAGCGTGGTAAACGGGTAGTCGGCAATCTTGGGACGGGCGGCACTCATGCGCGCGATGAGCGAGGACTTGCCCACCGAGGGAAAGCCCACGAGCGCGGCATCGGCCATAAGCTTCATCTCGAGCTCGATCCAGTGCTCCTCGGCAGGCTCACCCAGCTGGGCAAAAGCCGGAGCGCGGCGCACCGACGTCACAAAGTGGGTGTTGCCCAGACCGCCGGCCCCACCGGGCGCCACGACAACGCGCTCGCCGTCGTGCACCAGATCGGCAATCTCGAACATCGGGGTCTGCGTCTCGGGATCGAGCTCGCGGACTACGGTGCCCATGGGAACTTTCAAAATCAGGTCCTCGCCGCTCTTGCCATTGCGACGGGCGCCCTGGCCGTGCGTGCCGCGCTCGGCACGGAAGTGATGCTTAAAGCGGTAATCGATCAGCGAAGACAGCTGAGCATCGGCCTGGATGACGACATTGCCGCCACGGCCGCCGTCGCCGCCATCGGGGCCGCCCTTGGGAACAAATGCCTCGCGCCTAAACGACATGCATCCGGCTCCGCCGTCGCCGCCGCAAACGTTTATGCGGCTGATATCGGTGAACTGTGACAACAGAATCGCCTCCTACAAAAAAGAGGGAGACCCTTGAATCCTAAAACTCAAGTGCCTCCCACATATGTGCTCTATGAAGGGTGAATTACGCGTTCGCGAGCGGGCGTACGCTGACCCTGTGCTTGATACCCTTGTGGAACTCAACGGTACCGTCGACCAGCGCGAACAGCGTGTCGTCCTTGCCACGGCCAACGTTCGCACCCGGGTGGATGTGCGTGCCATGCTGACGGACGAGAATCGTGCCCGTGGTTACCGTCTGGCCGGCGAAGCGCTTCGTGCCAAGGCGCTGACCGCGGGAGTCACGGCCATTACGGGAGGAACCGAGTCCTTTTTTGTGTGCCATTGTGTATACCTACTCTTTCGTTACGAGTGTAATCTACTCGGCGACGGGAGCCTCGGCAACAGCCTCAGCCTCTGCCTTGACAGCCTTCTTGGCGCGGGAGGTAGCCTGAACCTTCACGATCTTCAGCTTGGTGAGCTGCTGACGGTGACCCTTCAGACGACGATAGCGCTTACGCTTGTGGAACTTGAAGACCAGCTGCTTCTCGCCCTTGAACTGCTCAACGATCTGAGCGGTAACCTTGGCCTTGGCCAGCTTGTCGGGATCGGTGACGATCTTCTTACCATCGTTGAGGAAGATGACCGGCAGGGTGACCTTGTCGCCCTCATTGCCCTCGATCTTCTCGACGGTGATGACATCGTCGGTGGCGACCTTGTACTGCTTGCCGCCCGTGTTAACGATTGCGTACATGTTTACTTGCCCTTCATGCATCAGTTAGTGCAACAGCCGAATATAGTAGCAGGCGATAATACCCCCGTCAACGAGTATGTGGAGCAAATCCACAAGTTCGCACAGGTATGGGGCTGACGAGTCGGCCCTCGTCGTCTTCGCATGCTTGATTCTGACGCTCGACATCGTAGGAGCAGATGGTCACGAGGTCTTGCATACCGGTGGAAACAATAGGTGCATCGACGCCCGGGGTCAAGCCCTGCAACAAAACATCAGCAGCAGAAAGCAAAATTTCCGGACGCATGGAGCCCTCGTTGTCGGCATGGGTGTCGAGTATGAGTACCAGATGCTCCGGGCGCTCCCCCGCCTTAAGCTCGTAGCCCACGAGCGTATGGTCCAAGTCCAGGCGCTTGCTCTTTTTGCCGCGCGCATAGTCGATGCCGTGGGCCGCACGCAACGTGTCAATCGCGGCGCGCACCTCATCGGCGCTCACGGGTGACTCAGGGTCCAGGTGCAGGTCGATGCGGTACGACAGGCGCGTGAGCTGGGCCGTCAGCGCCGGCGTGCGCACGTCGATGTATGCGGCCTCGATGGGCGCCAAATCGGCCGGAGATGCCGCGGCCAGTCGCCCAAAGGCCTCGTCTAGCGCGACGAACTCGGTCATAAACAGGTCATACCACTCGCAGGTCGACGACGTGCCCACGGGCAACGCCGACGAAAAGCCCACACGCATATGCGGCGAGAAACCCTGCGTCACAGCATAGGGCAGCCCCGCGCGACGCACGATACGCTCAATGGTATGGATTAGTTCCAAATGGCCAAGGTACTTAAGGCGGTCGCGCTTGCCGTAGCGAACGCGCAGCCTAAAGAGCGTGGAGTTGTCGGTCAAGCGCTCACTCATGCGCGATCACCCACCAATACGTTCTTGGCGTGGAGCGTGGGGCAGATTCCGCAGCCGGTGCACGACGTGCGGGTGCAGTCGGGCGTCGTGACACCCTCCAGCGAGCGACGGTATTCGCGCTCGAGGAAGCCACGCGAGCAGCCGGGGCTCACGTGCTCCCAGGGCAGATGCCAGTCCAGCTCGTAGGGCAGGTGCACGAGCTCGTTGAGGTCGATGCCGTTTTTGGCCGCGGCCTCCTTCCAGTTATCGAGCGAGAAATGCTCCACCCAGGCGTCAAAACGCGAACCGGCACGCCAGGCATCGATGATGACCGGCGTCATGTCGCGGCCTGCACGAGACAGCGCCGCCTCGATAAGCGAGGTCTCGGCATCGTGGTAGTGCACGCGGACCGCACGGTTGCGAACACTCGTAATGAGGAGCTTCTGACGGCGTTTGACGTCGTCGTAATCGAGCTGCGGGCACCATTGGAAAGGCGTGGCGGCCTTGGGAATAAACACCGACACCGAGATGGACACCGAGATGGAGCCGCGGCGCGCCTTGGGCACCACGGAGCGGCCGAGTTCCAGCACGTGATCGGCCAGGTTAGCGATGGCCACGATATCCTCATCGCGCTCGCCGGGAAGACCCATCATAAAGTAGAGCTTCATACGGTTCCAGCCGGCCTCGAAGGCCGCCTTGGCCGCGCGGTCCACGTCCTCCTCGGTCACGTTCTTGTTGATGATGTCGCGCATGCGCTGGCTACCGGCCTCGGGGGCAAACGTCAGGCCGCCCTTCTTTTCGCCGGCGACCGACTCGGCCATATCCACGCCAAACGAATCCAGGCGCTGCGAGGGGATGGACACGCGAATGCCCGTATCCTCCAAGCGGCGGTTGAGCCTGCCAAGCACGTCGCGGATGCAGGAGTGATCGGTGGTCGAAAGCGACGTGAGCGACACCTCGTCATAGCCGGTCTTTTCCAGACCCTGGATCACCGAGGACACAATCTGGTCGGCCGAGCGCTCGCGCACCGGGCGATACGTCATGCCGGCCTGGCAAAAACGGCAACCGCGAGCGCAGCCGCGCAGGATCTCGATAGACAGGCGATCGTGAACGAGCTGCGCATAGGGCACGCACGACTGCGACAATGGATTGGTAGCGCCAAAGTCCTCAACGACACGCTTGTAGACCACCGGCGGGACGTCCTTACCCTCGCGCGGCACGGTATAGCCGTGCGGTGAGCAGGGTTCGTCATAGCGCACCTCGTACAGCGAGGGCACATAGGTACCGGAGACGGTCGCGAGCCGCTCGACAATCTGGGCGCGCGGGACGCCCTCGTCACGCAGGCGGCGATGCAACTGGCAGATCTCGAGCAGCGACTCCTCACCCTCGCCAATCAGGATGGCATCGAAGAAGGCCGCATACGGCTCGGGGTTATAAACCGAAGGTCCGCCGGCGACGACGATGGGATCGTCCTCGGTGCGGTCAGCAGCCAGCAGCGGAATGCCGGCGAGGTCGAGCGCCTCGAGAAAGTTTGTCACGGCCATCTCGTGCGGCACGTGCATACCGACGATATCAAACGAGGCCACGGGCGCTGCGCCCTCGAGCGACAGCAGCGGGATACCGGCCTCGCGCATGGCATCGGCCATATCGGGCCACGGCACATAACCGCGCTCACAGGAGATGCCCTCGGCCTGGTTAAGGATGTTGTACAGGATGGCGATACCCTGGTTGGGCAGGCCGACCTCGTACACGTCCGGGTAAATCATGCAGCAACGATAGTCGGCATCGGCCTTGGAGAGCGTACCCCACTCGTGGTCGATATAGCGACTCGGCTTTTCGACCTTCGCGAGCAGCGGCTCAATCAAATGAAAACAGTCTTGGTATGGAACGCGCAAAAGAAACCCCTAAGCAGCAAGATCGGATGCATCCTCAAAAGGATTCATGGGACGGGTAGCGCCGGCAACCGTGGTCACCAGGTCGCGGACGCGCGAGAACGTGGCGGCAACCACCTCGTTGGCACGGCTGTAGTCGATATCGCGCTCGTAGAGAGACACGAGCGCACGACCCATGCCATAGGTGCCGGCGGCGGCGGTCAGTGCCTTGACGGCAAAGCCGATATGCGGCGTCTGCTTTACCAGGGCGCGAGTGACGGCGCGCATTACCAAGCCGCCGGCAAGCACGCCCGCGACCTCGTAGCCGCGCTCGGGCTTAATGCCGCGTCCAAAGATGGCCGCAAGCTCAAAGAGCATGCCAACCTGCGCCAGCGCCATAACGGGATAATCGGCCCCCGGCAAAAACACCAGCGCGCCCGTCGCCATATTGGTAAGCGCGCACGAGGTGATGATGCGGTTGGCGGCGGCGATGCGCATAAAGGCAAAGTTCGCCGCAAAGGCCGTCTCCTTTTCCGTACGGTCCAGGATCCAGCGGGCGAGCGTCTCGAGCAGATACGTCTTATCGGTGGCCGCTACCACGCCGAGCATGGGCGTGGACTCCTGGATAAAAGGCACCTCGACAGCGGACTCGGCCAGCACGCACACGGGCGCGCCGGCAATGACGAGCTCCTGCACGGAGCTCTCAAGGCGGTCGGAACCGCACGAAAGCACCAGCACCACGTCGGTATCGGTCTTGGGGACGATTCGCTCCTCACCCAGGCGCTCAACGCGCACAATGCCCGAGGTCGTCTGCGGCACAAAGGCATCGCGCACCGTCTCGACCAAAAAACGCGAGGCAGTCGAATCCAGGTAGACCGAAACGCGCACCGGCGTATCGGAATCCCTCTTGGTGGTCGCGCCCATTTTAAAAGCGCGGGTCAGCTTTTCCACGGGAATCTTCATGGCAAACCCCTCCAGCGGTTATGCGGCGCCCGAACGATGCCGCCATATGGATTGTACGATACCCACCGTCAGCAACTGGATCATCATCGACGACGAACCAAAGCTAATGAACGGCAGCGGAATACCGGTAATCGGCATCATGCCAATGCACATGCCGATGTTCTCGAACGTCTGAAATGCCCACATGCCGACAATACCCACGCATGACAAGCGTAGAAACAGAGACTCGCACTTAAAGGCGACGCGGATCGTCGAGAAGATGAGCAGCACATACAGGCACAGCAACAAAAAGGAACCGCAGAAGCCGAACGTCTCTGACAAAAAGGCGAAGACGAAGTCGGTATGGAACTCGGGCAGAAAGCCGCCGGCCGACTGCGTCGCATGCCCCAGCCCCTTACCAAAGAAACCGCCCGAGCCGACCGCGATCAACGACTGCTGCAGGTTGTACGCATCGTCCGAATCGGCGTTGTCGGGGTCGATAAAGACCGTCAGACGATTCATCTGGTACTGCTTAATGAGCACATCGTGACCGAGCAGCGAATCGAAGACCGAATCGAGCGCCAGGACGAGCGCCACGAAACCCACGAGCAGAGCCAAAGTCGACAGCACCCATTCGCGGCGCGCACCGCTCATGCAGATGACGATGGCGCCCGACACCAGCACGACCAGACCCGAACCCAAATCGCCCATGGCGACGACGGCCAAAAACGGAACGGACAGCATGCCGCAGAGCTTAATGTAGTCGCGAGCGGTATCGATGCGCCCGTTGTACTGCGAGCCAAGCGTGGCCATAAAGAAGATGGTGATGAGCTTGGCAAGCTCAACGGGCTGGAATGTTAAACCGATACCGGGAATCTTGATCCAACCCGTCATTCCCAAGCCGCCCGTGTAGGACAGGCCCGGAATCTTAGGCGAGAAGATCACGATGAGATCGATGACGAGCAGGGCCGTCGAAAAGTTGGAAATGCCGCGCAGGTCGGTGCGCCAGACGAGCACCGCCAGCACCGCGCCAATACCGATACCCAGCAGGTGACGCGAGAACGAGGCGTCGGCTTTAAACTGCGAGGCGGACCAGATAATAATGGCGCCATAGGTGACGAGCGCCACAGTCGCCAACAGCACGCCGACGTGCACCTTTTGGCGAAACGTTCCGCGCGATGCGGAAATCTGCTTGTTAACGCGGTCCAGGCTGCTGCGAGAGCCGGTTTTGGTTGAGCGGAACAGGTCCGCCGGCGAAAAGTCCATCCGCAACCTCCTATCGAACCGAGGAATCGCCCGTGGCCGTCGACGTGTCGGGCTCGTCATAAATCGCACCGAGGACATCGCGCACAACGTGCAGCGCGGTATCGGAGCCGCCGCCGCCTTGTTCCAAGACAGTGGCGATCACGTACTTGGGGTCATCGGCCGGCGCGTAGGCGCAAAACCACGCGTAATCGTCCTCGCCGCTCTTCTCGCCCGTGCCGGACTTGCCGTAGACCGTAGGGGTCAGGGAGTTAAAGTGCGCGGCGGTCGAAGTCGACGCCGAGTAAATCACATCGTGCATGCCGTTGCGGACCAGCGCAAGATCGGCATCGTTGTTAATTTGAGCCTCAAGGCGCTTCTTTTTGCCCTTGCCGTTGTACTTGTAGGCATCGCCGTCGCCATCACGCGAGACAGCAGACAAGAACACATGCGGCACATACTGTTTGCCGCCGTTGGCAATACCCATGTAGGCGCAGGCCATCTGCAGCGGTGTCACCAGAATGTCGCCCTGGCCGATGGCGATGTTGGTCATATCGCCGGCATTCCACTTGCGGTCCTCGGCCGAGGCGTCGGTAAAGTACGACTCTTTCCACTCGGCATCGGGAATGCGGCCCGCACCCTCACTCGGCAGGTCGATGCCGCAGGTCTTGCCCAGGCCCCAACGGCGAAAGACCTCTTGCAGGCCTTCGGGATGCTGGTCGTTGTAGAAAAAGGCCTTGCCCATATCGTAGAACACGGGGTCGCAGGAGTTGGCGATACCGGACTGCAGCGTCATCGTGCCGTGGCCGGAGTGCAGCCAGCAGTACTTTCCCCAAGATTTGCCCAAGCCGGTCCAATATCCCGTGCAGTTGGTCGTTTGACTCGAAGTGTACGTGCCAAATTCGAGGCCAGCCAACGCCGAGAGGGGTTTGATGGTCGAGGCGGACATGTACTGGCCGCTAATGGCGCGGTTGAGCAGCGGATGCGAGCCCTCGTCATCGTTAAGCTCGGTCCACACGTCATTGGAAACACCGCCGATAAAGACAGAAGGATCAAACTTGGGTTCGCTTGCCATGCCCAAGATCTCGCCGTTGTTGGGGTCGAGGCACACCACGGCACCGTTGCCGGCATTGCTATGGCCCGTAGTCTTGGCAAGCTCAATGGCATTCGCCAGAGCCGTCTCGCAGGCCTGTTGAATCTTAAGATCGAGCGTAAGCTTAATGTCAGAACCGGCCTTGGCGGGAACGGCGCCGGCTTGACCGGTAACGTTACCCGAGGCGTCAACTTTCACGGTCTGCTCACCGCGAATGCCCTGCAGCAGATTTTCGTAGTAAATCTCTACGCCCGCCTGACCCACAATATCGCCCGATTGATACGAGATCTGGCCAGCCGCGCTTTCGTTGCCGTCCGACGACTTCTTGTTCTGCGCCTCGAGCTGCTCGGAGGTAATGGTGCCGGTATAGCCCAAAATATGGCAGGCGGTCTCGCCATACGGGTACTGGCGCTCGGTGCGCTCGGCGATCTTCACGCCGGGAAACTCACCGGCGTGCTCCTGAATGTAGGCGACGGTAGAGCGGCGCACGTCAGTCGCGATCGTATGCAGGCTCTGCGCGCCCTCGGAATTGTCCTGGATGTTGCGCAGCACCGCGACATACGGCATGCCGAGCACGTTGGCAAGATGACGCACCAGCACCTTGTCGTCGGCAAGATCGCGATAGGCGACGACGGCGAGCGAGGGGCGGTTTTGCACCAGTGCGACGCCGTTGCGGTCCAAGATGCGGCCACGCACGGCAGGCGTGGTAACGGTACGGGTCTGATTGCTCTTGGCCTGCTTGTCGTAGTAGTCCGACGAGACCATCTGCATGCCCCACAGCTTAACGGCAAGCGCGGCAAACATGGCGCCCACGCCCGTGGTGAGGATGGAAAAACGGCCCTTGAAGGCCGTGGCGGCCGTATTGCCCTCGCCCTCGGTGGCGCGCGGGGCCGTTCCGTGCTGTGTGTCGTAGGTAAAGCGGGAGTCGCCGCGGCGCATGATGACCAGCGCGACCACAATGGCCACGACCAGCGCGATACCGGCGACAACAACCGTCAACTGGGAAGACATCTTGAGGCCTCCCCTATTTGAGCTTACGGGTCTTGGGCTTAAAGCGCATGCCCGTCTGACGCCCACCGCGCGCGGAGAACCCATAGCCAGACTGCGGAGCGGCGCCGGACATCAAAAACGGAATGGCAATCAAGCCCGTCAGGATCGAGGACGGCAGAGCGTGCCCAAAGATGGCCACCACAAAGCTCGTCTCCAGACCCATAAACAGCAAGATGATGCTGTAGACCACGTTGATGGCAAGCGCAAAGGCGCCCACGGTAATGCCGCGCGCGCTCGGCGAGCCGCCCGTCTGACCAGCCGCGCTGTGCACCAAAGCAAAACTGCCCACGGTCAGCAGCAGCGACATAACGCCCACCGGCACGGCGGCGGAAAGGTCGTAAAACAGACCGCTGCAAAAGCCGCACACGACGGCACGCGTAGGGTCGCCCGAAAACACGCTCAGGCACACCAAAATAATCATAAAGTTGACGCGACCGCCCGCGATGGAGATTTGCGGTGCCAGTCCCGTCTGCAGCAGCACGCAGACGATAGCGGCGATTGCAAAGGCACGGGAGCCAGTCCCCTGCTCGTGTAGATCCATGGACATGCCTCCCTATTCGCTCGATCCAGAATCGGACGCTTCGGCCGTGTCGGAATCATCATCCGATTTCTCGTCCTTAGACTGAGTCGCAGCACCGCGCGACGAGCCCTGCGGGGCACTATTGGCCGAGCTCACATCATCGTCCGAAGCCGACTGCTCGTCGGTGAGCGAGGTGATGACGAGCACTTCCTCGTTATTTTCGGCCGTGGTCTGCGCACGCACCACAATGGTGTAGTACACGTCGTTAGCCGACTTCTCGACCGAAGACACGGTGCCAAGCGGCAGTCCTTTGGGGAACACGCCACCGATGCCCGAGGTCACGATGATATCGCCAACCTTAACATCGGAGTCGACGCTCACGTACTCAAGACGCAGCGTGCCATCGGGCTGGCCCTGTAGCATGCCTTGTGCGCGCGTGTCCTGCACCATGGCGGACACACCAGAGTTCTCGTCGCCAATCAGGCGCACGGTCGATGTCTTGGCCGAAACCTCGATAATCTGGCCGATGACGCCGGCCGAGCTCGTCACGGGCATGTTGATGGTAAGCCCGTCGGCAGAACCCTTATCGATGGTGACGGTCGACGTCCAGGCGTCACCCGAGGCTCCGACAATACGAGCCGCAGTGGACTTGAGGTTATAGGTCGACTGCAGGCCCACAAGACCCTCAAGGCGCTCAGCGGTCTTTTGGGCCTCGGAAAGCTCCGCGACCTTGGAAGTGAGGACCTCGTTTTGCTTCTTAAGGTCGTCGAGCGACTCCTGCGAAGCGGTGAGGTTGGAGAACACGTTGCCGATGGCATTGAATGGCGCCGCCACCGCCGAGCCAACGAAACGCACCGGAGAGGTGATTGTCGTGACGCCCGAACGCACGGCATGTATCGGCCCGGCCTCGCCCTCTCGAATGTAAAACGTGAGCAGCAACACAGAAATCAGGCTGAAAACAATCAACGGGCGCATACCCGTTGATTGTCGTTTGGTATTCAGATTTGAAGAGAAACCCGAAGATCGTGCCAAATGGAATCCACCTTTTGGAAATTAAGCATTGGTCTGGACGAAACCGCCGTCAAACGCGTTGGCCTCGAGCACGCGGGCGCAACCGTTTACGACGTTGTCGAGCGCCGTGGGGCTCACGTTGACCGAAACGCCTGTCTCGTCGCGCAAGCGGACGTCGAGGCCGCGCAGCAGCGCACCGCCGCCGGTCAACAGAATGCCGTAGTACATAAGATCCGAGGCAAGATCGGGCGGCGTGGCGTCGAGTGCGTCCTTGACGGCCTTGGCCATCTCGTCGAGCGGCTTATTGAGCGCACGACGAATCTCCTCGCTCTCGATGCGCACGGTCTTGGGCAGGCCCGTGATCACGTCGCGGCCATTGACCTCGACGTCGAGCTCGTCCTTGAGCGGCACGGCAGAGCCGACCTTAATCTTAATGTCCTCGGCCGTGCGCTCGCCGATGGCCAAATTGTAGGCATCGCGAACATGTGTGAGGATAGCCTGATCGAACTCGTCGCCGGCAATGCGGATGGACTGCGACACGACGATACCGCCCATGGCGATAACGGCAACCTCGGTGGTGCCGCCACCGATATCGATGACCATGGAGCCGGTCGGCTCCTCGACAGGCAAGTCAGCACCGATAGCGGCAGCCATAGGCTCCTCGATCAGATAGGCCTGGCGAGCGCCAGCCTGAATCGTAGCCTCGAACACGGCGCGCTTCTCGACCGACGTGACACCGGAGGGAACGCATACGACGACGCGCGGACGAGGGGTCCACGGATAGCGCTTCTCGGAAGCCTTATCGATAAAGTAGCGAAGCATGGCCTCGGTGACATCGAAGTCGGCGATGACGCCATCCTTGAGAGGACGCACGGCCACAATGTTGCCGGGCGTACGGCCAAGCATACGCTTGGCCTCGATACCGACTGCAAGGATGCGCTCATCGTTTTTGTCGATGGCGACGACGGAAGGCTCGCGAATGACGATGCCCTTGCCGCGCACAGAGACAAGCGTATTGGCGGTGCCGAGGTCGATGGCTAGATCGCCCGCATAGCTACCGAAGAACATGTCCATCAAAGAAAACAACGCAACTCCTGATGTGTTGGATGATTGCTGGAAAACTACTAGCCCATCATACTAGCGCAAGCCCGGCACCTCACTTGCGGTGAAGCACCGGGCAGCGCCAAATCTCATAAGGTCACTACTGGTTGTCAGCGGCCGAGAAATCGATGTCGAGCGAAGATACCGCCCAGCCGATATGGTTGTCGGAGCGCACGAATTTGACGGTATATTCCTGCTCGCCGCCCTTGGACAGGGAAGCCTTCACCTTCGCGGTGGTCTCGGTCATGGACTGATCCATGCCCTCGATGGAGACGGTGGCACCCTGCGGGATCGAGGAGATAATCATCGCCTTGGCGTCCTCGGACAGGCTGGAGGCCAGGCAGGACTCGGCCTTAGCGGTATCACCGTCGCCGGCAGCCTGGAACAAATCGGTGATGACGGACTCCTGCGAGGGGATACCCATGCCGCGCGTGTAGGCAAAGCCCAAACCGCCCGCGGCAAGAACAATCAGCAGAAGCAAAACCAGGAAGACCTTGAGGCCCGTATGGCGATGGCGACGACGGACCTTGGCCTGCTTGCGGTCCCGACGATCCTGCTGGACCATCTCGGACTCGGACAGCGTAAAGAAGCCCGTGTCGGACGGATCGGGCATAAACTGGCCAGTGGCACCCGTGGGATCGAGCGAATCGACAGCAGTCGTATCCATGGCGGGCGCCGGGGCCGTGGCCATGGCGGTCTGGGCCGAAAGCGCGGCAAGTGAATCGTGCACGCGGGCAAGCTCATCGGCCTGCTCGGGTGTGAGCTGATAGATGCCGTCGGCGGTGGCGGCATTAAAGGCATCGAGCGCCTCGGAAGGACGACCCGCGGCAGAAAGCGCCTCGCCCATACCCGCGTTAAGCGCACGCGTGTCATCGCGCGGACCGGCAAAGTCGATAGCGGTGCGGTAGGTCTCCACGGCGTCCGCCGGTCGGCCAAGTTTGATGAAGCAGCGGCCGAGCTCGCCAAGGGCGGCCGCGGGGGCTGGATTGGCGCCATCGATGGCGGCCTGGCGGAAGGCAGTGCCTGCATTGGCGAAATCGCCCGACTGGAACAGCGCGTTGCCAAGACCCAGATAGGCCTTAAACGGCGTGGCATAGGAAGCATCCTGCGTTGCGGCGGAGAACGCCTGGGCTGCGGTCACATAGTCACCCACGGCAGCGAGCGCCTTGCCGCGGTTGGTGAGCAGCGCGCCGCGCTTTCCATAGGTGCCGTCGTTGAGGGCAGCCGCGTACGCCTCGGCAGCCTCGGCATACATACCCAGGTGCATCAGAGCGTTGCCACGCAGATGGTCGGCCTCGCCCATGATCTCGCTGGGGGTCTTTGCCGCACCGAGCATCTGAGCGGCAGCGGAAAAGTCGCCCGCACGATAAGCGGCTCGACCCTGTTGAATCAGCTGGCTATTCAAGGAAGTCCCCTTTTACTCGTGAACGATCTCGACATGGACGATCTCGTCGCCGGCACGCAGTTGCGAAATCACGTCGAGGCCCTCGACCGTGGTACCAAAGACGGTGTAACCGGAATCCAGATTGTGCTGGGCTCCCAGGCAGAAGTAGAACTGGGAGCCCGCGGAATCGGGATCCATGGAACGTGCCATGGCAAGCGCACCGTCCACATGGCTGTTGCGCGGGTTGGTGGCAAACTCTCCCTTGATGCAGTAGCCGGGGCCACCGGTGCCGGGCATACCGTCGGGGCCCTCAAGGCCGGCGGCGACGTCAGCGCCGGACATATCGCGGGTATTGGGGTCGCCGCCCTGGATCACAAAGCCGGGCACATAGCGGTGAAACTTAAGGCCGTCATAAAAGCCCATGGTGGAAAGCTCGCAGAAGTTCGCCACATGGATGGGAGCGCCCTCGCCGTCAAATTTGACCTTGATCGTACCCTTCGACGTCTCGATGATCGCACACTCATCACCAGCGAGCTGGTACTCGGGCGTATAAAGCTCTTTCTTAAAACCAAACATGTGGTTCCTTCCTCGTGCGTTTAAAGCATATTTGTACGAATTGTAGCAATAAGCACGGGCTTCCATCAATTGCGCACGCAGGTTATGCCGTCGGAGGGCAACAAATTACGAACGCGGCTGCGGCTTCCAGGCGCTCACATTGGCATCGTACTGGTTAAGGGCGCTGTTGCCGCCCTGTGCGATGGGCGCCAAGATTTCACTCTGGCGTGCGCTCAGCGACTCGCCATCGGGAATGGACAGCGAGATATCCCAGCTCTGGCAGATCATGTCGACGCGCTCGTACATCCACTCGGCAAGCTGTTTGAGGTGCTCGATATCCTCTGCGTAGACGGTATCATCTTGCACCTTAAGGTTGTTGAGCTCGTCTTGGGTCTTTTTGATCTGGTCGCGCAGGGCATAAGCGCTCTGCGACAGCTCCTGACGCGTGGAGAGCGGCGTGCGCAGGTACCCGCTGTTAAACGAGTCGACAACCTCGCCGATCTGATCATCGTCGCCATACGACACGATGGTCTGATACAGACCGTCGAGCTTGGTATAGAGCTGGTCGTCGGAAAGGACGGTCTCCTCCTGGACCACCTCGGCGGTATCGTCGGAATTGGTCTCTTCCTCGGTAGCCTCGCCCTTCTGGCGCGAGGGGAACGTCGTCTTGGCGGCCTGGCCAAACTGGTCGTAAAAGCCCGGCATAACGCCCATGGGGTCCGACGTCACAAACCAATAGGCACTGCCGCACACGGCAGCGAGCAACGCGATGACGATGAGCGGCTTGGGAATACGGCGCTTGTGCTTGTGGTAGGCATCCTCGTCAGGATGCACCTTGCGCTTGGGTTTTTGATTTTTGGACTGAGCGTCGTCACGAAGGGACACCGGCAGCGGAATATCGACCTTGGGAATGCCAAAATCCCTGTCGAAAGCCGGCAGCACGCAGGTCTCATTGGGATCGGCGGCATCGGAAAGTACCGCGGCGGCAGAGGCCGGCGCATGGGGTACCTCGGTATCGATCTGCTCCTGCGTCAGGCGGGGAAAACCAGCCGTGCGCCCAGCAGCCAGGTCGGATGCGGCCGCATCCTCGGATAGAATGCCCGGGGCAGGGCGCCCGCACTTGGAACAGGTGCGGTCATGCGGCGACAGACGGGCACCGCAGCCTTCGCAGAACACAAACTCGGTGTGCTCGGGGCCATCGCCCGGGCCAACATAGGTATTGCAATAGGGGCAGAACGAGGAGCCGTCCTCTATGGTCTTGAGACAATGCGGGCAAATCACGGCAGCCTCTTTTCGGAATCATTCGAACCATCGAGGTTAGAGCATAACATCGCTACGCCCCTAAAGGCACAGGGCACCAATTCAACATCGCAGGGTAGCTAATTTGGGACGGGGCTTTTTTAGCTGCCCTGGCCGCCAATCGGCCAAATAGATCGCGTCATCAGCCGGGTAGCTAAAAAAGCCCCGTCCCAAATTAGCTACCCTGTGAGGTGCGGTTACTTCTTCTTCTTGCTCGGCATCGAAACCTTAATGCCCTGCGCGGACTTGGTCACGCGCGAGCGCTTGGCGCCCGCGCCCTTCATTTTTTTGGGCTGGGTCTTTTCCACGCCCTCGAGCGCGCGGGCTTCGGCCTCACGTGTCGTACGCTCCTCGCGGCGCTGCGCCATGTCGGCGGCGACGCGCTTGGCAAAACGCTCGGCCGTCGAGCCCGTCGAGCTCACCTTGCCGCCACCGCGGCCCAAGCGAACGCGCACGCCGCGGCCAAAGCCAGTGGCGGCATGGCGGCGACGCGGCTTAAGCGAATCCATCATCGAGGCGAGTTTAAAGAACACGCCGCAAGTAAAGACCACAATCACCAGAAGGATAATTGCCTCGCCCATCGACAAGTTGGCGATAGACAGCAGCTCGGGGAATCCGATAACGCCCACCAAGATGCCGACGACGACAAATACAAAGAGCATCACGCGCAAGGGAGTGAGCGGCTGCGAGATACGCCAGATCAGGCTCACGCTTGCCGCGCACGACGTGAGAAGGCACATCGTCGACAGCGTGAGCTGGCTAAAGCCAAACACGCGCGCCACAAAGATGTCGAGCGCCGCGGCCAAAATGACTGCAACCGACGCCGGCAGCGCGCGCTTGAGCACATTGGTCAAGAATGAGCCCTTCACGCGGGCATTGTTGGGCTCAAGGCCCAGCACAAAGCCCGGCGCGCCGATGCAGAAGAAGTTAATGAGCGTCATCTGGATAGGCTCAAAGGGATACGGCGGCAGCGCGATGCACAGCGCCGCCAGGCCCATCGAAAACAGCGTCTTGGTCAGGAACAGCGAGGCCGAACGCTGCAGGTTGTTGATGGATCGACGGCCCTCGGCCACCACGGCGGGCATCGAAGCAAAGTCGTTATCGACCAGCACGATCTCGGCCACGTTGCGTGCGGCGTCGGAACCGGCGGCCATGGCCACGGAGCAGTCCGCCTCCTTGAGCGCCAGCACATCGTTGACGCCGTCGCCCGTCATGGCAACGGTATGGCCGCGACGCTTGAGCGCCTGCACGAGCTCGCGCTTCTGCTGCGGGGTCACGCGGCCAAAGACATGGTAGCGGTCCACCGCCGCATCAATCTTGGACGGCGTATCGAGCGTCGTGGCGTCCACATAAGCGTCCGCCCCCGGCACGCCCACCACGCGCGCGATCGACGACACCGTACGCGGGTCGTCGCCACTGATCACGTTAAGGGTCACACCCTGCTCGTTAAAGTAGCCGATGGTCTCGGCGGCCGAAGTGCGAATCTCATCGCGAATGGTCACAAAGCCCACGGGCTCGGCCTCGCCCACCATATCGCCATCGGGCGTAAAGCCGTCCACACGGGCCACCACGAGCACGCGGCAGGTGTCGGCAAGCTCGGCCACACGATTTTCGACCTGCGCAAAGATACGCTCCGAAAGCACAAATTGCGCCGCGCCCATCACATAGGAGCCCTGCGCAAACGAGGCGCCGCTCCACTTTTTGGAGGACGAAAACGGAATGACCGACAGCGGCTCGGACACCTCGACCGGGCGGTCGGCGTAGTAGTTGAGCAGCGCCTGGCAGGTCTCATTGGCATCAGCCGAGGTCGCGCGCGCGACATTGGCAAGCGCAAAATCGAGCACAGTAGTATCGACGGTGACAGGTGCCTCGTCCGGGGCCAAGCCCACGCCCTCAACGGGCAACGGATAGGTGCCCTCGACCTCCATGCGACCCGACGTGATAGTGCCCGTCTTGTCCAGGCACAGCACGTCGACGCGCGCGAGCGTCTCGATGCAATAGAGCTGCTGCGCGAGTACCTTGCGGCGCGCCAGGCGCACCGTGGCGATGGCAAGCACCGACGAGGTCAGCAGCACCAGGCCCTGCGGAATCATGCCCAAAAGAGCGCCCACCGTGGACAGCAGCGCCGACGAAGGCACGCGACCGGCCAGCAGCTCGGAAAAGCACCACGAAAGCGCGCTATCGCCCGGCGTACCGGCTGCATCCCATAGCCCGCTCACACTCGAGGCAAACAAGGCCAGACCAAGCGGAATCATGATGACGCTCGCAAAACGCACGATAGCGTTGAGCGCGTTCATGATCTCGGAATTGACCTTTTTGACGTACTTGGCCTCGTTGTTGATCTTGGCCACATAGTTATCCGCACCAACATGGACCACGCGGGCACGCAACAGGCCCGAGTCGATAAAGCTGCCGCTCATGAGCTCGGAACCAGGTTGCTTCTTAATAAGGTCGCTCTCGCCCGTCAGCAGACTTTCGTTAACGAGCGCCTCGCCCGATACCACCACGGCGTCGGCAGGTATCTGGTCCCCGCGCCCCAGACGAATGATGTCGTCGAGCACGATCTGGTCCAAGTCGAGCTCCACCTCGGCACCATCGCGCACCGCGATGGCCTTCTTAGAGGTCAGCAATGTGAGCTTATCGACCATCTTCTTGGAGCGCATGGACTGGATAACGCCAATGGCGGTATTGAGGAACACCACAAACAGGAACGTCAGGTTCTTAAACGATCCGGTCATAATGACCAAAATCGCTAAGACCACGTTGATCAGATTGAACAGCGTGCAGAGATTTTCGATGATAAGCTCACGAACCGATTTGGTCTTGAGCTCCATGTTGCGGTTGATCTTGCCGGCGGCAATGCGCTCCTCGACCTCGGCGGTCGAAAGTCCGCGCTCGATATCCGTCGTTGCCATACCACGTCCCATCACGTCGCGTCGGTATAAGAAAAACCGCCCGGACCATGCGAGGTTCGGACGGTCTTACGTTCGATGGTGCCCCATGTTGGATTCGAACCAACGGCCTTCTGCTCCGGAGGCAGACGCTCTAATCCCCTGAGCTAATAGGGCCAACGGTTGGCATTATACCCAAGTGCGCCACGAGCTAACAACATAACAGAAAAAGCTTTGCAATTACGTGGGAGACGAAGCGCAACGGCTCACTTTAGGACGCAAAAGTGAAATAATTAGTATAAACTCTCATGCACCATATGATACGGCTCGCACTGCGGGCCGTTTTTGCAAGGGTTATCCATCGAGGTGAGAGGCACACCATGATTGCAATTTTAAAGCAGAGCGCCAGCGATGAGGCCATCGGCCACATCGTCAGCTGGATTGAGAAGAAGGGTCTCAAAACCGACGTGTCGCGGGGCGAGAACGAGACCATCATCGGCCTGGTGGGCGATACAACCAAGATCGACCCGTTCCTGCTCGAGTCCATGGACGTCGTCGAGCGTGTGCAGCGCGTCTCCGAGCCGTTCAAGCGTGCCAACCGCAAGTTTCACCCCGAGGACTCTGTTATCGACTGCGGCCACGGCATCAAGATCGGCGGCGACCAGTTCCAGGTCATCGCCGGACCCTGTTCCGTCGAGGGCGAAAACCTCATTCGCATCGCCCGTCGCGTAAAGGCCGCCGGCGCCACCATGCTGCGTGGTGGTGCCTACAAGCCCCGCACCTCCCCTTACGCCTACCAGGGCATGGGCCCCGCCGGCCTGGACCTGCTATGCGAGGCCTCGGCCGAGCTCGACATGCCGATCGTCACCGAGATCATGGACCCGCGCGACGTGCAGGTCTTCTTGGATAAGAAGATTGACGTCATGCAGATCGGCGCCCGCAACGCCCAGAACTTCCCCCTGCTCAAGGAGGTCGGCAAGACCAAGACCCCGGTCCTGCTCAAGCGCGGCATGTCCGGCACCGTCGACGAGCTGCTCATGGCTGCCGAGTACATCATGAGCGAGGGCAACGACAACGTCATCCTGTGCGAGCGCGGCATTCGCACCTTCGAGACCCGCACCCGTAACACCTTCGACCTCAACGCCGTGCCGGTGCTGCACCACCTGTCGCACCTGCCCGTCGTGGCCGACCCCAGCCATGCCACCGGCTACACCCGCTACGTTGAACCCATGGCGCTCGCCGCGACCGCCTGCGGCGCCAACGGTCTGGAGATCGAGGTCCACGACGAGCCCAGCCGCGCATGGTCCGACGGTGCTCAGGCCCTCACCCCCGACCAGTTTGACGACACCATGCGCCGTATCCGCGCCATCCGCGAGGTCGTCTGCCAAGAGACCATGGAGTAGCCCATGGGTACGGTAAGAAACGCGCGCGTTAACCAGGGCGGCCCCAAATGCGCCGGCGTTGTGGGCCTGGGTCTGATCGGCGGCAGCTTTGCCCGCGGCTATGCGCAGGCGGGCGTCCGCGTGCTGGCCTGGGACCCCGACGATGACGTCATGACGGCCGCCAGCATGGGCACCGTCGCCGGCGAGCTCAACGACGAGACGCTCGGCGAGTGCGACATCATCGTGCTGGCCTGTTACCCCGAGGCCTGCATCGAGTGGCTCGAGACGCACGCCCAAGCACTCGCCGACGCCACCGATACCGAGGCCATCATGGGGCCCGTGGTGATTGACACCGTGGGCGTGAAGGGCATCGTGTGCGAGCGTGCCTTCGAACTCGCCCACGAGTACGGGTTTTACTTTGTGGGCGCGCACCCCATGGCGGGCACCCAGTACTCGGGCTACGCTCACTCCCGTGCCGACCTGTTCCAGGGCGCGCCACTCGTGCTCGTGCCGCCTGCAGTGGACGATGCGCTCAAGCTTGAGCTTTTAGGCCAGGTGCGCGAGATGGTGCGCCCCTTAGGGTTTGGCAAGTTCAGCGTGACCAGCGCTGCCGAGCACGACCGCGTGATCGCCTTTACGAGCCAGCTCGCGCACGTCGTCTCAAACGCCTACGTAAAGAGCCCGACCGCCCAGGTCCACCACGGCTTTTCGGCCGGTAGCTACCGCGACCTTACCCGCGTGGCGCACCTCAACCCCCAGATGTGGTCCGAGCTCATGATTGACGACGCCGACGCGCTCGCCTTCGAGATCGACCATCTGATCGACTCGCTCGGCGCCTACAGCCTTGCGCTCAAGGACCGCGACCAGCGCTATCTTGAGAATCTCCTTGCCGAGGGCGACCGCATCAAGCGCGCGCTCGACGACGAGGCCGCCCACTAGACCACCTATCACGCTAGGTCGAAAGGACCAAAGCTTATGGCGATTACCATCGATATCGACACCGCACGCCCCTACCAGGTGCATGTCGGCACGTTTTTGCTGGAGCAGGCGGGCCCGCTCGTCCGCGCCACCGCCGGCGGTACCAAAGCCGTCATCGTGACGGACACCAACGTGGGCCCACTCTACCAAATGCCTGTTAAGCAGAGCCTGGAGGCTGCGGGCTATACGGTGAGTGTCTGCACCTTCGAGGCCGGCGAGGCCCACAAGCGCGCCGAGACCTACATTGCCATCCTGGAGTTTGTGGCCGAGCACGAGCTTTCGCGCTCCGACGTGATCGTGGCACTCGGCGGCGGCGTTGTAGGCGACGTGGCTGGCTTTGTGGCCGCCACCTACATGCGCGGCTGTAAATTTGTGCAGATCCCCACGAGCCTGCTCGCTATGGTTGATTCTTCGGTGGGCGGCAAGACGGCCATCGACCTGGCCGCCGGCAAAAACCTGGCCGGCGCCTTTTGGCAGCCGAGTGTTGTTATTGCCGACGTGGGGTGTCTCGCCACCCTCACGCCCGAGCAGTTCGCCGACGGCTGCGGAGAGGTCGTCAAACACGCCGTGATCGCCGACCCCGAGCTTTTCACCGAGTTGGAGAAAACCCCGCTCACACTGGAGCTCCTCAACCGCGACGTTGCCCGTGTGGCGCTCATCATCGCCCGCAATATCGACATTAAACGCGCCGTGGTTGTCGCCGATGAGCGCGAGACCAACCAGCGCAAGCTGCTCAACTTTGGACACAGCGCTGGACACGCTGTCGAGGCCTGCGAGCACTTTGAGCTGGGACATGGCAACTGCGTGTCGATCGGCATGGGTATCATCACGCGCGCCGCAGCGCTTCATGGCATTTGCGACGCCGAGCTGCCCGGCCGCATCGAGGAGCTCTGCGCACGCCACGGCCTTAAGACCCGCTGCGAGCTTTCCGCCGACGCCATCTTTGCCGAGGCACTGCACGACAAAAAACGAGCCGGTGACACCATCGACTTGGTAATTCCGCACGGCATTGGCCGCTGCAGCATCGACCGCACGCCGCTTTCCGCCTTCCATGATTTAATTGCCGAGGGCCTCGGCCAGAAGGGAGACGCCTCCGCATGCTAGCCCGCATCACTCCGTCCCCACTCAAGGGCACCGTCCCCGCCATCGCATCCAAGTCGATGGCGCACCGCCTGATCATCTGCGCCGCCCTTGCCAACGGTGAGACACATGTGACCTGCAACACCACCTGCGCCGATATCGAGGCCACGGTGCGCTGCCTCACGGCGCTCGGCGCCCGCATCGAGACCGTCGAGGATGGCTTCCAGGTCCATCCCACTATGAAGAGTATTGAGTTTGGCCTGCTCAAAGCACTTGCCGGCGGCACGCTCGACTGCGGCGAGAGCGGCTCCACGCTCCGCTTTATGCTGCCCGTCGCCTGCGCGCTGGGGGCAGAGGCAACCTTTGTGGGCCAGGGCCGTCTGGGCGCACGCCCCCTCTCCCCGCTCTCCGACGAGATCATCGCCGCCGGCTGCGACCTGCAGGGCCTGGGCGGCTTTCCGCTCAAGACGAGCGGCCGCATGCGCCCGGGCACATTTATCCTGCCGGGCAATGTGAGCTCACAGTACATCTCCGGTCTACTGTTGGCAGCCCCGCTGCTGGCCCAGCCCTCCTGCGTGCAGGTGACCGGCCTTATCGAGAGCCGCCCCTATATCAACCTGACCATCCAGGCCATGAAGGCCTTCGGCGTCGAGGTCAACGTCGAGCGCATCCCCGCTAAGAATGGCAAGCCCGAGGTCACAAACTTCCGCGTAAGCAGCGGCTCGTACCGCACGCCCGGCAGCGTGGCTGTCGAGGGCGACTGGTCCAACGCCGCCTTTTGGCTGTGCGCCGGCGCCATCGGCTCCGACCCCATCACCGTGGAGGGCGTGTCGCTCAGCTCCGCCCAGGGCGACCGCAACGTGCTTGCCGCGCTCTCGCGCTTTGGCGCCCGCATCGTGCGCTCCACCAACGCCGCCACCGTGCAGTCCGATAAGCTCGCAGGCTTTGAGATGAGCGCGCACGACATCCCCGACCTGGTGCCCGTTATCTCTGCCGTGGCATCGCTGGCACAGGGCCGCACGTTCATCCGCGATTGTGCCCGCCTGCGCATCAAAGAATCCGACCGTCTTGCCACTACCACCCGCGAGCTCACCGCGCTGGGCGCGCAGGTGCGCATTGCCGGCGACGATCTCATCATCAAGGGTGTCGACGCCTTTACCGGCGGCGAGGTCGATTCGCACAACGACCACCGCATCGCCATGATGGCCGCTATCGCCGCGAGCCGTGCCACCGGCGAGGTCGTAATTCACGGCGCCGAGGCCGTCAATAAGTCCTATCCCGATTTCTTTGACCACTACCGCCTGCTGGGCGGCAAGGTCAAGCTCGAGGAGGAGTAGCATGTCCTCGACCTTTGGCAACGTATTGCACTTAAGCATCTTCGGCCAGTCGCACTCCCCCGCCATCGGCTGCTCGCTCGACGGCATTCCGGCAGGTATCGCCGTTGACCAGGAGGCGTTGCAGGCCTTTTTGGACCGTCGCGCCCCCGGGCGCGACGAGACCGCGACCAAGCGCCGCGAGGCCGACGCCGCGCACATCATTGCCGGTGTGGTCGATGGGCACACCACCGGCGCGCCCATAGCCGCGATTATCGAAAACACCAACACGCGCTCCAAGGACTATTCCGAGCTGCGCCGCAAGCCCCGCCCGGGCCATGCGGACTACCCCGCGCGCGTGAAGTACCGCAATATGCATGATGTCGCCGGCGGCGGGCATTTTTCCGGCCGCCTGACGGCCCCCTTATGCATCGCCGGCGGCATTGCGCTGCAGGCACTCGAGGCGCGCGGCATTAAGGTGATGGCACACGTGGCGCAGATCGGCGGCATCTCCGACCTGCCCATGGACGACATGGTCTATCGCGAGGCCGACCGCAAGGCGATCCTTACGAACGACCTGCCCTGCATTGACGCTGCTGCTGCCGGTCGCATGCGCGAGGAAATTCTCGCCGCACGCGATGAGCTTGATAGCATCGGCGGCATCGTGGAGTGCGGCATCTACGGCCTTCCTGCGGGCATCGGCGACCCCATGTTCGATGGCATCGAGAACCGTATCGCGCAGATCGCGTTTGGCATCCCCGCCGTAAAGGGCGTGGAGTTTGGCATGGGCTTTGCCGTGGCCGCCATGCGCGGCAGCGAGAACAACGATCCGTACCGCATAGATGCCGCCGGCGAGATTGCGGTCGAGTCCAATAACGCCGGCGGCATCTTGGGCGGCATTTCAACGGGCGCGCCCGTCATGTGGCGGATGGCCGTAAAGCCGACGCCCTCCATCGGCCGGGCACAGCAGACCGTGGACATGGACGCCATGGAAAATGCGGAGCTCTCGGTCCACGGCCGCCATGATCCCTGCATCGTCCCGCGCGCCGTCCCCGTAGCCGAAGCAGCCGCGGCACTCGCCATCTGGGACGCCCTCCTCGAGGACGCCGCCCAGCGCTAGCCCGCCCACCCCGAGGGTAGCTAATTTGGGACGGGGCTTTTTTAGCTACCCCCATATGCCAGTGAGTATTTGCCCCGGCACCCATCGATTCGCCACCAGTCAAAGGGTAGCTAAAAAAGCCCCGTCCCAAATTAACTACCCCAGGAAACGATTCACGAAAGGGGTCTCCATGGACCTTGCCGACATCCGCCAGGCCATCGATGGCATCGACACCACGCTCCTCAACAGCTTTGTCGAGCGCATGGACATTGCCACCGAGGTTGCCAAATCAAAGATCGAGATGGGCAAGGCCGTCTTTGACCCCGCCCGCGAGCGCTCCAAACTCAGCAACCTCGCCAGCCGAGCACCCGAGCGCTACGAGGCCCAGACCATTACCCTGTTCCGCCTTCTCATGAGCATGAGCAAGGCCGAGCAGCAGCGCTACATCAACGAGCTCAAGGGCATCACCGTGTCGCAAAAGGCCCATGCCACGGCAGCAGCCTTCGATACTCCCTTTCCCCAGACGGCCACCGTCGCCTGCCAGGGCGTCGAGGGCGCCTACAGCCAAATCGCCGCTTGCAAGCTCTTCGACGTGCCCGATATCGCGTTCTTTGAGACCTTTGAGGGCGTTATGCACGCCGTACGCGACGGCTTCTGCGAGTTTGGCGTGCTGCCCATCGAAAACTCAACCGCTGGCTCGGTCAACGCCGTCTACGATCTTCTCGCACAGTTCGACTTCTATATCGTGCGCTCGCTGCGCCTCAAGATCGATCACAACCTGCTCGTCAAACCCGGCACCAAGCTCGCCGACGTGCGCGAGGTCTACAGCCATGGCCAGGCCATCGCCCAGTGCGCCGGCTTTATCGAAGCCCACAGTCTGCACGCCACCAAGTACCCCAACACTGCTATGTCGGCCGAGATGGTCGCCAACTCCGAGCGCACCGATGTCGCCGCTATCGCCTCGCGCAGCTGCGCCGCGCTCTACGGTCTGGAGGTGCTGGAGCCCAACATCCAGGACTCGGACAACAACTACACGCGCTTTGTCGTCATCAGCCGCGAGCCGCGCGTCTACCCCGGCGCCAACCGCACATCGCTCATGATCACCACGGCCAATGAGCCGGGTGCCCTCTACCGCGTGCTCGAGCGCTTCTACGCGTTCAACATCAACCTCATCAAGCTTGAGAGCCGCCCCATCCCCGGGCACGACTTTGAGTTTATGTTCTACTTTGACCTGGACTGCCCCTTTGGCAGCAAGGCCCTCGACGACTTGCTCGACTCGATTGACGACGTGTGCGAGAGTTTCACCTATTTTGGCAGCTACACGGAGGTGCTCTAGATGACCGAAACCGCTGCAACCCGCCCCTACGGCGTGCTGGGCCGCGTGCTGGGCCACAGCTACACCCCGACCATCTACAAAGAGCTCGCGGGCCTGGAGTACGTGCGTTTTGAGCGCGAGCCCGAGGAGCTTGAGGCCTTTATGACGGGAGACGAATGGGAAGGCACCAACGTGACCATCCCCTACAAGCGCGCCGTCATGGAATACCTGGACGAGCTGAGCCCCCTGGCCGAGCGCATGGGTAACGTCAACACCATCACGCGCCTGCCCGACGGCCGCCTGCGCGGCGACAATACCGACTACTTTGGTTTTCAGTGTCTAGTCGAGGAGTTGGGCGTAGAGGTTGCCGGCAAGAAGGTCCTCGTGCTCGGTGCCACCGGCGGTGCCGGCACCACGGCCAGCATGGTGCTCGGTGACCTGGGCGCCGTCGTTGTGCCTGTCGGCCGCACGAGCGAGGTCAACTACGATAACATCGCACAGCAGTCCGACGCGGCGCTGCTCGTCAACTGCACGCCCGCCGGCATGTTCCCTCACTGCCCCGACGCGCCTTGCACGCTCGAAGGGCTCGATGCGCTCGAGGGCGTCATCGACATTGTCTACAATCCCGCCCGCACGGGCCTGATGCTCGAGGCCGAGCGCCGCGGCATCCCCTGCATCGGCGGCCTGCTGATGCTCGTGGCCCAAGCGGCACAGGCCGTTGAGCGCTACACCGGCCAAGTCACCCCGCGCGAGCGCATCCTGGACGTAACGGAGCGCCTGTCCCGCCGCGAGCAGAACATCGCGCTCATCGGCATGCCGGGCTCGGGCAAGACCCGCGTGGGCGAGCAGATCGCCCTGCTCACGGGCCGCGAGCACATCGACTTGGACCGCGCGCTCGAGGAGCGCCTCGGCATGCCCTGCGCCGACTTTATCGTCGAGCGCGGCGAGGCGGCATTCCGCGAGCAGGAGACGGCGGCGCTGGCCGACATCTCCAAGCGCAGCGGCCTGGTACTCTCCACCGGCGGCGGCGTGGTCACGCGTGACGAGAACTACCCGCTGCTGCACCAGAACAGCCAAATCGTGATGCTCAACCGCAAGCTCGACGAACTCGCTCATAAGGGACGCCCCATCACCGCCCGCGATGGCATCGATAAGCTCGCCGAGCAGCGCATGCCGCGCTATCGCACCTGGGCCGACTACATCATCGACTCACGCGACTGCGCCGCCAACACCGCACGCGCCCTCCTCGACACCCTCTAAAACCTGCCAAAAAGGGACAGGTTTATTTTGGCAGGTTTTATCTGGGCAAACGCCGCAGACAGCAAGTCCCGCCACCAACCAGACCACAAAGGAAGCAACCATGAAAGCACTCGTCATCAACGGCCCCAACCTCAACATGCTCGGCATTCGCGAGCCGGGCATCTACGGCAGCGATAACTACGACCGCCTGGTCCAGATCTGCCAGGAAGCAGGCGCCGCGCAGGGCTTTGACGAGGTCGAGGTCTTCCAGTCCAACCACGAGGGCAGCATCGTCGACAAGATCCAGGAGGCTTACGGCAAGGTCGACGGCATCGTCATCAACCCAGCCGCCTACACACACACCAGCGTAGCCATCCTGGACGCCCTCAAGGCCGTCGCCATCCCCGCCGTTGAGGTCCACATTAGCGCCGTCGAGACGCGCGAGGACTTCCGCCAGGTAAGCTACGCCCGCCTGGCCTGCTTCGCCACCATCACCGGCGAGGGCCTCCAGGGCTACGCTCACGCGCTGGAGCTGCTTAGGGAACGTCTGGGATAGGAAGAAGCAAACAAGGCGATTGGATCAAGTGCATCGATCTTCTGTCCGCCAAGGTAACATCCATAAGAGAAACGCGCGTCCGCAGCACACATTCTGTGGACGCGCGTTTTTTCTCGTTCGAGCCCCATCAAACGCAAACTGACAACATACCAGCTTTACAAACACCTATTTAGTATTAATATGGTAGGTATCCTATACGTTCCGGTACCTGAAAGGAACAAAGATGCCTCCAAAGACGATCCAGGTTAGCGAAAATCTGGCAAACCAAATCAAAACAAGGAGAGCAGAACTGGGCCTAAGCATCGAAGAGGCAGCTTCCAGAGCCGGTATCGGGGCAAAAACATGGGGTAAGTACGAGAGCGGCCAATCCATTCGAAGCGACAAGGCAACAGCTGTATGCAAAGTCCTTAAATGGAAAAAATTCCCCGATGATTCCGCAGCAGAGACTGTTAATGAGGACACAACAAAGGAATCGCTGGCGATCGATTCGTCTCATGCCGCCTGGTCCCAATTCTTAAAAGACGAATACGGTTATAAGGGTGCAGCGTCCTTCGCCTTTGGCACAGATATTCTGCTTGACTATATTAATCAAGATCTTGAGGACCTTTCTCATCTTCCAAAAGGGACTCATGTTGGACAACTCCCCGATAGCTGGATAATTGACTTACTTCCATCTCAATACCTGATGAAGTACGACTATGACTTTCTTTTCAGATTGCGAGCAGATCTGATTAGATATCGCCTGAGAGCAAAACACGGACATGACTTAATGGCTCACACCGTTGCACAAGAACTACTTGTAAGGCTGATCCGAGACGTGTCATTCGAACTCGTTTCCGACTGGGAATCCGATGAGACCGATCTCGATGCAAACGGCTATCCAAGAGATTTAGGTTGGGATGAATGGCCCGAAGATATCTGCGGGGACGATGATTTCAGATTCTTCATTGACGACGGCAAATGGACGGAAGAAAGTGATTCCTACTCATTCGAAAACTGGTTCGAACCCCAGTTTTATCTAAGTTACCCAGATGGAAAAGTGCGAGATCAGACGTAAAATCAAGCAATCGAGTCAAAGCCCAGCACGAATTCGCACCTCAAAACCCTTTCAAAATAGCGGGAGGCGGCTCTCAAAAAGACCGTCTCCCGCTGTCATCATGCCTTCTTGATCACATAAGCCAATCCAATATCGCAGGCGCAGCGCACGATTGATGCGAAGAGCCACGATGCCGACAGTGACATAAGCAGAGGCATGGTCTGCCAAGGAATAAACCAATCGACCGCGTGGATCGCAAAGATTGCCAGACTGGCTTGTCCGCAGAACACGAGCGCTCGCTCAAAAGCCCTCAAAACCGGCACGTCTTTCAACTTCTCCAACGCCATCGAAACCCAACAGACACAGTAGCTACCCGAAACAGCAGCAACCGTCGCAACAACAAATCCATCCACGCGGCGGCTCGAAAGCTCAAGCCCACTCAGCGCGGCAAGGACAAGCCAAGCGACACCGGCTCCAATA
Organism: Collinsella sp. Sow4_E3; assembly: GCF_052116285.1. NCBI lineage: Bacteria > Bacillati > Actinomycetota > Coriobacteriia > Coriobacteriales > Coriobacteriaceae > Collinsella > Collinsella sp. Sow4_E3. The sequence continues at coordinate 62,828 of NZ_JBQKLJ010000010.1, forward strand.
AACAGCAGAGGCTTGCACGCGCTCGGCTCCAGCCCCCTTTGGCGGGCCGTATTGCCAACCCACATCAGCAGCACAATATAGCAGCTCAGATCCAGATCGAGCGGCAGGTAAATACCCAAAACGCGAGAGACGCTCAAACCGCAAAAGGCAATCGCGGCACAGACAACGCCCTGCCAAACAACCCCAATCCCGCGGCGGTCAAACAACCGCACGAGCGCATTAAACAGCAGGCGCGACGTAAACAGCGCCGCTAGAAACCATGCCATGCCAACGGCAGCAACGCCAAGCCCGGGCACATCAACGCCCGAGGCAAACACAAGCGTCTCGAGCCCGCCTGCAAGTGTACCTCCCGTCAACGGAGCGTCGCTCATCAAGAACGTCGGCACCTGCCACGACAGTGCAAGAACCACATACGGCACCAGCAGGCGCGACACCGAACCACTCAGCAGCTCACGCCACGGTTTCGGCCTAAACGTATACCCGGCAAGAATAAAGAACACCGGCATGTGAAACGAGAAGATCGCGTGCCTCAAGGGAGAGGGATTTGGGACGGTGTGCCCCACAATGACCAGAATAATTGCAATCCCCTTTGCAATATCGATCCAGTCGAGCCTTTTGCTTCCCATAGCGAACCCTTCAAAACCGCAGCACACAAGACGAAAAAAGCCCAGACCACCAAGCGGCCCGGGCTCAATAAACGATGGTGCTCCATGGCGGATTCGAACCGTCGACCTTGGGATTAGAAGTCCCCTGCTCTATCCAACTGAGCTAATGGAGCAAATAACCGCATGCTCAACCAAATAAATCAGCCAAGCGGCTGTAATTATAACCTAGTTGAACTGCTCGCGGTACGCCTTGCAGACCTCATCAACCGGGCCGTCCATGCGAAGGTCACCCTTCTCAATCCAAACGGCACGCTGGCATATGCGCTCAACCTGCTCCATGGAGTGCGAAACGAACAGAACTGTCACGTCGCCGCTCTGGATAAAGTGCTGAATGCGGTCCTCGCACTTCTGCTGGAAGAACACATCACCGACGGACAGCGTCTCGTCAACGATCAGGATATCGGGCTCGGTGATCGTCGCGATTGCAAAGGCGATACGCGCCACCATGCCCGAGGAGAAGTTCTTAAGCGGCATATCGACAAAGTTCTGCAGCTCAGCGAACTCGATAATGCCGTCAAAGTTGGCGTCGATGAACTCCTTGGTATAGCCGAGCAGGGCGCCGTTCAGATAGATGTTCTCACGGGCTGTCAGCTCGGGGTCAAAGCCGGCACCAAGCTCAATCAACGGCGCGATGTTACCGTGCACCTTAACGCTGCCCTCACTGGGCTCGAGCACGCCGGCGATAATCTTGAGCATCGTGGATTTGCCGGAGCCGTTGGTGCCGACCAGACCCACAACCTCGCCACGATGAATATCAAACGAGATATGCTTAAGCGCCCGAAACTCCTCAAAGAACAGCTCGTGCTTTGCAAGCTTGATGAAGTACTCCTTGAGGTTGGTCAGCGACTCAGACGCCATGTTAAAGATCATGGTGACGTCGTCGACCTCGACAGCCAGAGGCTGCTCGCTGTAATCAACAACAGATTCAGTCATCACAGCACTCCTTAGATGTAGAGGATAAATTTGCGCTCGGACTTATGGAACACGGTGTAGCCAATAACAAGCGCAAGGGCAGCCCAAGCGACGCACATACCAAACGTCATAAGCGAGGGCGTAGTCTGGAACAGGAAGATATCGCGCATAAACTGCAGATAGTTGTACATGGGGTTCGCGTAAACCAAAATACGAACAAGATGAGGCATCTGAACGATAAAGTCGGTAGTCCAGAAGATAGGCGTGATATAGGTCCAAGCCGTGATGACAACACTCCACAGATGCATAACGTCGCGGAAAAAGACCGTAAGGGCAGAGAGCATCATGCCCAGACCCATGCAGAAGCACATAAGCAGCAGCAGGCAGACGGGCAGCAGAATGAGGTGCCAAGAAGGCATAACATGGAACCACAACATGACGATTGCGACGGCGACCAGGGAGAAGGCAAAGTTCACCAGCGAGAAAAGTACCTTCTGCACCGGGAAGACCCAGCGGTGCACTTTAACCTTCTTGAGCAGCGGAGCCGCACCTACGATGGACGTCAGTGCCTGGTTCGTGGACTCGGACATCACGGCAAAGGTAACGTTACCCACAATCAAGTACAGCGGGTACATCTCGGGCGTAATCGAGCCATTGCGGCCCTGGGCAAAAATCGTCGAGAACACGATGGCCATGACGATCATCATCAGCAACGGGTTGAGCACCGACCATGCGACGCCCAGAACGCTACGGCGATACTTGATCTTAAAATCCTTGGTAACCAGCTGACGAAGGATAAACGCATCCTTCTCAAATTCGTTCTTAGCAAACGTCGCAGGCAGACTGCGAGTTTCTTGTTGCTTTGTCTGATCCGACACGGATGCAACTCCCTTACTCGTAATCGTTGACAAATGAACAGTATAGACCCGACGGCCATGCAAAGGATTCGCGCAGCAAAACTGGAGAACTAACCCACATCTAAGGATGTCAGACGCAAAAGGCTATACTTTCTAGGATTGAATGTATAAGGAGCATTGAGTGAATTCTGAATCCATCGCCGTCATCATCCCTTGCTACAACGAAGCGCTCACGATCGGTAAGGTCATCGACGACTTTCACCGCGAGCTTCCGCAGGCGACGGTCTATGTTTATGACAACAACTCGTCGGACGATACCTCACGCATCGCCACCGAGCACGGCGCCACGGTCCGCTTTGAGCCGCGTCAGGGAAAAGGCAACGTCTGCCGTCAGATGTTTCGCGATATCGATGCCGATTGTTACCTGATGGTCGACGGGGACGACACCTACCCCGCCGAGGCGGCTAAGGCCCTCTGCGAGCCCATCCTTAACGGCACGGCCGACATGACCGTAGGCGACCGCCTTTCCAACGGTACCTATGCCGAGGAAAACAAGCGCGCCTTCCATGGTTTTGGCAACAACCTAGTTCGCGCCATGATCAAGTGGATCTATGGTTACAGCTTTGACGACGTTATGACGGGCTATCGCGCAATGAGCCGTCCCTTTGTTAAAACGTTCCCCGTGCTTTCCGAGGGATTTCAAATCGAAACCGAACTCTCGATCCACGCTGTCGACCACCGCTGGCGCATCAAAGATGTGCCCATCGAGTACCGCGACCGTCCGGAAGGCTCCGAATCCAAGCTCAACACCGTCAGCGATGGCATTAAAGTCGTCGCGATGATCGGTACGCTGTTCAAGGACTACCGCCCGCTGAAGTTCTTCAGCCTCGTCGCGCTTCTATTCGCGATTATCGGCCTGGCTTTGGGCATTCCTATCTTTGTTGAGTACTTTCAGACCGGTCTAGTCCCGCGCTTCCCCACTGCCATGCTTGCTGCATCGTTTATGTTCCTCTGTGGTCTGAGCCTTGCAACCGGATTCATCCTGGATTCTGTAGCAAAGGTCGAAAAAAAGCAGTGGGAGGTCAACGTGTACAGCAAGTACGCCTACGACGACCAGCCCGGCCACCCTACTTCCAAGTCAAGCGAGAGGTAAACCACCATGCCGCTCATCTCCATCGTCGTGCCGTGCTACAACGAGCAGGAATCACTTCCGATCTTTCTTAAAGAGCTCGATGGCGTCGTTCGCATCATGACCCAGCAAGACCCCGGCATCTCCTTTGAAGCCGTCCTCATCGACGATGGCTCGGCAGACAAAACGCTCGCCGTCATGAAAGCAGAAGCCGCGGCGGCGCATCCATACGCCATCCGCTGGCACTCTTTCTCGCGCAACTTTGGCAAGGAGGCGGCACTACTCGCCGGACTCCAGCACGCAAAGGGCGACTATGTCGCCACCATGGATGCCGACATGCAGGACCCGCCCTCGCTTCTGCCGCAGATGTACGAGATCCTGCAGACCGAAAACTACGATAACGTCGCCACACGCAGGACCACCCGCGAAGGCGAGCCTCCCATCAGGTCGTTCTGCGCCCGTATGTTCTACAAGATCATCAACCGCATTTCCAAGGCCGACATCGTCGACGGAGCACGTGATTTTAGGCTCATGAAGCGACCTATGGTCAACGCCATCATCTCCATGGGCGAATACAACCGATTCTCCAAGGGCATTTACGGCTGGGTCGGCTTCAAGACCAAATGGCTCCCCTACGTAAACGTCAACCGCGTGGCCGGCGAGACCAAATGGAGCTTTTGGTCGCTGCTCCTCTATTCCATCGACGGCATCGTCGCGTTTTCCACGGCGCCGCTCTCCCTCGCCGCCCTCACGGGTATCGTCTTCTGTCTCATCGCCATCCTGGGATTTATCGTCATCCTCGTCAAAACGCTTGTTTGGGGCGACCCCGTAGGCGGATGGCCCTCCCTTGCCTGCCTCATTACGCTGTTTGGCGGCATGCAGCTCCTATGCCTAGGAATCATCGGTGAATACTTGGCAAAAGCCTACTTGGAAACCAAGCGACGTCCCATCTATATCATTCGAGAGTCCAACGAGGAATCTGATGACACGGCCCAATAACAGCACGCTCAAGAATGTGGCGTTCTACGCCGCCTGCTTCACGTTTTCCGTCGCACTCTTTGTCGCAATTGCAGCGGCGGGGCATGTCTACCCCTTTGGCGACAACTCGTTTCTCACCAACGATCTCAAATACCAATACATCGACTTCTTCGCGTGGTTTCGCCGCGTCCTTTTAGGCGAGGCAAACCTTCGCTATTCCTTCTCACAGGGACTCGGCATGAACACATGGGGGCTCTATAGCTACTACCTCGCCAGCCCCTTCAACCTGCTCTGCGTGCTGTTTCCCGCAGACAAGCTGACGCTCTTTGTGTTTATCATCAGCGCGCTAAAGCTTGGCTGCATTCACATCAGCAGCGCTTGGTATGTGCAAAAGCGCTTTGACCTGTCCAAGCCCGCAGCATTCCTGCTTTCCCTCTCATTTACGTTTTGCAGTTGGACCATAAGTAATTTGTGCAATCCGCTCTGGATTGATTGCCTTATCCTGCTACCCATCTGCGCCTTCGGATGCTACGAGCTCATTCGCGAACAAAAAATGATACGCCTCGTTATTGCGATTGCTCTCAATGTCATGTTCTGTTGGTATACGGCCTATATCAACATCCTATTCCTCTGCATCTTCGTATTGGTTGAGTTTGTCGATTACGTCGCTGCAGAAGGATTTAGCTGGATGCTCACGCTCGACCGGGCCCTACGATTTGCAGGGGCTATGATGCTTGGGCTGCTCCTGTCCGCCTGGACCTTTTTGCCGACCATCCTTGCCATGGCAAAAGGCGGCCCCGTGCTGGCACTTGGCCCTTTGCTTAAAACAGGCCTCAAATCGCTCATCAGGGGCTTCATCCCCGGCATGTGGGTGAATAACGGGAATACGCCGCAGTTCTATTGCGGCGTCATCATGATGTTACTTGCAATAAGCCTACTGTTTAACCGCAAGGTTTCGGCCAAGATACGCATCGCAACGTTCGTCGTCACAGCCGTCCTGATCGCTAGCTCCGTTTTGAGCCCGCTCGAGTACATCTGGTGCGGCATGCGCGTTCCCAACGGGTTCTATTCGCGCACGGCCTTTTTGCTGGGCTTCTTTACGATGTGGGCCGCAGGATACGCGCTGCAGAAGCTCAAAGAACGGCCAGCATTACGTCGAGCCCATCGGCCGGCCATCGTCATGCCACTCCTGGCACTCACGGCAATTGAACTATTTGCAAACGCCCATGTCATGTGGAATCAGCTGTACACAGGCTATTCCGAAGAAACCAACAGCGCCTATGTCGCCACCGCAACCGACACGATCACAACCATTCAAGCCCAAGATCCTGCGTCATTCTACCGTATCGATCGAACGACCACGCGCGCCGATAGCGCTGCCCTCAACGAGGGCTTAGCGCTTGGGTACAACCAGCTGTCGTCCTACTCATCCGCAAATAACCCGCAGGCCATCGCACTGCTCAACTCCCTTGGATACAGCAGCGTCGGCGAATTCTCGACCCGTTATGCCGAGCCCATTCTCGCCGTCGATGCCCTACTGGGAGTCAAGTATGCCACTCCTGAAAACGCGCCTGCGGAATACGTTTTAGCCAAGACGAATCAGGCCGACTCCACAAGCGCGGTGTACGAGAACCCCTATGCGCTCAGCATTGGCATCGCAGCCTCAAGCGATATCAAAAACAGCACGCTGAAGAGCGAAAACCCTTTCGAAAAGCAGAACGACCTCTACAGCAAAATCCTAGGCCGCGAGGTCGAGCTCTATACCAAGATCGAGGCCACGAGCACGGAGAATAGCGATAGCTTAAAGCAATGGAGCGTCACTGTACCGGCAAGCTCCATCGGGTATCTCTACATCAACAAAGATGCGACCGTCGGCAGTTATTGGCCCGTCACCCTTACCATCGACCAGCGAACGATCGAAAACGAGGCCTGGAGATTCGACAATAATATCCGCCAGATTGCAGATGCATCGGACGCCCCGAGCCAGCATACGGTGTCAATCGGAGTCGCAGAGGGCTATACAGACATGCCCCAAGACAATGAGCCGGTCTTTTACGCCCTCAATCTGGACGTTTTTGAGCAGATTATTAACGAGCTTAGGACGAGCGAGTTTATTCCGACGGTTTTTGAAGACGGAAGGATCGAAGGCGAGTATACCGCCGAGGATGACGGCAAATTGCTGTTGAGCGTTCCGTATGATGAGGGCTGGACGGCAACGATTAACGGAGCCGCCGCAGAGCTGGCGCCCGCCGCCGACAAGGGCATGTCATGCCTGAGCGTGCGGAAAGGCGCAAACAAGATCGCGATGAGCTATAGAACCCCTGGTGCATTTGCGGGGATTGCGGTGAGTTTGGCGACCGCCGTTGCCCTTGTTGCAGCGGGGCTATCCTCCACACATAAGAAAAGCCGCCGTTAACAAGCGGCGGCTTTTGCTCTCGCAAATTAAATAGAGACTAGAGCGTCTTGAGGTACTCCCCCAGCTCCTCCTCCCAGTCGGGCATGTGGAAGCCGACCGACTCGAGCTTGGACAGGTCGAGCGCGGAGTGGACCGGGCGCGGGGCTACGGGGCCGGCGGCGGTCGCGTAGTAGTCGGCGGTGCTGACGGGGACCACTTTGTCGCCGTTGCCGTTGGCGGCCTCGAAGACGGCGCGGGCGATGTCGGCCCAGGACCTGACCGCACCCGAGCCGGTGCAGTTATAGGTGCCGTAGGGGGCGTGCGAGCCCAGCACGTGGAAGATGGCCTCGGCCATGTCGCGCGTGAAGGTCAGGCGTCCCAGCTGGTCGTCCACGACAGTGACCTGCGTGAGCCCGTCCTCGGGGTCGGCGACGCGGTCGGACAGGCACTTCATCGTCTTGACGAAGTTGTGCCCCTCGCCGATGACCCAGCTGGAGCGCATGATGTAGTGGCGCGGGCACCCGGCCACGGCGATGTCGCCGGAGGCCTTGGTCTGGCCGTAGACGGAAAGCGGGCTGAGGGGCTCGTCCTCGTCATGCACCTCGGCCGTGCCGTCGAAGACGTAGTCGGAGGAAACGTGGACGAGGGTGATCCCGTGCTCGGCGCAGGTGCGGGCGAGAAGGGCGGGGCCCGTCGCGTTCGCCTTCCAGGCGGTCACGCGGCCCTCGGGAGTCTCGGCCCTGTCGACCGCCGTGTAGGCGCCGCAGTTGATCACGGTGCCGTAGAGCGACCAGTCGTACTGATCGTAGGCCTCCGGGTCGGACATATCGAAGGTGTCGATGTCGCAGAAGTCGAAGTCCTTCGCGACGCCGCGCTCCTCGGCCAGCGCGCGCACGGCATGGCCCAGTTGCCCGTTGCAGCCGGTGACGAGGGTGCGCTTGGGCGCCATGGGGACGACGTCCTTGAGCATCGGGTGGTTGAGGTCGGCCTCGGATACGGTGGCCTCATCGAGCGGGATCGGCCACTCGATGGCAAGCTCGGGGTCGGCGAGGTTCACGAAGGTGTAGGTCCTCTTGAGCTCCAGCGACCAGTGGGCGTCCACCAGGTAGGTGTAGGCGGTGCCGTCCTCCAGGGCCTGGAAGGAGTTGCCCACGCCGCGCGGGACGTAGATGGCCCTGCTCGGGTCGAGCGTGCAGGTGAACACCTTGCCGTAGGTGGCGCTGCCCTCGCGCAGGTCCACCCACGCGCCGAAGACCGAGCCGCGGGCGACGGAGATGAACTTGTCCCAGGGCTCGGCGTGGATGCCGCGGGTGACGCCGCGGCTGTCGTTGTAGGAGACGTTGTTCTGGACGACCCTGAGGTCGGGGATGCCCAGGGCGGTCATCTTGGCGCGCTGCCAGTTCTCCTTGAACCAGCCGCGCGAGTCGCCGTGGACGGCGAGGTCGACGACCTTGAGGCCCCCGATGCCGGTCTCGGCGACGGCGAGGTCCTTCTCGAATGCGATGTCTGCCATGTGGGAAAAGCTCCTATCGACGATACGGTGGTTGCGGGCGCCCCGGGCGGGCCGCAGGATAATCCCCATGCCCTGCGGTCCGCCCGGGGCGCCCCGTAAGGGCGCCCGGGCGGCCTACTGGCCCTGGGCCCTATACCTGGCCTCGGTGGCCTCCTTGGCCGGGCGCCACCAGGACTCGTTGGCCACGTACCATTCGATGGTGGCCTTCAGCCCCTCGGCGAAGTCGGTGTGCGCCGGCCTCCAGCCGAGCTCGCGCTGGAGCTTCGTGCTGTCGATGGCGTAGCGGCGGTCGTGGCCGGGGCGGTCTGCGACCCAGTCGAAGTCCTCGGGGTCGCGACCCATGGCCTCGAGGATCATGCGCAGGACGGTGATGTTGTTCTTCTCGCCATTTGCGCCGATGAGGTAGGTCTCCCCCATGCGGCCCTTCGTGAGGATGTCCCAGACGGCCGAGGAGTGGTCCTCGGTGTGGATCCAGTCGCGGACGTTCTCGCCGCGGCCGTAGAGCTTGGGGCGAACGCCGTCGATGATGTTGGTGATCTGGCGCGGGATGAACTTCTCCACGTGCTGGTAGGGGCCGTAGTTGTTGGAGCAGTTGGAGATCGTGGTGCGCAGGCCGTAGGTGCGGGTCCAGGCGCGGACCAGCATGTCGGAGCTGGCCTTGGTGCTCGAGTACGGCGAGGACGGGTGATACGGCGTCTCCTCGGTGAACTTGGCGGGGTCGTCGAGCGCCAGGTCGCCATAGACCTCGTCGGTGGACACGTGGTGGTAACGGACGCCGTACTTGCGGACGGCCTCCAGCAGGCGGAAGGTGCCCTCGACGTTGGTGCGCAGGAAGGGCTCCGGGTCGGCGATGGAGTTGTCGTTGTGGCTCTCGGCGGCGTAGTGCACGATCGCGTCGTGACCGGGGACGATCTTATCCAGCAGTGCGGCATCACAGATGTCGCCCACGACGAGCTCCACGCGGTCGGAGGGCAGCCCTGCGATGTTCTCGGGGTTGCCGGCGTAGGTCAGCTTGTCCAGGACGGTAACGTGCACCCCGGGGTGGTTGTTGACCACGTAGTGCACGAAGTTGCTGCCGATGAAGCCGCAGCCGCCCGTGACGATGATGTTCTTGGGTTCGAAGTTCTCGGACAAGGTGGTACTCCCCTATTCCTGGTGTTCCTAGTAGTCGATGTTCCTGGAGTTGATGGCGCCGGCGGCGACCTGCTTCAGGTGCCCGCCGTAGACGGACTTGCCGTAGGCCTCGGCGGCCGCCTCGAGGGCGGGCGTGTCGATCCAGCCGTTCTCCCAGGCGATCTCCTCGGGCACGGACACGGGCAGGTCCTGGGCGCGCTCCACCGAGCGCACGAACTCGGAGGCCTCGTAGAGGGACTCCATGGTGCCGGTGTCCAGCCAGGCGTAGCCGCGGCCGAGGGTCACCACGGAGAGTGACCCGTCGTCCAGGTACATCTGGTTGAGGGTGGTGATCTCCAGCTCGCCGCGGGCACTCGGCTCCACCTTCTTGGCCATCTCGGTCACGCGGCCGTCGTAGAAGTACAGGCCCGTGACGGCGTAGGAGCTCTTGGGGTGGGCGGGCTTCTCCTCGATGGAGACGGCGTTGAAATCCTTATCGAACTCCACGACGCCGAAGCGCTCGGGGTCGTCCACGTGGTAGCCGAAGACGGTGGCGCCGCCCTCGCGCTCGGCGGCCTCGACGGCGCGCTTGAGGTGGCGCGACAGGCCGTTGCCGTAGAAGATGTTGTCGCCCAGAACGAGCGCGCAGGGCTCGCCGGCGATGAACTCCTCGCCGATGATGAAGGCCTGCGCCAGGCCGTCCGGAGAGGGCTGCTCGGCGTAGGAGAGGTTCACGCCGAAGCGGGAGCCGTCGCCCAGCAGACGCTGGAAGTTGGGCAGGTCGGCAGGGGTGGAGATGACCAGGATGTCCCGGATGCCCGCCAGCATGAGGGTGGACAGCGGGTAGTAGATCATGGGCTTGTCGTAGACCGGCAGCAGCTGCTTGGAGGTCACGAGCGTGAGCGGGTACAGGCGGGTGCCGGACCCGCCGGCGAGGATGATGCCTTTCATAATAATCCTCTCGATTGACAATCGTTGAGCAAAAGCCGCCGATTACTGAAGCACAGTTAATTAAATTATACGCACCGGCAGCAACCTCCCCGTCTTCTTATTAAATCTGACAGCAGAAACACGCAACTCTTTCTGCATTTCTAGCGAGGCAACAAATGAAAAAGTACAATGAGCAGTGTCCAACAAACGAAAGGCAAACAATGCGAGTCGAAACAACCGGAGTATGCAGAGGAAACTGGAAAATCTACCAGCAGCTTAAGATTGAAGGCATCCATAAAGGCTCCAGCGTAACAGCCCAGGCGGCTACAGAAGATAACCGCTGTTCACCTTTATCCCTCCTAAAATTCCGAGACAATAGCTGCGAATCAAACTCATACGTCCTTGTAGTCCCCGATCCCGATGCTCGCACTATCAATATTGAGTTTAGTGAAATCGGCCAAGACGGTTACACCCTGAGCAGCGACTCTCTTTCGCTCAATTGCAAGAATACCAAATGGGAGTCTCGCCTTAACTACAAAATTAAACCTGACATGTGTAGCAAGCTCCGAAACTACGATGACGTTTCAGAGTTTGACATGGCAACGATTGATTTCTGGCAGTGCATCGAAGATTCAAGCGACTATATCCTTAGGTGCACGGTGAGGACGCCGTATCGTAGCGACTCCAAAATCAAACTTCGTTGCCTCGATCGAGCGCTCAATGAAGTTGATTTGAGCATCGTCAATTTCGGTTCGAATGTAACAAGCGTTGGATTTACGTCCGAGAAAAAGCAACTTGAAACGCAGCTCTCGATTCGCATGCCAAAAACGTTCGATCGTTACTACTTTATTATTGACGATCAAAATCACCCATCATTCAGCGCATTTGACTGCTTAACGCCCGATAAATTAGGCTTGCTTCTTGAGGAGACCAACTTTCTCTTTACCCATGCGCAGTTCGACCCTGAATACCCAGAATGGTTCACGGAACATAAGGCGACTATCGGCGCTCTGGAGAAGCAGAGAAAAATCATCTTCAACAGCGCTCCGAAGTTCAGCATCATTGTCCCTCTTTACAACACACCCATTTCGTTCTTTAACGATATGGCCGAATCCGTAAAAAACCAGTCTTATGCAAACTGGGAGCTCATCCTAGTTAATGCAAGTCCTGACAATCAGGAACTAAAGGCACGTGTTGAGCAGGAGACGGCCCACGACAACAGAATTAAATCAATTAACCTTACCGAGAATAAGGGCATTTCCGAAAATACAAACACCGGCGTTGCCATCGCTTCGGGTGATTTCGTTAGCTTCTTTGACCATGACGATATTCTTGAACCGGACTTGTTGTTCTCATATGCCGAGGCAATTGAAAACGATGATAACGTCGATCTTCTTTATTGCGACGAAGACAAACTCATGCCCGATGGGAAACTAGCGCAGCCGTTCTTTAAACCGGATTTCAATATCGATCTGCTCAGAAATAACAACTATATCTGCCACATGCTTACCATCCGTAAGTCCCTGCTTGACACTCTAGAACCGAACACGAAGGAGTTCGATGGAGCTCAGGATCACAATCTGACTCTCCGTGCCGTGGAAAAGGCAAGGAAGGTTCATCATGTTGCAAAGGTCCTATATCACTGGCGCCTAAGCGAGACCTCCACCGCAGCAAATGCGGATAGCAAACCGTATGCCACCATCGCGGGCATCAAAGCGGTCCAGAGTCATTTGGACAGGCTTGGGCTCAATGCGAAGGTCGAACAAGCGCGTCGTCCCTTTACATATAAAGTAACCTACGCTGTGCCAGATTCCCATCCACTCGTGTCAATTATCATTCCAACCAAAGACCACGCCGACATTCTGGATAACTGCATTACGTCAATTGTTGAGAAATCAACGTACGACAATTACGAGCTTGTCATAATCGAAAACAACAGCACAGATGAGGCAACGTTCAGTTATTACGATAAGCTGCAAGCAAAATATCCTAATATCGTTCGTCTTGTAACTTGGGAGCACGAATTCAATTTCTCCAAGCTCATGAACTTTGGCGTTGCTCACGCCAAGGGCAACTATCTCCTGCTGTTGAATAACGATACTGAGGTAATTACGCCCAATTGGATTGAGACCATGCTTGGCATCTGCGCACGTGAGGATGTTGGCGCAGTTGGTGCAAAACTCTACTATCCCGACAACACCATTCAACACGCGGGCGTATGCGTCACGGGCATCGTAGCAGGACATCTATGCCAAAGCATGCCTAAAAACAACTGGGGCTACTTTGCGCTCAACGACGCGCAACAAGATCTCAGCGCCGTCACAGCAGCTTGCATAATGACCAAGCGTAGTGAATATGAGAAAGTCGGAGGCTTCACCGAGGAGCTTCAAGTTGCATTTAATGATATTGACTTTTGCCTAAAGCTTCGGGAGATTAACGACTTGATCGTGTACACACCCGAAGTTGAACTCTACCACTATGAGTCGATTTCTAGAGGCATTGAAAACAACTCTGAGAAACGAATTCGCTTCCACAAAGAGATCGCGTACATGAATTATCACTGGGCGAAATACTACGTTGAAGGTGATCCATATATGAACCCGAATTTCGCCGCAGGAGAACCCGAACATCGCTATTATCACTTATAAAAAATATAGATGGGGTTAAATCAAATAAAAGGGTCTGCCGATTCAATCGGCAGACCCTTTTATTTGGCGGCCTATAGGACAAAATGTGTGTCCCGATAGAACGTCCGTTTCCATCCATTAATCCAGCCAGAACGGGTACGGGTCCCTGTGGTGGAGGTCCTCCCACACGGCCCTGTCGCCCCATTCCGGCCCTCCGTCCTCGCGCGACGGCGAGGCGGAGTAGACGCTGAACAGGAAGTCGATGTCCGCGTCGGTCGGCATCGTGGCGAGCTTCTCGCGCGCCGTCCTCGCGTCCCCCGAGTGCGCGTGGCACCACCAGAACACCGCCTTCACGCGCTTGAACGACGTCAGCCCCCGGTGGTTGCGCAGGACGGCCCTCAGCTGCGAGTTCACCCCTCCCTCGATCATGTTGTTGGTCGACAGCAGCGGGCCGGCCTTGGCCAGGGCGGGGTCGAGGTAGGTGAACAGCGTCCCCGCCGACACCAGCGACGACAGCGACGAGCGCGCCCGCCTCAGCCTCTCGTGGGTGCAGACCCTCCTGCCGTCCACCACGGTCCTGTCCTCCAGGAAGTCGGCCCAGAACCCGCACCAGTCGAGGTAGCGCTCGACCCAGAGCTCGGCCTGGTGCAGCGTCTCGATTCCCATGAGGTCGCGCGCGATGAGGTAGAGCTCGCGCCCCGCCTGGAGCTTCGGCCGCGTCGTCGTGTAGCGCTTGACCTGCGAGAAGGCGTGGAAGGTGCATCTCTGGACCCTGGTGCGCGGCCAGGTCTCGCGCACGGCCTTGGCGAACCCGCTCCCGCCGTCGGTGACGACCACCTCGGGCGCCGGGATCGGCGCCATGAGGGCCGACCACGCCCTCGAGTTCTCCGACCTTGCCATGTACCAGGAGACCACCCTCTCGCCGCTGCAGCATATGAGCACCACGAGGTCGCGCGCGACCCAGATCCCGTCGACGTAGAGCACGCGGTGCAGCTCGCCGTCGGGGACGGGCATGGGCCAGACCTCCCAGAACTCGGCCGTCCTGCGCCTGAAGGACCGCCCGCCGCCCGGCATCGCCGCCTGGGAGTCCTTGGAGAGGAGCCACCCGAGGAACTCGTCCAGCCTCGTCGCCGTGTCGTCGTACCTCACCGTCGTCGACGCGCCGCAGGCCGTGCACCTCCACCGCTGGGACGGTAGTGTTGAGAAAGTTGGTGTAGTGCCCGATCCGAAGCGAGTCGGCCCGGCGTCCCAGAATCTGGAATACGGTTGATATCCTATGCCGCCTCGACCCTGTCCGCAAGC
>NZ_JBQKLJ010000011.1:0-73241 GCF_052116285.1 Collinsella sp. Sow4_E3
TAAGGGCTACCGCACGGGCCGATACTCAAAGCCCATTGTGGCATCCCGAGCCCGCGAAAAGAAGCTGCGCCGCGGGGGAGGCGACCCAAATGGCTTTCTCATATCGTCTTGCGCCTGCCTTCCGAAGACGCAGGGCCCGACGATGCCGTGATCGGGCAGGACCTCCTGGATACGCTCCACGAGCATGAGCACGAGTGCGTGGGGCTCGCCGCCAACATGATCGGCGTGCGCAAACGCATCATCTGCGTAAAGGACGGCAACAGAACGCTCCTGATGTACAACCCTCAAATTCTTGAGCAGGTCAATGCCTATCAGACCAGCGAAGGATGCCTCTCGCTGATCGGCGAGCGTCCCTGCACCCGCTATCGTCGCATTAAGGTGGAGTATTTGGACGAGAACTTCGTCCACCGCATCAAAAACTTCTCGGGCTACACCGCCGAGATCATCCAGCACGAAATCGACCACTGCAACGGCGTCGTTATATAGTTCCGCGAGTCAAGGAAAATGATCTGTTTTCCTCCGTCCCCTTTGGATCATGGTAACGACGCAGGCTGAGCACACGACAGCGAGCGAGCCGCATTTGCGCCAAGGTGACGTGAAATGAGAGGGCGCTGACCTTCTGGTCGCGCCCTCGAAATTGAACGTCAGATTGGCGTGAATGCGGCTCGCGTAGCGTCAAGCGGTCCGCCGTTCGGTAGAACGGCGGAACCAATTAGGACTGGCGGTAGTGATCAAAGAAATCGGCGAGGTCTTCGAGCGACTCTTTGAGCACTTCCATGCGCGGCAGGTACACGATGCGGAAGTGATCGGGCTCAGCCCAGTTGAAGCCGCCGCCACGCGTGATGAGAATCTTCTTCTCGTGCAGCAGGTCGAGGGCAAACTGCTCGTCATCGGTGATGTTGAACTTTTTAACATCCATCTTGGGGAAGATATAAAACGCCGCACGCGGCTTGACCACCGAGATGCCGTCGATCTTGCTGAGCGCCTCATACACAAAGTTGCGCTGCTCGTAGACACGACCGCCGGGGCGGATGTAGTCGTTGACCGACTGATGGCCGCCAAGCGCCGTCTGGACGATCGACTGGGCCGGCACGTTGGAGCACAGGCGCATGTTGGAGAGCATGTTGATGCCCATGATGAAGTCGCTCATGCAGCGCTGGTTGCCCGAAAGCACCATCCAGCCAATGCGATAGCCCGCGATCATATGCGACTTGGACAGGCCGCTAAACGTAATGCAGGGCAGGTCGGGGGCGAGCGATGCAATGGAGACGTGCTCGTAGCCGTCCATGCACAGGCGGTCATAGATCTCGTCGGCAAAAATCATGAGCTGGTGCCTGCGCGCGATCTCAACGATGCCCTCGAGCACCTCGCGCGGATAGACAGAGCCCGTGGGGTTGTTGGGGTTGATGATGACGAGGGCCTTGGTCGCGCTCGTGATCTTGGACTCCATATCCTGCAGATCGGGATACCAATCGGCCTGCTCATCACACAGATAGTGCACGGGATGTCCACCGGCAAGAGTTGCGCACGCCGTCCACAGCGGATAATCGGGGCTGGGAATCAGAATCTCGTCGCCATTGTCGAGCAGCGCGTTCATCGAAAGCTGAATGAGCTCGGACACGCCGTTGCCCGTGTAGATATGTTCCATCTGAACATTGGGCAGGCCCTTGATCTGCGAATACTGCATGATCGCCTTGCGCGCAGAGAACAGACCGCGCGAGTTGGAATAGCCTTCGCAGTCGGGCAGCTGCTGGCGCATGTCCTTAATGACCTCATCGGGCGTGCGGAAACCAAAGGGCGCCGGATTACCGATGTTGAGCTTGAGGATGCACTCGCCTTCGTCCTCCATACGGGCTGCCTCGTCGACAACGGGGCCGCGCACGTCATACAGAACGTTCTCGAGTTTGGTGGATTTAGAAAAAGTACGCATGGTGGTGCTCCTTGCAATTTGAGCTGAGGGATAGGGTTCGGGCTTGGAAACGTTGTGGGTCGATGATGTCTCGCCTTGATCGGCGTCACCGGCGAGCAGCCAGGTAACATCGACCTCCAAAATGCGGGCAAGCAGCTCTGCCACATCGCGCCGCGGAATCGTCTTGCCGCTCACATATTGGCTCATCTGACTCTTGCCGAGTTTTTTGCCGAGCATCTCAGATGCGCGGATTACGTCCGACTGGCGAACGTCGCGATCGGACATAGCCTGTCGCAGACGATCGCTAAACGTCTCTTGGGTCACAGGAACCTCCTTGCTGGCAAAGTTCAATTTATAGAACACGAATTGAACCAAGGTTCAATTTAGCAAGCAGTATAGCGCCGTGCTATTTCTAAAAGTTCAATTTCAAAAATAACATGACCCAAACCTCAAGATTTACCCCAAGGCGATAACGACGTGCGCCCATTTAGAGGTATTCGAGAAAACGGGCGGCGGCAAGCGAAACATCGGCCGTTCGATATATGGCGTTGATCTGCCGATGGGGATGCCCTTCGAGCGGACGCACGGCAACATCGAACTGACAGCGGCGCATGATGAGCGCGGGAAGAATGCTCACACCCAGGCCGTCCTCGACCATAGCCATAATCGCATAGTCATCCCAGGTCGACAGTTTTGAGTGCACTGCCAGTCCCGCCCGACGAAACAGCGGCGTAATCTCGTCATCGGTGCCGCGTTCTAGCAGAATAAACTGCTCGTTGGCCAAGTCGGCAAGAGAGACGACCTCCGCCGTGGCAAACAACGAGCCTGACGGCACTACCGCCATTAACTCGTCGCGCACCAAAGGCAGCGATGTCATGCCGTTTTCTCGGGGCTCACGAGGGATAAAGCCCAGATCGCAGCGACCCTCTGCCACCCATTGTTCAATCTCTGAATAGTCGCCCATCAGCAACTCGTAATCGACGTCTGGATGATCAGCACGAAAACGCGCAATCACCGGCGGCAGCACGTGGGTCGCCACGCTCGAAAACGTACCGATGCAGATTTTGCCGCGCATGAGCCCGCGCATCTCATCCACCCGTCGCTGCAAGCGAACGAATTCCTCGCAGAGCGCCTCGACAGCCGGCATGACCTGCCGCCCGTCGGCAGAAAGAGCAACACCTTCACGACTGCGGTCGAGTACCTTAAAGCCCCAATCGGCCTCAAGATCGGCCACCATGCGGCTCACGCCCGATTGCGAGTAGCTCAGGCGCTCGGCAGCACGCGTAAAGCTTCCAGCGCGCACGGTCTCCAGCAGCACCTGCATCTTTTGAATATTCGTTTCCACGACATGCCTCCACCCTTGCATGAGTTTTTGTCATGTTTTCCATGCATTATATTCGCTTTTCTTCTAAAGCCAGTTCACCCATAGTGAGCATGCACAGATATAGAGGGGACGGCAGCGCATGAACAACGGATTGATTACGTATTTAGCAGCATTGTTGTTGTTTGGCTCCAACGGCATCATCGCTGCGGCCATCGCACTCCCGAGCTCCGATATCGTGCTGCTACGCACTTTTCTGGGAGCCCTTTCGCTTGTCGCCATCCTCGCCATTACCCAGCGCCATAAGCTGCAGGCGCCTTCTCGCCCCCGCGAAGCCGCAGCCCTCCTCCTCTCGGGAGCCGCGCTGGGCGCCAGCTGGATTTTTCTGTTCCGCGCTTATCAGACGATCGGCGTCGGCGTTTCTTCGCTGCTG
This sequence comes from Collinsella sp. Sow4_E3, assembly GCF_052116285.1. NCBI lineage: Bacteria > Bacillati > Actinomycetota > Coriobacteriia > Coriobacteriales > Coriobacteriaceae > Collinsella > Collinsella sp. Sow4_E3. Next base: position 3,664 of record NZ_JBQKLJ010000011.1, read on the forward strand.
TACTACTGCGGCCCCATCATCGTCATGGCCCTCTCGCCGTTTATCTTTGGCGAAAAACTAACCGGTGGCAAAATCGCCGGGTTTATCGCAGTCGCCTGCGGCGCTTTTCTCATTGCAGCGCAAGGTCTAGGCGGCAATATGCCCATTGCGGGCATCGTCTGCGGAATCGCCTCGGCCTTCTGTTATGCATTGATGGTCATCGCCAGCAAGGGCGCGCCGCACATCGAAGGCCTCGAGAACTCCGCGCTCCAGGTGAGCGCCGCCTTTGTGACCGCGCTGGTCCTTACGCTCGTCACCCAAGGCACCCCCTCATTCCTGTCCGCCAGTATCGCCGCAACCATCGATTGGCGCGCCGTCGCTATGCTCGGCGTCGTCAACACCGGCATCGGTTGTCTGCTCTACTTTAGCGCCGTCGCCAAACTGCCCGTGCAGACCGTCGCTGTCGTCGGCTACCTCGAGCCGCTTTCGGCCGTCGTGTTCTCGTCCGCCCTTTTGGGCGAAGTCATAACACCGGTCCGCCTGATGGGCGCCGTGCTTATCATCGGCGGCGCGATCTTTTGCGAACTCGCCGGTAAACGCTCAGGCGCCAAGACCGGTATCGCTCAGGCAGCACGCGTCTAAAAGTTCCCTCTTCAGTTTCAAGGCAGGAGCGCGTCCGCAGTTATTACATTGCAGCAAAGCCATACAGCGGATGCGCCCCTGTTTTGAAATGCTACCTGCGTACATAAATAATCCCCAGCTGGGGATTATTGTCTAAAATTACCCGATGTGCCAAACAGCTCTTGTATGTATAAAGACGGCATAAAAGTTATCTGTCCAAGACAGATAACCGGATGTCCAAGGGAGTCCACGTGGCGCACGCCAAACTGGAAGCAAACCTCCAAGACCAGCACGGTCAAGTACGTGGTAATCGCCATGAAGGCCGACAACCACAACGAGGGCGGCATCTTCGCCCTGTTTAGCCTGGTGCGCAAAGTGGCGCCGTGGCTGATCCTACCTGCCATGATCGGCGGCGCGGCGCTGCTCGCCCATAACTCCAGCTCGAAGTTCAGATCGAGAAAGCCGAGGAAATGGATGTCGGTATCTTCTCGAACGACCTTGTCAACAGCAACGAAGCCGGTAGGGACATGAACGTCGACCCCACCGAGCTGCTCGGGAGCGTCGCCGATACGCCCGAACAGCAACAGTTCGACGGCCTCGAGAGCGAACAACTCAGCGACGCCAACTTCTAACGACGTCGCGCGTCGACGACAGCGGCCCTGCGCCTCACAGGAGGCGCAGGGCCGCTTTGCATTGCAGTAAAACCGCCGGCTACGAACGACGCGGCTCGGGAACCACGAGCCTATCGGGGCTCGCGCCCTCGGCATCCATCAGGCTCACGTAGCGAATCGACGGATCCTCATACGTTGAGTAATAGTAATTGCCCGTGCGCGCGCTAAAGCATCCGGTGTAGATAGTCTTCTCGAACTTGCCGTCACCCATCTTGGACGCACCCTCGATCATCGCCACCCCCTCGAGCGAGCGGAACATGCGAATGACGTTCTCGGCCTCGCTGTCTTTTTGCGGGTAATTGGCATTGAGGTATGCCGCCTTTACAAAACGGCTCGGCGAATAGCAGTCACCCGGAATACCGCGCATGCCGGCACCCGCGCCATAGGGCTTGAGCTCGGCGCCACGCCATGTCGCCGTCTGAGGAAAATCGCTTGTGGCGGTGATATAGGTGCGCAGGTTTTCCATGTGCCACGGGAAGGTCGGCTGATTGGCAAGGGTGTCGACCGGATCGTCGTATACATGCAGACCGTCAGCCATCATCTCGACCACGATGCTGCGCCGGCTGTCGCCGATAATCCAATGGAGCAGCGACACACCCAGCCCCTCTCCGGCAGATTTGGCAACAATCACCGTGTCGCGCAGCGCAGCCTCGACCTCGTCGACCGTCGAGAACGTCGCTGCCACCCACAGGGGAAACTCATAGGCCGCGATATTGGTCTTTCCATCAACCGGGTCCTCGGCATACTCGGCATAACCGGGAAAGTTGAGCCCTGCCACAGCCAGACCCGCATCGTTACCACAGTCGAAAAACATAGGATAGTTCTTGTAATCGATGCACATGCCGATTACCGCGTGTGCCGCCGACGCATCGTCGATAAACGAATACGGGATATGGAACCCGCGGGGCATCACGCGAACCTGTTGGCCGTAGCTAAAGCTCCAGTCGAGGTTGCGACCCAGATACATGTTGCCGGAATTATCGGTAAATCGAATGCTCGTGCACATGGCGCCTCCTAGCCATTCGTCCTTGCTAAGCTCATTGTTACCAAACAAATAGGCGCTAAACACAAAAGCCCGGACATGACAATATCGTCACGCCCGGACCACACAAGCAAGATAAACTCAACCAAGTCAACCTCGCAGGTCGTCTAAGGGGTCAAAGTACCGCAGATTGCCACGAAAGAGGAGCGAAGCGTACTTAAGGTACGCGAGCGACGATTGAGCGGCAAGGTGCGGGCTTTGGTCCCCTTAGACCAACTTTCCAAGACAGTGATCGATCATATGCTGGATCATTTGTGCCTCAAAGCCCGTGTAGTCGCGGCGGCACTCCTTCATCTTGCCGTCGACGATCTGGTCAAAGGCAACCTTGCACTTGATATAGCGCGTGGACTTGGTGATTTCGTCGTGCGTCAGGCAGCTCTCCTCCATCTTGCTGGCGCCCAGGCCAAACACCAGACGGGGGTTGTAGAGCACGTGGGGCTCGCCGGCGTCGTCCAGATAGACGCAGACCTTCTTGGTGACGCCAATCTGGTTGGCGGCAAGGCAGCCGGCGTCCTCGAGCGACTTGATGGTGTCGATCAGGTCCTGTGCGACCGACTCGTCCTCGACAGTCGCAACCTCGCAACGCTGGGACAGGATGGCCTCGTCGCGGCAGAGCTCTTTAATCATACGTTCCTCCAAAGAGTTCAATGTAACTGCTTAAGTATACGGTACCTACACATTTTCATGCGAAAAATACCGTCCGCCTGTTACAAAGCGCCGAACTTCAACATGCGAGAAACATCGACCTTCCAAAGGCGATATAGTAGGTAAATTCGTGTCAATCGGCCTAAACTCGGGGCCGAACAAGGAAAGGGTATGCATGGACGAACTTTTTCACGTCAGTGAGCGCAAGTCCACAATCGGGACCGAACTTCGCGCTGGACTGACAACATTCCTGGCGATGGCCTACATCATCGCCGTCAACCCTGCGGTGCTCTCGGGGGCTGGCATCGATGCGGGAGCGCTCGCCTGCGCCACCTGCCTGGGCGCCGGCATCATGACCATCTGCATGGGCATCTTCGCCAACCGCCCGCTCGCCTGCGCGTCGGGCTTAGGCGTCAACGCGATGATCGCTGGAATCACCACCACCGTCTGCGGCGGTGACTGGCACGTGGCCATGAGCGTCATCTTCCTTGAGGGCGTCGTCATCTTGCTGCTCGTGCTTTGTGGCCTGCGCGAGGCCATCATGGATGCCATCCCGGTTGTCCTGCGTCACGCCATCTCGGTGGGCCTGGGCCTGTTCATCGCCATGATTGGCCTGTGCGATGCCGGCATTATCACCGCTGGCGCCGGTACACTCGTCGGTCTGGGCGACATCACCTCCCCCACCTTCATCGTCGGCATTATCTCCATCCTGGTGACAGTCGCCCTCGCCTGCCGCAACGTCCCCGGCTCGCTGCTCATCGGCATCATCGTCGCCGTTATCGCCGGTATCCCCCTAGGTGTGACCCATGCTCCGACCGGTATTATCGCCCCGCTCGACTTCTCGAGCATCGGTGGCCCCATCGCCGACGCCGGCGGCGTGCCCGCCATCGTCAAGGTCCTTACCGACCCCACGCTCCTCGTCATCTCGTTCTCGCTGCTCATGAGTGACTTCTTCGACACCATGGGCACCGCGATGGCCGTGGCCAAGCAGGGCGAGTTCCTCACCGACGACGGCAACGTCGAGAATATCAAGGAGATCCTGCTCGTCGACTCCGCCGCCGCTGCTGTGGGCGGTTTTATGGGCGTCTCCTCCATCACCACCTTCGTCGAGTCCACCTCTGGCGCTGCCGACGGTGGCCGCACGGGCCTCACCTCCGTCACCACCGGCGTGCTGTTCATTCTCGCCGCGTTCTTCTCCCCCATCGTCACCATCGTTTCCAGCGCCGCCACCTGCGGTGCTCTGGTCTACGTCGGCTACCTCATGATGAGCGAGGCCTCCGAGATCGACTGGTCCGACGTGTCGCAGGGTTTCCCAGCGTTCATGATTGTCGCCGGCGTGCCCTTCACCTACTCCATCTCTGCCGGCATCGGTCTGGGCTTTATCGCCTACGTGGTCGTCGCGCTCTTTAAGGGCGAGGCCTCCAAGATCAAGCCGCTCATGTGGATCGCAGCACTCGCCTTCCTCGTCTACTTCTTTGTAGCGTAAGGGCAAAGCTGCCAAAGCAAAACCTCAAGGCGCAGAGTCGTATCAAGCGGCTCTGCGCCTTTCTTTTAGCGACGGTCCCTACGCCGACGTGCGACAATCGTATTTGTAGATGTCGAAATGCAGAGAGAAGCCTGTCATGGAAGCGCGTCAAAAGCAGATAACCATTCATTCAAAGCATGTCGAAAGCGCGCCCGTCATTTACCTTCCCGCGGTCATGGGTGATGGCACCGAGGTCTATAGCCGTTGTCTTGAGCTTGATTGCCCGCCATTCACCCTGGTCGCCATTGGCGGGCTCGATTGGAATCGCGAGCTGAGCCCTTGGGAATGCGACGGAACCGTGCGCGATGCCGAGCCCTTTGGTGGACAGGCGTTCGAGTTTCTCGATGAACTGCTGAATCGGATAATCCCAGAGGTCGAGCCATCACTTCCCTGCCCGCCTACCTGGCGCGGCATTGCCGGTTACTCATTGGCGGGCCTCTTTTCGCTTTGGTCGCTCTGGCAGACCGATGCCTTTGACCGCGCCGCAAGCGCATCGGGGTCCCTATGGTTTCCCGGATTTCTCGATTACGCACACGGGCACACGATGCCAGCCGCGCCCAACGCCGTTTATCTATCACTCGGCAAAAAGGAGACCAAGACGCCCAACCGCATGATGCGGCACGTACTCGACGACACGCGCGCAATGGAAAAACTACTCGGCGACCGAGGCATCCCCGCGACCTTCGAGCTCAACCCCGGTAACCACTTTGCCCAAACCGGTGTGCGCATGGCCCGCGGCATACACTGGATACTGACGCATTAAAAATGGCGCCCACGCGTACGCACGGGCGCCATTTTTTTGATTTAGCTGAACACAACTACTACTCGACAGTCTCCTCGAGTTCGGAAACGGCGAACTCAAAGTCGTTGCCAGGCAGAATCGCGTTGAGCACGATGCCCACCAGCGAGCCCACGGCAAGGCCCGAAAGCGAAATCGTCACGCCGAACAGCTTCAGCACGATGCCACCGGCGGCGCTGTAGGCAATGCCGAGTGAAAGCACGAGCACCAGAGCGACCACCAGCACGTTGCGGTTGTTCTGGAAATCGACCTGGTTCTCGATGAGGTTACGGACGCCCACGGCGCTGATCATGCCATAGAGCACGAGCGACACGCCGCCGATAACGCATGCCGGCATGGCGGCGATCACGGCAGCGAACTTGGGGCAGAACGAAAGCACGATGGCGCAGCACGCGGCAATGCGAATCACGCGCGGGTCAAACACGCGCGTCAGGGCGAGCACGCCGGTGTTCTCGCCATACGTGGTGTTGGCCGGAGCGCCAAAGAGCGAAGCCAGAATCGTGGCGAGACCATCACCGAGCAGCGTGCGATGCAGGCCGGGATCGGCGATGTAGTTGCGCTCGCAGGTGGAGCCAATAGCGGATATATCGCCGATATGCTCAATCATGGTTGCAAAGGCCAGCGGCATGATGGTGATGATGGCCGTCGTGGCAAGGCCGCTATCGAACTGCGGCCCAAAGAGTGCAAACACCGTGTTGTCCCACACGACGGGCAAGCCAAGCCAGGGAGCGGCTGCGACGCCGGAGAAATCGACCTCGCCCAGCGCAGCCGCAACGGCATAGCTCACCACGACGCCCAGTAAAATCGGCACGATCTTGACCATGCCGCGACCCCAAATATTGCAGATGACGATTACGGCGACGGCAACCACGGCAACGAGCCAGTTAGTCTGGCAGTTGGCAATAGCGGAACTCGCCAGGATCAGACCGATCGAAATGACAATGGGGCCAGTCACCACCGGCGGGAAGAAGCGCATGACGCGCTTGGCGCCAAACGTGCGGAAGAGCGCCGCAAGCACCGGGTAGAGCAAACCGGCGCAGGCAACGCCCAGGCAAGCGTAGGGCAATAGCTCGGCCTCGCCGTTGGGCGCGATTGCGGCATAACCGGCAATAAAGGCAAACGATGAGCCCAAAAATGCGGGGACCTTACCGCGTGACAGGAAGTGGAATAGCAGCGTGCCCAAGCCGGCAAACAAAAGCGTTGCCGATACCGAAAGGCCGGTGAGCACGGGCACCAGCACCGTGGCACCAAACATGGCAAACAGGTGCTGCAGACCGAGCAGAAACATACGCGGGCGGCCGAGCGACGAAGCGTCGTAGATGGCATCGGTGACGGCGGGCGTCGAGGACTGGGACATGGATGTCCTTTCGAATGGAAGGGCGCTCGGGCATAGCGGATAACCTGCCCAAACGATACGGTCCGAACCATTGTACGCGATACGCCATGTCTCGCACGCGCCGTCACTTGCAAACGGTACCGCTATTTCCAAACACGCTCGGCAATACGCTTGACCAGCGCGATCTTTGCCCACTGCTCGCCTTCGGTCAGCTTGTTGCCAATCTCGCAGCTGGCAAAGCCACACTGCGGAGACAGATACAGATTCTCAAGCGGCACGTACTTTGCCGCCTCATGAATACGCTCGACGGTCGCGTCCTCGTCCTCGAGCTCGGCTGCCTTGGTGGTCACCAGGCCCAACACGACCTTCTTACCGGGCGCAATGTACTTGAGCGGCTCAAAACCACCGGCGCGCGGAGTGTCGAACTCCAGATAGAACGCGTCAACGTCCTCATGCGCAAACAGATACGGGGCGATGGGATCATAGCCGCCCTCAAAGGCATAAGTAGAGTGGTAGTTGCCACGGCATACATGCGTATTGATCACCAAGTCGTCAGGCTTGCCCGCGATGGCAGCATTGTTGAGCGCCACGCCCAGCTCGCTCACCTTTTGCAGGTCAACCGGGCTCATGCCGGTCTTGGACACAAAGTCAGTATCGCAATAGATGCCCCAGGTGCAGTCATCAAATTGGATGTTGCGGCAACCCGCGGCATACAGATCGGCAATCACGGTGCGGTATGCTGCGGTGATGGCATCGGCGAGCTCTTCGTCGGTCTTGTAGACGGCGCGCAGGCTCTCCTGCTGGCCATCGCAGCGGTCGAGCGTGACTTCGGAGAACGTCTGGATCGGCGCCGGAATGGTTTGCCGCGCAACCTGGCCCTCGCCCTCAAGCGCCTTGACAAACTTGAAGTGCTCGACGAACGGATGGTTCTCGCCGCTAATAGGCCCGGTCACCACGGCGGTGTCGGCGGTAGTCTCCTCATCGTGGAACATATAGCCCGTACGCGAGGTGCGGCGCTCGATACCGTTGAGACCCCACATAAAATCGAGGTGCCAGTAGCTGCGGCGAAACTCGCCGTCGGTGATGACCTGCAGGCCGGCGGCCTTTTGCTTTGCCACCAAATCGCGAATGGCCTCGTCCTCGACTGCCTTAAGTCCCTCGGCATCAAGCGCGCCTGCCGCATAGGCGGCGCGGGCGTCCTTTACGGCCTGCGGACGAAGAAAACTGCCGACGATATCGGCGCGAAACGGCGCTTTGAGCTGGGTGGAATTGCTCATAGGAATCTCCTTTTGCATGGACTGCTTTGGCGAGAAAGAGTATGAGCGCACTCCTGGTTATCGTAAAATATGCGTTTATATATGTTTGCCATATAGTTTTCCTATAGCAATTTCGACAGCCCAAGACAGCAACATCAAACGCTACCGGTTAGATATGCCTCCGGATGGCCTCGACATAAGCCTGTCCATAGCGCGTGAGCGTCGTATTCTTGCGCGTGATAATGCCGATCTCCATGTATTCATCCACATCGAGCGGAATCGAGATAATACCGGGGCCATTAAGCTCGTGGCTAATCACGCCCGAACACACCGTGTAGCCGTTGAGACCCATGGCTAGGTTGAACAAGGTCGCACGGTCGCGCACGCGGATATTCTTGCGGCGCTCAAACGTCGAGGTCAGTTCCTCGGAATAGTAAAACGAGTTGTAGCTGCCCTGTTCATAGGATAGGAACGGATAGTCTTCCAAGTCCTCGAGCGTCACGCTGGCGTGGTCCGCCAGTGGATGGTCGGCGCATACAAAGACGTGCGGCGTGGCGCAGAAGAGCCCTTCGAATACGAGCTCGTTGGCCGCCAGCATGCGCTCGATAACCTCGCGGTTATGTTCGGATAAGTACAGAATGCCCAGTTCACTCTTCATGTGCGCGACATCTTCGATGATCTCGTGAGTCTGTTCCTCGCGCAGGGTAAAGTCGTAGCGTGCGGCATCGAACTCACGGATCACGTCGACAAACGCATTAACGGCAAAGGAATAATGCTGACAGCTCACACTAAAGTGTGGCACTTGCTCGGATGCGCCCTTGTACTTGCCCTCGAGCAGGTCGGCCTGATCGAGTACCTGGCGCGCGTAGCCCAAGAATGTCTCGCCTTCCTCGGACACAATGACGCCCTTGTTGGTGCGCTCAAAAATGTGCACACCCATCTCGTTTTCGAGATCGCGAATCGACGCGGTAATCGAAGGCTGCGACACAAAGAGCCGGCGCGAGGCCTCGGTAATGCTGCCGCATTCGGCAACCTTAACAACATACCTGAGCTGCTGAAGCTTCATGACTTTCTCCCTAGACGTTCGTGACGCCATGACCCGTCGCGTCCATCTGGCGCATAAACGACGGCATCGCCCCCGTCGCGGCGCAGGCGGCAATCTGGTGCAGAGCCCCGGCAACCGCATCGTCTGCCGCAGCGCCGATATGCCAACGCGCGGCAGCCGTGACGGCCTCATTGGCATTGGCGACTGCAACGGAGTTGGGAACGGCATTAATCATGGGCAGATCGTTATCGGAATCGCCGAACACCGCCACCTCGTCGGGCGTTAGGCCCAAAGCACGCGCCAGCTCCAGCGTGGCACAGCCCTTGTCCCAACCAGCCGGCAAGATATCGAAAAGGCGCACTCGGTTGTTGGGAAACACAAGCGAGAGTTCCGGCACCTCGGCGGCAACGCGCTCGCGCAGCTCCGCGAGCCCCTCACGCGAACGGGCACTCCAGATATTCGCCTTGAACACCGGCGCGTCACCGACAACGGGACGGCACGGGGCCTCTTCGCCTTTGAGCCACGCGTTGCCGCCCGACTCCATAGCGCGACGCACGCGCTCGGGGTCGCTCGTCACACAATAGGCGTCATTGTCCCAAAAGTCATCACCCAGGCTGTAGACCTTCAGATAGGTATCATCGGTCTCTTGCTCCAAGTAGTCAGCCAAGCGAATAAGGGCGGCGTTATCGGTCGCATGCGAGGCTACCACCTCGCCGTCGACAAACATGACCTGGCCGTTGCAGAACGCACCGGTCGAGAAGCACTCGGAACGATTACGAAACATCCAGCCCATCGCGGAAGGCTGACGGCCCGAAACCGGGCCAAAGTGCAGGCCCGCCGCCTGCATGGCATGAATGCCCTCGATGGCGTAGTCGCTGGCGCCGTCATGCCCGGCTGGAATCAACGTATCGTCCATATCGGTCAGCACAAGTTTAATCATAAGGCCCCCAGTCATTTTCACCGTATCCATTGTAGCGACCTGCCAATAAGGGACAGGTTTATTTTGGCAGGTTTTATCTGGGAAAATGCAACGCCCCAGTTGCCACCTGCCAAAATAAACCTGTCCCTTTTTGGCAGGTGCGCTAGTATAGGGAACAACAGATTCGATGCGGGAGTGCCGGCGGTACAAACCACAAGGCTGAGAGGGCATGGGGCCCAATCCTTTGAACCTGTCAGTTAATGCTGGCGTAGGGAGCATGCCGCCTTTACAGGGGCGCTGTCTATGCACAGCGCCCCTTTTCTATGCCAAGGAGGCATGTGCAGTGATTGATTCGAAACAGCTTAAACAAAATGTGGTCAAGGCCGTGGAGGAGATTCGCGCCACCAACCCGATGGCCGGCTCCATCACCAACACGGTGACGATCGACTTTGTTGCCAACGCGCAGCTCGCCGTAGGCGGTTCGGCCGCCATGGTCTATCTGCCCGACGAGGGCGAGGCGCTCGTTGCCGGCGGCGGCGCCATCTATCTCAACATGGGCACGCTCTTCCCCATCTACGAGCAGACGATTCCCCGTGCGGCCAAAGCGGCACACGACGCCGGCAAACCCTGGGTGCTCGATCCGGTGGGCCTGGGCATCGGTAGCCTGCGCACCCAGCTGGTAAACGAGCTCAAGCAGTACAAGCCCGCCATCGTGCGCGGCAACGCCTCCGAGATCATCGCGCTCGCCGGCCTGTGGGGTCTTGAAGGCGAGGCGGCTGACCTGAGCCGCGTGCGCGGTGTCGATACCACCGATACGGTCGACGCCGCCCGCGGCGCTGCCGTGGCGCTCGCCCGCTACACCGGCGGCGCCGTAGTGGTCTCGGGCGAAGTCGACCTGATTACCGACGGCACGACCGTGGCCAAGTCCCACGGCGGCAGCCCGCTCATGTCCAAGATTACCGGCTGTGGCTGCTCGCAGGGCGGCGTCCTGGCCGTGTACGCTTGCGCCGCCGATCCGTTTACGGCAGCCATCTGCGGTACCGCTGTCTACAACGTTGCCGGCACGCGTGCCGCCGCTGTCGCTGATGCCCCGGCAAGCTTTAAGGTCGCCTTTATCGACGAACTCTACCGCGCGACCGCTCAGGATATTGCGAATAACCACCTCGAGCTCGAGGAGGCATAAGCCATGTCCGAACCCGCAACCGCTGCCGACATGAACACGCTCATCGCCGTAGCCATCGCCCCGTGCGGCACAGGCGACGAGCTGTCCGCCGAGGTCGCCGAGGTCGTGCGCGTCATTCGCGAGAGCGGCCTTCCCAACCGCACCACCTCGATGTTCACCGAGATCGAGGGCGACTGGGACGAGGTCATGCAGGTCGTACGCGACGCAACCTTTGTGTTGGCAAGCAAGGGCATCCGCACCGAAGTCGTGCTCAAAGCCGATATTCGACCCGGTTTTACCGACACCATGACCGGCAAACTCGAGCGCATGGAAGCGCAGATCAAAAAGCAGGAGGAAGCACGATGAGCATCCGCGACAACCTTGATATCTCGGCCTATCTGGTACTCGGCCCCGAAAACACGCTGGGACGTCCCGTGGGCGATGTGGTAGCGCAGGCGCTCGATGCCGGCTTTACCTGCATCCAGGTGCGCTCCAAGGTGGCAAGTGCCCGCGAGATCATCGCGCTGACGGGCGACGCCGCGCAGGCTATCGCTCGCGCCGGCAAGACCGGCAAGGTCGCCCTGCTTATCGACGACCGTCTGGACTGCGTACTCGCCGCACGCGAACAGGGTATCGCCGTCGACGGCGTGCATGTGGGCCAGAGCGATATTCCCGTCGAGGTCTGCCGCAAGCTTCTGGGCCCCGATGCCATCGTGGGCCTTTCGGCCCGTTGCGAGGAAATGCTCGAGTACGTCAAGACCGCCGACATGAGCCTAGTCGACTACCTGGGCATCGGCCCGCTCCACGAGACCGAGACCAAGCGCGACTGTGGACGCGCGGCAGATGGCTCCATCATCACCAAGAGCTTTGAGGACCTGGCCGCGCTCCATGAGGCAAGCCCCGTTCCCATCGTGGTCGGCGGCGGCGTCAAAAAAGCCGATCTGCCGCAGCTCAAGGCCACCGGCGTCGAGGGCTTCTTTGTGGTGAGCGCCGTCTGCAGCGCTGACGACCCCCACGCCGCAGCCAAGGAGCTTGTCGACACCTGGCAGCAGGCGTAAGTCTAGGCCGAGCAACTGATTCGCAGCCTCATATCTTCAATAGCGCAAAGCGCATCCCAGTTTGGACCTCCATTCTGGGATGCGTTTTCCGCATGCGACTCCATTGGGAAACTGCATCCCATTCCAGACGCAAATTCTGGGACGCACTTTCCGCCGAGGGCTCTGCAGTTTGCCCTACTCTGCCAGATATGCTTCCAACGCCGACAAGGTCGCGGCCGCATCACGACGACCGACCTGGTAGATGCGCTCGAGCTCCTCCGGCTCGCGACACAGCGATGGCACCTTCACCGATTCGCTCGGACGCACCACGAAAACCTCGCCGCTGGCCTCGCGACGCGCCAGGTCGTCGAGTGCAGCGTTATATACCTCGTGCCGGCGTTCAAGCGCCTCGACAAACTTCGGATAGTGGCGGAACACACGTCGCAGCATGGGCATCAAACTGTTCGGCTGCTTTACAAAGCCCGCCGGCTGCGTCAGCACCACGATGTTACGGTCATACCCCTGCGCAAACAGCCATGCGCTGGGAATAGAATCGGCCACGCCGCCATCCAGATATCGATGTCCGTCAATCCGAACGGGTTTGGTCGCCACGGGAATCGCCGACGATGCCCGAATCCACTCGATATCGCGCTCATCGCCATACGGCAGGTCGTGATAGACGGCCTCACCCGTCTCGATATCGGTGCACACACACGTAAACCGCATAGGACAGGCACGATACGCCTCTAAGTCGACAGGATCGCGCTCAAGCGGCACCTCGTGATAGGCAAAATCGGCATTGAACATATCGCCGGTTCGCAGCCAGCTGGTCACGCTCGCATAGCGCTTGTCGGCACAATAGGCTTTGTTGTAGCGAATGGCGCGGCCGATCTGGCGCGATTTAAAGTTGTAGCCAAACGCCGCGCCCGCCGAGACACCCACCATATGATCGCAGGTCAAACCGTGCTCCATCCAAACGTCGAGCACGCCCGCCGTATACATACCGCGGTAGCCGCCTCCCTCGAGCGCAAGCCCCACTGTGTGTGATGTCTCCGGCTGTGCCATGCAACCATCTCCGTTCCCATGCTTTTGAACTCAACAAGTATATCTGTCAACGTATGCCGTCAAAAACGTGTTTATAAGCATTTATCGAACGTTTCCCAATGCATTCCCCATGCCGTACCGCAATGCCCCTAGATGGCCTTAGGCATGAACGCCCTTAAGAACGTTGCGGGATAAACATCGCCCGCACCATGCCAACGTCATCGCACGCAACGTGAGATAATTCTCAGCAGAAGTCACCGACAGCAGAGGGAGTTTGTGATGAAGGTTCTTTTGGTCAATGGCAGTCCCAAGGCAAACGGCAATACCGCCCGCGCACTCGCCGAGGTCGCCGAGCAGCTCAATGCCGAAGGCATTGATACCGAGGTGTTTCAGCTGGGCGCCAAGCCCATTCGTGATTGTATCGGTTGCGGCCAGTGTGGCAAGCTTGGGGGTCGCTGCACCTTTGACGACGACGTGGTGAACGAGCTCATCGCTGCCGCTGAGCAGGCAGACGGCTTTGTCTTTGGCTCACCCGTCTACTATGCGCACCCCAGCGGACGCATCCTTTCGGCCCTCGACCGCGCCTTCTATGCGGGCGGGCACGCCTTTGCGCACAAACCCGGCGCCGCGGTCGCTGTCGCCCGTCGCGGTGGCACGTCGACCACCTTCGATGTGCTCAACAAGTACTTCACCATCAACCAGATGCCCGTGGTCGCCTCCACGTACTGGAACAACGTCTTTGGTCGCGTGCCCGGCGACGCCGATGGGGATGCCGAGGGCCTTGCCACCATGCGCAACATCGGCAAGAACATGGCCTGGCTCCTGCAATGTATCGAAGCAGGACAGGCCGCCGGCATCAGCGCGCCCGAAGCCGATCGCGAGCGCACCAACTTCATTCGATAAGTCCAGCGGTGGTCACCTCGATGTTCTATCAATGTCAGCGAAAAGCCAGCTGATGAGGCAAGGTGCCTTGAAAGAGGAGGGCGCTGGGCTGTTGCCCGCGCCCGACGATTGAAAGGCAGATTGCCCATCAGATGGCTTTGCAGCGTCGAGGTGACCGCCGTTCGTTAGAACGGCGGAACAGATACATGAACGTGCAAATCTTCGGCACCAAAAAGTCCTTCGATACCAAGAAGGCCCAGCGCTATTTTAAGGAGCGCCGCATTAAGGTGCAGTTTATTGACCTTAAGGAAAAGGAGATGAGCAAAGGCGAGCTCACGAGCGTGATGCAGGCGGTCGGCGGCATCGACAAGCTGCTCAACCCCAAAGCCAAGGACGAGGAGACACTCGCACTTATCCAGCACCTCACTCCCAGCCAGCGCTTTGATAAGCTGCTCGAGAATCAGCAGGTACTGGCCGAGCCCATCGTGCGCAACGGCAAAAAGGCCACCGTCGGTTATTGCCCCGATGTATGGGGAGCCTGGGAGTAGCCTGTGTTATTTACCGGCGCGTGGGTATAAGAGCAGGCGTTTGGCATATGATTTTACTGTAAGCCATGTCTAACAAAGGAGGGCACATGCCCAACAAACCCGTGAAGATCATCATGCTTACCGGATACCTCGGTGCCGGCAAGACCACGCTGCTCAACCATATCCTCGCCAACGACGGCGGCATCCGCGCCGCCGTGATCGTCAACGATATCGGCGAGATCAACGTCGACGCCAGCCTTATCGCCGACGGTGGCCTTTCCGAGACCGACGACCTCATCCCGCTCACCAACGGCTGCATCTGCTGCACGCTTTCGGACGACCTGGCCAACCAGCTGCAGGGCATTGCCGATTCGGGCAATTTCGACTACATCATCATCGAGGCCTCCGGTATTTGCGAGCCTATCCCCATCGCCTACACCATCTCGAGCTTCTGCGACGAGGCCAAAGTAGGCGGCGAACCCAAGCTCGCGCTCGACAACATCGTTGCCGTGGTCGACTGCGCCCGCATGTACGACGAGTTCAACGGCGGTCGCGACCTGCTGGCCGAGGATATCGACGAGGACGACATCGAGAGCCTGCTCATCCAGCAGATCGAGTTTTGCTCCACGCTGATCCTCAACAAGACCGATACCGTGAGCCCTGAGCAGATCGCCGAGCTCAAGGCCATCGTGCGCAGTCTGCAGAAGGACGCCGTGATTGTCGAGGCTCAAAACGGCGAGGTCCCCATGGAGGAGCTGCTCGATACCGATCGCTTCGACTTTATGCGCGCCTACAACTCCGCCGCCTGGATCGAGGCCATGGAGCATCCCGAGGAGCACGACGATCCCGAGGTGCTCGAGTACGACATCGAGACCTTTGTGTACTCGCGCCGTAAGCCGTTTGACCTGCAGAAGTTCACCGATTTTGTTGAGCAGGAATGGCCCGACGAGGTCATTCGCGTCAAGGGTCCGCTGTGGCAGACCGGCGATCCGGACATGTGCTACATGTTCGAGCAGGCCGGCCGCCAGATGCGCCTGATGGAGAACGGCTTGTTCGTTGACTCGGCGCCCGAGGGCGAGAAGCAGAGGATCATCGACGAGAACCCCGAGATCATGCAGATTTGGGACGACGAGACGGGCGACCGCATGACGAGCCTGTGCATCATCGGCCGTCACATGGACAAGGATGCGCTCATCGCCGCCCTTGATGCCTGCCTGACCGACTGGCACCGCGCTTAGGTTATCCAAGTGGGCTTTTTTCTGCCTTCGTAACCGCCAAACCACCACGAAGGTACCCTTCGCGGTGGTTTTTCGTTCTATGCCAAGGAGATTCATGTTCAATATCGTGCTGTATGCTCCCGAGATTCCGGCCAATACGGGTAATATCGGCCGTACCTGCGTGGTTACCGGCGCCCGCCTGCATCTGGTGGAGCCACTGGGCTTTTCGCTCGACGACAAAACGGTGCGTCGCGCCGGCCTGGGCTACTGGCAAAACTTGGACGTGACGACCTATGCCAGCTGGGAGGATTTCCTTGCGCGCAATGACCTTTCCCCCGCCGACGACCGCTTGCATCTGCTGACCAAAAAGGCACGCCGAACCTATGCGCAAAGCACTTACCGTGACGGCGACTATTTGGTCCTTGGCAGCGAGAGCTCGGGCATTCCCGAGGAGCTGCTCGCCGCGGCGCCCGAGCGCTGCGAGCGCATCCCCATGCTGCGCGATTGCGATTCGCTTGGCAACGCCGAGGCATGGGAAGCCCACGAGGAATCACTCGGACATACCGAGGACGGCCATGAGGCCATCCTTCGGCAGGATATCTGCGGCAACTTCGTCAATCCGGACGACTACCGCATCAGCGCACTCAACCTCTCCAACAGCGCCGCCATCGTCCTCTACGAAGCCCTGCGCCAGACAGGCTTTGCCGGCATGTAGCAAACCTGCCATTTGGAGACGGGGTAGAAATGGTAGATTTTCAAACCCTCTAACCCTTGAGAAATTGGTTTTGGCATCAAAGCGACAAAGGGCTGCCCCTTTGTCGCTTTGCCTATAGGTAGCGGCCGGTAATGCTCTTGGAGCAAGCAGCGATATCCGCCGGCGTACCGGCGCAGACGACTTGCCCGCCCGCATCGCCACCGCCCGGCCCCATGTCGATCACATAATCGGCATTGCGGATAAGGTCGAGATCGTGCTCGATCACGATAACCGTGGCGCCCTTGGCGACGAGGCCGTCAAACACGTTCAGCAGCACCTGAACGTCGAGCGGATGCAGGCCGATCGTGGGCTCGTCGAATACGAATACGGCATCGTCCTGCACGCGGCCCATCTCGCTCGCAAGCTTTAAACGCTGCGCCTCGCCGCCCGAAAGCGCCGGTGTGGGCTCACCGAGTGTAAGATAGCCCAAGCCCAGGTCGTGCAAGGTCAGCAAGCGCGCCTGAACCTTCTTGAGCCCCACCGTGGCGTCGAGAGCCTCGTCCACGCTCATGTCCATGAGCTGCGGCAACGTAAGCTTGCTCCCGTCCTTGCCCTCGCGATGGATATGCGAAGCCGTGTCTGCATAACGCGAGCCTCGACATGCTGGGCAGATGATCTCGACGTCGGGCAAAAATTGCACGTCGAGCGATATCGAGCCCGTGCCATCGCATGTAGGGCAGCGCAAGGCGCCGGTGTTGTAGCTAAAGGCACCCGCCTTGTAGCCGGCTGCCTTGGCCTCGGGCGTACGGGCGAAAGCGCGACGCAGCTCATCATGGATGTCGGCATAGGTCGCTACCGTCGAGCGCACGTTGGCGCCGATAGGTGTAGCGTCAATCAGGTTTGCGCGTGCGATACCCTCGGCGTCGACCCAGCGCACATGGCTTGGCAGGCGCTCGCCAGCTGCCTGGGCCTTAAGCGCCGGGATGAGTGTCTCGAGCACCAACGTCGTCTTACCCGAACCCGAAACGCCCGTCACCGCAACGAGACGGCCGCGCGGTATATCGACTTCGAGCGGTTTGACGGTATGGATGGCATCGGTTGCCATGCGGATGTGGCCCTGGTCGAACATTTCCTCGTCAGTCACCTGCGGACGCATACGCTTGGGGTCTGCGCGCAAAAACGGGGCGATGCGGCTGCCCTGCGATTGTTCGACCTCGTCCACCGTGCCAGCGGCAATCACATTACCGCCGCCTGCTCCGGCAACGGGGCCCATCTCGACCAGATAGTCGGCTTCCACCAGCACACGTGTATCGTGGTCGACAACAACCACGGTGTTGCCGTCATCCACCAGATCGCGCATCACGCCTACCAGACCATCAACATTGGCAGGATGCAAGCCAATCGAAGGCTCGTCCAGCACATAGAGCACGCCCGTCGATCGGTTGCGCACCACGCGGGCGAGCTGCACGCGCTGACGCTCGCCCGTGGAGAGCGTGGCACCGGCGCGATCGAGCGAAAGGTAGTCGAGACCCAGATCGACCAGGCGACGGGCCGCGCTCAAAAACGAATCGCAGATATCCGCCGCCATGGGCCGCATCTCGGCCGGCAAGGATGCGGGCACCCCGCGCACCCACTCAATCGCCTCGCCCAGCGTCATGGCCGCGGCCTGCGCCAGATTGATACCGCGCACCTGGGGCTGACGGGCGGTCTCGGAGAGGCGCGTGCCGCCACAGTCACGACATGGCCCCTCGCGCAAAAAGCGCGCCACGCGTTTTAAGCCCTTGTCGTCCTTAACCTTGGCGAGCGCATTCTCGACGGTATAGACGGCGTTGTAATAGGTGAAGTCGAGCGGCGTAGCGCCCTCGCCGTTTTTGGGAACGTAGAGAATGTGCTTCTTAACCGCCGGGCCGTGGAACACAATGTCACGCTCTTGAGGCGTGAGCTGGTTAAACGGCACGTCGGTACGCACACCCATCTCGCCTGCCACCTGCTTCATCAGATCCCACATGAGCGTGCCCCAAGGAAGCACCGCGCCTTCGTTGATGGTCTTGGACTCGTCGGGCACCAGGCTCGCCTCGTCCACCTCGCGCATGACACCGGTGCCGCCGCAGGTGGGACACGCGCCGCCGCTGTTAAAGGCAAGGTCCTCGGCACCCGGCGCGTAGAACTCACGGCCGCACTCGGGGCACGTGAGCGACAGGCCCGCGGCCACGTTAAGGCTCGGCTCCACGCGCGTCCCGCAGTGCGGACACACGTGATGGGCGCAACGGCTAAAGAGCAGACGAAGGCTATTGTTGAGCTCGGTCATGGTACCAAAGGTCGAGCGCACACCCGGCACGCTGGGGCGCTGATGCAATGCGAGCGCCGCCGGTACGTGCAGCACCTCGTCCACTTGGGCATGTTCGGCCTGCGTCAGACGGCGGCGGGTATAGGTGCTAAGCGCCTCCAGGTAGCGACGCGAGCCCTCGGCGTAAAGAACGCCCAGTGCCAGCGAACTCTTGCCCGAACCCGATACGCCAGCAATACCCACGAGCTTTCCCAGCGGAATATCGATATCGATGTCCTTGAGGTTGTGCACACGCGCGCCACGTACCTCTATAGCCTGCGGGCTCATCTTCTGTTCCGTCACCTTTATCACCCTACTCATGCCATAAAACGCGGTCGCGGATGCACTCGCCCAGCATGGGCACGGTAAACCGGACGAGACCGTATCCGGCAGCCTCGATGACGCGCTCGCGAATCAGGCTTGCGCGATATTTGCTCGCTCAGCTTTGGGTGGGTCGCAGCGCTCAATGATGGCCGCCATGCGCGTCGGCTTGCCCCCATCAGCCGCCATGACCTCGGTAAAGAGGCGCTGCGGACTGCGCAACCCGTAATACAAGGGAGCGTCCACTGCTTCATAGAACTCGGAGATGGCATCCGCGTAGCCAGCCTCGACATCGCACACTTCAATGACCCGCGAGTCACGCCGGACAGCAGACCTCCACATGTAATATCCCACCAGCTGAACCATATAGGGATGCCCCATGCTCTTGTGCGCCGCAAGGTCCGCCGTCTCCGCATCAACGAAAAGACCAGTGCCTTTGACCGTCTGGATATATGAATCGCGCACTTTGGGCAAAGAAATCGCACCCAGCGTACGCTGCTGGGCGCGGCGCAAAAACGTTACGATCGGCTCTTCGAGCAAGTCATCAACCATGCTGGGCAAGCCGGCAAAAACCAGCGCAAGACCGTGCTGGTCTCTATCGGGCAAGCCCGTAGCATCCTGGTCTCCGAGCACCTGCTGATAGAGAACGGCCAGCGCCGCCAGCTCCTCGATAGATGCCGATTGGGCCTCGTCAATCGCAAACAGTAAGCCCTTTCCCGGCCCGAGTTTCTCGAGGCGTTCGTTGACTAACCCGCGCAACGTCTCGCCTTTTGCCCGCGCCGCCTCGACCGACATCCGGCCAAGTGACGGCCCGAACTCCATTGACGTCGCAACCGACATATTCGAGCGAAGCGCATCGGCCAGGCGGTCGCATAGGCCAAGCGAGGCGGAATCAGAGACAACCGCCCATCCGCGCTCGCTAGCTAAACGCTGCAGCTCCCGCAAGAGAACCGTTTTGCCATAGCCGCGGTTTCCCGTAATGAGCATGAGCCTGCCCGGAGCTCCGGCGCCGTTATCGAGCCCTTCCTCGAAATCCTCGATGACCGACTCGCGGCCGATGAGTATCGGAGGCCGCTTACCAGCCGTGGGCTTAAAGGGATTTGGATTCATGTCGGCCTCCTCGGATTGGCAAACCCTGGTAACAGTTATACCAACTTATACCGAGTTATACCAACAGGATGCGACAAAGAGACTGACCCTCCATCACCTATGGCCGAAAAACTCGACGTCCGCCGCTCGCCAGGGGCGGAAGGTGGCGGGATCGACCTTTACGTGCGCCGCGGCGGGCACGTCGTACCATTTGACCGTGTAGCCGGCGCCGTGAGAGCAAAAGACCGAGTCGGGCGTGTTGGGTAGATCGGCCTCGGGCTCATAGGCGGCCGTCTCGATGACGCGCTCGGCATCATGGCATGCCGCATAACCGGCGAACTCCAGGTACAGATGCCCGCGACCGCTCGTGTAGGCGGCCACCTCCAGCGCATAATCCTGCGCCTCGGATGCCGGCACGCGACCCACAAGCTTCGCCCGTTCGCCCGCCATCGTCGGCGGCTCGTACTCGGCACCCATGCGCGTGGCGTCTGACAACGCCCTGCCCACACACTCCCCCGGCACCTCGAGCTCAAAGCGATACCACGGCTCCAACAACACCGCCGCGCCGGCCTCACGCGCCTGCATGAGCCCCTGGCGAATCGCGCGGTACGTGGCCTGACGAAAATCGCCGCCCTCGGTGTGTTTGGCATGCGCGCGGCCGCCTGTGAGCGTAATGCGCACATCGGTGATGGGCGAGCCGGTCAGCACGCCCAGGTGATCGCGCTCCATGGCGTTTGTGAGCGCCAGGCGCTGCCAGTTAAGATCGAGCTCGTCGGTCGAAGTCACAGTGCCAAACTGCACGCCCGAACCCGCTGGCAACGGCTCTAGGCGCAGATGCACCTCGGCATAGTGGCGCAGCGGCTCAAAGTGGCCCACGCCCTCGACCGGCTGCGAAATGGTCTCCTTATAGAGAATGCCGCCGGGCTCAAACGAAATCGAAAGGCCAAAGCGATCGACCAACACCCGCTGCACGACCTCGAGTTGCACGGCACCCATCAGCTGCAGGTGAATCTGCTCCAGATGAGTATTCCAGCTTACGCCGAGCATGGGGTCTTCGTCCGCCAACTCAGTCAGCGCTTTAAACACCGCATGGACATCGTGTTCGCCCGGAAGCACCGTATAGGTGAGGACCGGAGCGATGACGGGCGCATCACACACGGGCTCCGCACCCAAGGCGTCCCCTGGGCGAACGTGCGCAAGACCCGTCACGGCACAAATACCGCCAGCAGCAACTTTTTGGGCAAGCTCATACTTTTCGCCGTTATAGATGCGCACCTGATCGACCTTCTGCTCCCACACCTCGGCACCGGAACGTCCGCTGATCATCTGTTTTGCACACAGCGTGCCGCCGGTCACTTTAACCCATGCCAAGCGCTCGCCGCGATCCCCGCGGCTGACACGATAGACGCGCGCGGCAAACTCCGGAAGCCATATCTGTTCGCGCATCAGCACGCATATGCCATCCAGCAGCTCGCTCACGCCCTGGTCCTTGAGCGCCGAGCCGGCAAAGCAGGGAAAGAGCTTGCGCTCGGCAACCATGCGCGACAGCGTTGTGACGGAAAGCTCACCTGCCTCAAGAAACTCCTCGAGCGCCGCCTCGTCCAACGCTGCAGCGTCCTCCTGAACGGCGCCGCCCTCCAGCAGTTCGTTGGCATCCAGGCAGCCTTCGGAAAGACGCCGCCCAAGTTGTGCCAGCAAAACATCGCGGCCGGGATTCTCCAAATCGATTTTGTTGATATAGATGAACGTCGGAATGTCATAGCGTGCAAGCAGGCGCCACAGGGTTTCGGTGTGCCCCTGCACGCCGTCGTTGGCGCCCACAACTAAAATCGCGTAGTCGAGTGCGCGCAGCGTGCGCTCCGCCTCGGCAGAAAAATCGACATGCCCCGGTGCATCCACGAGCATGACGCGGGTATCACCGTGGTCGAGCACGGCCTGCGACGAGAAAATCGTAATGCCGCGCTCGCGCTCGATCGCGTTAGTGTCCAGATGCGAATCGCCATCGTCCACGCGGCCGCGCTTACGAATGCGACCCGCATCGAACAGCATGGCCTCGGCCAGCGTGGTCTTGCCAGCATCGACATGCGCCAAGATTCCAACGACCGCTTGCTTCGACATGGCTCTCCTCTTATTGCAAGCCCGTCGCACGCGGCAACGGGCGCTCTCGTTCCACACTGGATGATACAATTTACAGGCCGGCGGGCGAAGCGGGCCCTATCCCCCGACCGAGCTCATCGCCCCGCGTTGCCGTGCGGCGATTTTCGTAGGTTCGCGCCTTGCGAAAGCCGGCACCTCCCCTTTTTGCCTGCACGGGCTCATCCGGGGCGGCAACAACGCGAACCCCACAACAGCGAGGAGTCACCATGAAGACATTGCTCAACGAGTTCAAGGAATTCATCAATCGCGGCAACGTGATGGACATGGCCGTCGGCGTGATTATCGGCGGCGCATTCACCGCCATCGTGACCTCACTTACCGATAACATCATCAACCCGCTTATCTCCGTGATTGCCGGCGGTAGCGCTACCGAGATCTCGGGGCTGGTGGTGCCGGGCACTAATATCGACTTTGGCGCCTTTATCGGCTCGTGCATCAATTTTTTGATTGTGGCGGCAATCGTCTTTGCCATCGTCAAGGCATTCAACAAGGCGCAGGAAATCGGCGACAGGCTCGCCGGTGCCACCGCCGAGGAAGCCGCACCGGCGCCCGTCTGTCCGTATTGCCTGGAAGAGGTGCACGAAGGCGCGACCAAGTGTTGCCACTGCGGAAGCGAGCTGCCCCGAGCGTAGGTGCCTTAGAGCCGACAGCGAGCGGCATCTACCACCTTGCAAAACATCGCAGCGATTAAAAATGGCCCCACCCGGGGCCATTTTCGCTTACTTGGAGCGTAGATACGCGCCCCCGCTCTTATGCCTCGCGCAGCCAGTCAAATGCAACACGCGGCGTGCCGTCCGACACATACACGACGCCGGCACGCTCAAACCCCGCTTTAATACTCGCGCCCTGCATGAGCAGGTTGTCCCGATGCGTATCGATACGCAGGTGGTCGGCACGCTCTTTGGCAAAGGCGAACATCGCAGCCGCGATACCGTGCACGGTGCCGTCGGACGCCACACGGTGCAGCACGGCGTACGGAGTGTCGCTACGCCATTGCCCGTCCTCAATTACGTCATAGCACTCGTCCGGGCCCGGTAAAAAGGCAAACGTCGCCACCACGCGGCCGTCGACTTCGAACACATAGCTACCACCGGCGGCGATATCGGCAGCCAGCTGCTCGGCAGAAGGCGTGCCCTCGGGCCACTGCGTGGCGTTGCCATGCGCGCGCATAAAGGCACGGGCCGCGTCATAGATAGCCATGACGGCGGGAATGTCGGTATCGAGGGTTTTTCTGATCATCACGCGGCGACCTCACGTTTATTGGTATCACTCTGATTGAGCAATGATACCAGCGTTTGAAGAGGGGCGAGAAGCAGATGGGAAGCAAAAAGCGAGCCGCCTGGTCAAAGGCCAAAAGCGAGTTTTTGGGCGCTGCCACCGGTGGCGCTATGAGCGACCTGTTTGCGCGCGAGGACGAGCGCCGCGACGCCCTGAACGCCGAGCGCGATGAAGCCTGGCGCTACAAGTCGTGCGAGCGCAAAAACCGTTACGGCACACGCGCCGAGGCCGAGGCCGTTATGGCCGACTGCGAAAACCGCGGGCGGCGTGGTTTGGCCTGCTACAAATGCGAATACTGCGGCGGCTGGCACCTGACGTCGCACCCTTGGAAATAGGCCCCGCATCGGCACGGCACTGACGGAGCGCCAACCATCGCCCGCAAGCTACGGGCGCGGCGGCACCAAAACATCGTAACGAACGGCCTTGCCCGCAAGTTGATAGCTCGGCTTAACGCCGGCAAGCAACGGCCCCTTCACCGGCCGCTTGATAACGACCTTGCGCGGGCGCACCGCAAGCGCAGCTTCGACCAGCGTCTCCTCATCGGCACACGGCTGTTCCAGATGATGCAGGAGTTGAAACTTCTTTTTAACCGCCGCGCTCTTTGTGCGCTCGGGAAACATGGGGTCCAGATACACCACGTCGGGAGCGGTGAGCTCGCCCTGCCCGATCAACTCAGTTATATGGTGAAGGCCGGCAATGCTGTCCTCGCCCGCATGTAAGCGCATGCGGGCCACGGCAGTCGCAAGCGCCGGATTATCTGCCGCGCGATCCAAGGCATCCTTGAGGAGCGCCGCGATCACGCAATCCTGCTCATACAGATCGACGGTAAAGCCCGCAGCCGCCAGCAGCAGCGAATCCTCGCCAAAGCCTGCCGTGGCATCAATCGCCCATGGGCACTCGACGCCTTTTGCGCGCGCAGCCTTTACCAACAGCTCTTGCTGCAGACGACCCTGTTTGAGCCGTGGCAGCATGCGGACAAAATCGGCACGCAACTCCATCGTGCCGTCGGTGAGCGTGAGGCCCGCGGACTTCCCGGTCAGCTCAAGCCTCGCGGCCCGAGCAACAGAAAAGGGATCGACGACGCCCATGGGTACTCCTTAACAAGCAAAATGAATACGTGAGCGCCGTTTATGCCAGCACCCAACCGTCCGCTATTGTCCCACATGCGACATGGCCCACAGCATCCCAATGCAAAGCACCGCCATCAATCCCGTGCACACGGCAGCGATCACAGAATCGCCCATGCGCCTTCCCAACGACCGCGGCTCATGCACTCGCCCTGCTCCGTACATCATGGCTCCTCCTTAAGAACAGCTCCTTGTTACGGTCTCATCATCGCAGCGCCGCACATGAGCTGCCATCGATTTGGCTTACGTCCAGCTTTCCTTTTTGAAAGGTCGGATTGGGCTGCGCGGGCTCAAAGCGCTTTCAGGCGCACGCATCGCTGCGTTGAACTACAATGTGCTTCACCATATGTGCAACACATGGGCTACGCCAGATCGGCGTACTCGTATCGAAAGGACCAGCCATGAGCTCCGCTCGCAAGACTCTCAAAATCCTTGCCCTCATCTACTTTGTTTTGGGCATCGCCAGCCTCGTCATCGCCGGCATCGGTATCGCCAGGGGCAGCCTCGATTCCACGTACGGGTCGAACGCCATGCTCGCCGCGGTCGTGCTTGTCGTCAAGGGCATTGTCGATCTTTCCGCAGGTGTTGCGGGCATCAAGGGCGCCAACAAGCCCTCGCAGGTGGATAGCGCGTTTAAGCTCGGCATCGTTGCCGCAATCGCCACGATTGCGCAGGCCGTGCTCACACTTCCCGCACTCGGCGGCAGCGCCGTCAATATCGGTGCCTTTGTCATCGTGGTCTACGACCTGTTCTTTGTTCAGCAGGCGCACGCCGTTAAGGCCGAGAACAAGGACCGCCTGTAGGCACTCGCTTCTCATAACCCCTGCAGCCAAGCAACTAACATGGGCCGATCGCGCAGTAACGCGGTCGGCCCTTTACATTTGCCCAGATAAAACCTGCCAAAATAAACCTGTCCCTTTTTGGCAGGTTGGTTAGCTGTGGCGGTACTCGGCAATGATGAAGTCGATGTCGGTTTTAAGGGTGTCCAGGTTTGCCAGGCGCTCTTTGTCGGTAGGGCGTGTGCGGTAGTAGTACGGCGTCATCTGGAACACCGCCTCGATGTCGGCCTGGGTCTGGAGCGTAATATTCGCGGACACCCGCTGTGTGCCGACCAGTTTAAGCTCCATCGTCTTCGGAAGCTTTTCGTCGTTGAGGTACGGCGTGTCGTAGAGCACCTCCTTGAGCCCAAAGAGATGACGGGCACCCGGCACCACGGTGTAGAGCGAACCCTCCGGCGCCAACACGCGGGCAAACTCACGCTCGTTAAAGGGAGCAAAGAGCTCGGTCACCATATCGAAGGCGCCATCGGCCACTGGGATGTCTTTCATGTTGGCCACAAAATAGGTCGCATCGCCGCGCTTGGCCGCCAGGCGTACCATTTCTTTGCCCAGGTCAAAGCCATAAGCGTCCACGCCCGGCACCGCGCCCATCGCGCTGGTGTAGTAACCCTCACCGCAGCAAATATCGAGCAGCGTCATGGGACCGCCTGTAGACGCAGCACGCCCAGAAACCCGTTTGCGCACCAGCTCGACCATTGCATCGCGCAGCGGCGCATAGTAGCCACGGTTCAAAAAGTCACGACGGCTGCGTGCCTGCGACTTGGGATCGCCCATGGAGTCGCCGCTCTTGGACGAACGTAGCAGATATAGATAACCCTCGCGCGCACGGTCAAACCGGTGTCCGCCCGCGCATGCAGCACCGCGCTCGTCGTCCACCAACGGCTCATGGCAAACGGGACACAACAACATGGCAACTCCTTAGCGCGAACAACACAACGTATACCATTGTCGCACGCCTTCCCCACCTAGTCATTGGGGACGTTCTTGAATGACCAGTCGTTTAAGAACGCCCCCAATGACTAGGTGATTAGGAGTATCATCGTCTGCGCAAATAAGCACGAAATAGCACGTTAGAAATTGAGAGCGTATGGCTGATACCGCATCTAAGCACATCGACATGACCACCGGCTCACTGTGGCGCAATATCCCCCTGTTCGCCTTGCCCGTGGCCGCCACGAGCATCTTGGAGCAGCTGTCAAACCTCATCGCCACGGTCATTATCGGTAACTTCTCGGGCGACCAGGGAACCCTCGCCATGGCGGCAGTCGGCTCCAATGTTCCGCTTACCAGCCTTATGCTCAACCTGTTTATTGGCATGTCGCTTGGCTCCAACGTGGTCATCGCCAACGCTATCGGCCGCAACGATCAGAATATGGTCAAACGCGCCGTCCATACCTCGATTTTAATGGCGCTCGTGGGCTTTGCCGTCATCGCTCTGGGCGAGATCTTTGCCGAGCCCATGCTCGCCGCGCTCAACGTTCCCGCCGAGACCATGCCGCTCGCTTCGCTCTATCTACGCGTCTTTTTGCTCAGCATGCCCTCAATCTTGCTCTACAACTTTGAGGCCGCGATCTTCCGCTCCGTCGGCATCACCCGCATGCCGCTGCAAGCGCTTGCCGTGTCCACCGTCCTCAACATTGGCCTGGACCTCATCTTTGTCCCCGTACTCCACTGGGGCGTCGCGGGTGTCGCCATCGCCACCGCCATCGCCTACACCGTCAGCGCCGCTACACTCTTTATCCGCCTGCTCAAGACCGACTCCGTCGTCCGCGTCACCCCGCGCGACCTTGCTATCGACCCCGTCGCCCTCAAGCGCATCGTCAAGATCGGCCTGCCCGCCGGCATCCAAAGCGCCGTCTTTGCCGTCGCCAACATCATCATCCAGTCCGCCATCAACAGCCTGGGCACCGAGGTCATGGCGGCCTCGAGCGCCGCCATGAGCCTGGAGTGCGTGTGCTACAACCTGCTCAACAGCTTTAGCCAGGCTTGCACCACCTTTGTGGGACAAAACCACGGTGCCCGGCTGATCGACCGCTGCACCAAGACCCTTAAGGTCTGCCTGGTCGAAGGCGGTGTCGTCGCGCTCACCACGATTATTGTTATTGTCGGCCTGGGGCGCGAGATCCTGTCGTTGTTCAACAGCGATCCCAACATCGTCTCAATCGGCTATATCCGCGTGTGCTCTATCTTCCCTGCATACGCCTTTATCATGCTCTACGAGAACATGTCCGGCTACCTGCGCGGCTTTGGTATCTCGCTCATACCCGCCCTTATCACCATGATCTGCGTCTGCGGCATCCGCTTCTATTGGGTATTCTGCGTGTTCCCGCACTTCCGCACCTTTGCGAACATCATGATGGTCTACCCCATCAGCCTGGGCACCACGGCGTTCTTTATGGTCGTGGCGGTACTACTCTGCCACCCGGCACGCACCCATCGCGCTACCCAAGCCAAAGCGACAGCCTGCTAAACACCGCACTCAACGCCACGCCAGTCATTAATTGACAATATGCGAGCTCATATAGTCGATAAAGCGCCTCGTGGCGATAGGCATGGTGTCCCAGCTGCGCCAGGCCGCCACTACGTCGCGTGAGGGGGCGTGCACGATGGGACGTACGCGAATATCGGCCCGCATGCCCTCCACAGTACGACGGTAGAGCATACTCACGCCTAGACCCTCCTCCACCATCGCCATGATGGTGTAGTCGTCGGTCACCTCGCTCGTCACGTGCGGCGACAGCCCATGCGCCGCGAATGCATCGAGCACCAGGCTCTGTTCGCCCTCATCCAGCAGCACAAACGGCTCGGAAGCCTGGTCGGCGAGCGTCACTTTTTCCTTTGCCGCCAGCGGATGCGCGACAGGCAACAGTGCCACCAACTCGTCGTGATAGACCACGCGCTTCTCGAGCCCTGCGATAAACCCACGTGCCGTAAAGCAAAAATCCACTACGCCGTCGTGCACCCATTGGGCGTTGCGCGTGTAGTCGCCCTGCTTGAGGGTAAAGCGTACGCCCGGATGCAGCGCCCCAAAGTCGCGGATCACGCGCGGTAACACGGTTCGACTCACGTTGGTAAACGTCGCGATGCGAATATCGGACGACGAAAGCCCCAGCAGCTCCTGGCGCTTGCCCTCGAGCTCAGCCTCGGCAGTCACAATCTGGCGCAGATACGGCAGATATTGTTTACCGTCGCGCGTAAGCGAAACGCCCTGCTTACCGCGCTCGATAAGCGTGGTACCCAGCTCGCGCTCGAGTGCCTTGACGGCCTGGCTCACCGCACTTTGCGTATAGCCCAGCTCGTCCGCCGCGCGTTTCAGGCTGCCGCAATCGACCACCATACAAACAATCTGATACCGCGACGCCATCGTGCCTCCACAACAATGCAGCCGTAAAACGTTTTGCCAGTGCTTTTCCTAATGACATTAGCATTTCTTAATCATACTGAAGATACATTCGCTTTACTACATCCAAATCTGGGAGCAGAATCCTTTTTACGAAACCGTTCTGCAACAAAAGGAGTCCCATGGATCGCAAAAAAGCAATCGCGCTCTCATTTTCCGTTCCCGTCGCATGGGGCTTTTCGTATCCCCTCATGAAGATCGGCATGGACAGCATGAACGCCACGAGTATCGTCGCGCTACGCTGCGTCATCGCTTTTGTGGCCTGCCTGCTGCTCTTCCACAAGCGCGCGTTGCGCATTAACCGCGACCTTATGGTCCGTGCCGCCATCATCGGCGCCATCATGGCAACCGAGCTCACCTGCATGTGCCTGGGCTCCAGCCTCACCTCTGCCTCCACTGCCGGCTTTTTGCAGAGCCTGACGGTCGTAATCGTGCCGTTTGCCAACGCCGCCCTGCTGCACCGCGCCCCCGAGCGCAAAGTGCTCGTCGGCACCGCCATCGTCACCTGCGGTATGTTGCTGCTCTCGGGCGCCGACTTCACCAGCCTGAACCCGGGCGCGCTCATCATGCTGCTCTCCGCCTTTGTCTATGCCGGCCACATTATCGTGGCCAAGCGCTTTGTCGAAGAAGTCGATCCGCTTGCTCTGGGCGTTTGGCAGCTGGGCTTCGGCGGCTTATTCTCGGGCATCGCCGCATTCACCTTTGGCGGTTTCACACTCCCCGGCACGCCGGGCGAGGTCGTGGTCGTCGTCGCACTCGCACTCATCTGCTCTGCCTACGGCTTTATCACCCAGACGCTCGTGCAGCCCCACGTGCCCGCCGAGACCACCGGCTTTGCCTTCTCGCTCGAGCCAGTCTGCTCCGCCGTCTTTTCGTTCTTCCTAGTCGGCGAGGTCCTGAGCCCCATCGCCTTCCTGGGTGCAGCTCTCATCCTCACCGGCGTCATGGCGGCAACCGTCGAGCTTCCGCACCTCCGCGCACATGGACGCGCTCATATGGCAGGAGCGCCCGAGCGCGCCTCGTAGACCCCGCCCCTCATACAGCCGCGGCATAAAGGCAACCGGTGCACCTTTACAATAGATGCCAACATAGCATTTGCCATAAAGGAGCTCCATGGACACCGCAACTCGTGACCGCAACATAGCAACTTGGTTGGGCGATGCGCCGCAGCCGGTACGTGACACTACGGACCAGCTGCTCGAGCGCATCGCCCTTTTACGTGCCGAGCAGACCATCTACCCGGCACAAGACGACATCCTCAATGCCCTCGCCTACACGCCGGCCGACCAGGTCAAAGTTGTCATCTTGGGCCAAGATCCTTATCACGGGCCCAACCAGGCCATGGGGTTATCGTTCTCGGTCCCCGCGACGCAAACCAAGTTGCCGCCAAGCCTGCGCAATATCTATAAGGAACTCAAAGCCGATCTGAGTTGTCCCATTCCCGCCACGGGAGATCTGACGCCATGGGCACAACAGGGCGTCCTGCTCCTCAACACTACGCTCACCGTGCGCGAGCATGCCGCGAACTCACACGCCAAGCTGGGCTGGAGTACGCTCACCGACTACGTTATCGAACGCTGCTGCCAGCTACCCCAACCGGTAGTCTTTTTGGCATGGGGCCGCTTTGCCCAGCAGATGGTTGAGGGCAAGCTCGCCGCAATCGACGCGGGCAAAACAACCGGCAAGTTCTGCCTTGCCTCCACGCACCCCTCGCCGCTTTCGGCCAACCGTGCCACGGCAGAACTCCCCGCTTTTATGGGGTCGCGACCCTTCTCGGCAGCCAATCGGCTACTCGAACAGCACGGCTCGACCCCCGTCAACTGGACTTGTCTCGCCTAAAAATCGATACATCAAAAACGCGCCCGCCGGCTTTCCATCGGGCGCGTTTCCTATTCGGGCCAAATAAATTGTGTGCGGCCGGCCTCGCCGCCATCAATGAGCAGGCTCTGCCCGGTCATAAACCGGTTGGTCACGCCCACAAAGTAGATCCACTCGGCGATCTCTTGGGCGGTTGCCCAGCGTTTAAGCGGTGTAAGCTCCATAATCTGGTTCCACAGGTGTTCGTCTTCCATCACGCAACGGTTGAGCGGCGTGATAACGCCACCCGGGTCCACACTGTTGGCGATGGCCTGCGGTGCCAGGCGGTTTGCAAGGTTCTTGGTGTAGGCGATAACGCCGCCCTTGCTGGCAGCATAGGCGGGAAACTCCGATCCCGTATGCCCACTCGCCGACCCCACATTGACCACGGATTTGATAGCGGGCGCCGGCTTGGCGACAAGCCCCTCCCCCACAAAGGCGTAGCGCTCGGTCACGTTGATGGTGCCACACAGGTTGGCGGCGATATCGTCGACCGAATCCTGCGTACCCGCAACGTTCACGATCACTTGGGGTTCAAGGTCGCCTGGAAACGAGCCCGGCTCGCGGACATCAACAATCAGATGGCGGTAGCGCTCGTGTTCGATCGCCGCCGGCAGCAGATCAAAGCCCACTACCTCGTGGCCCTCGTCCAAAAAGCGCTGCACGCACGCGGCTCCGATACCGCCCGAAGCGCCCGTAATCAAAACCCGCATACTTGCTCCTTAGGCGGTTGCGTGGCGCTCAAGGTACTCGGCGCCCACATTCTCACGCTCCCAGCCGCGCACGACCTTATAGCCCACGGGGCTCAGGAAGACCTCGCACAGCAGCTCGGCAACAGCGCCGGTCAGCGAGCACATAAGGACCTGCACCCAGGTCCAACCAAAGAACGTGTGGCTCACCACAATGGCAAAGACCAGGTTGTCGATAAACTGGCCAACACCCGTGGACACATAGGAGCGGAAGGCGAAGCTCGCAAAGTTATTCTTTTTGAGCATACGGCCGAGCGACTGGTTGAGCGTGGAGTTAACCACGGCAGAAGCGAGCATTGCCAGCGAAGAGCCCAGCACCACGTACCAGGTGCCGCCGATAGTGGCGTTAAGGGCGGTGTTGACCTCGATCATGCCCGTGTCGTAGTAGGCGCCCCACATACCGGGTGTGAGCGAGCACGCCCAAAAGCACAGGCTCACGGCAAGGTTGACCGCCAGTGCGAGGATAGAGATTTTGATGGATGCCTTGGCGCCAAAGCGCTTGCAGATCATGTCCTGGCACAAAAACGAGACCCAGCTCACCACAAAGCCGCAATCGAGTGCCAGATACGGCAGGCTGATGAGCTCTTTGTTGGCCAGCAGGTTCATCATGATAACGCTCACGAAAAACAGCGAAACCGTTGCCGCGGGAATGCTCCGCAACAGGACCTTGTAGTCCTCCATGACCTTCTTGATCATTATGTACTCCTTTGGTTTTAGGTTTAACGAGCAGGATATCGGACCCGAACTGCTCGGACGCCCCGGTCTTGAGGCGACGGTGGGCATGATAGCCGCTCATGCGGCATCAGGCAAGCAGGCAGCGCGGCAGCCCCGCAGGGCCACCGCGCCGATGCGTTAAAAGACTACGTTGCCAAACTCCGACAGGATAAGGTCGGGATTGTGGTCGGTTGCCCAATCCACGTTCCACGGGCTCGTAAACAGCAACAGCTTGCCACCGCGCATGTCCTCGACGCGCAGCGTGTCGCGCGTGAGCGAAAGGCCCGGGATATCGATGGTGTCGGGGTCGTTCTGGATCCAGCGAATGTCCGTATAGGGCAGCGGCTGGCGACGAACCTCAACACGGTACTCGGCCTTGAGGCGGCGCTCGAGCACCTCAAACTGTAGCACGCCGACCACGCCCACGATGACGCTCTCCATGCCGGCACCCAGCTCGCGGAAGATCTGGATGGCGCCCTCCTGGGCAAGCTCCTCCATGCCCTTGACGAACTGCTTGCGCTTGAGCGTGTCGACCTGCGTAATGCGAGCGAACATCTCGGGGGCAAACGTCGGGATCTGTGGGTACTGCACATGGCGCTTGCCGGAGCACACGGTGTCGCCGACGCTAAAGATACCCGGGTCGAACAGGCCCACGATATCGCCCGCGTACGCCTCGTCCACGATGGCGCGGTCGTCGGCCATCATCGACGTGCCCGTGGCAAGCTTAAGCTTGCGGTTGCCCTGCACGTGGAAGGCATCCATGCCGCGCTCGAACTTACCCGAGCAAATGCGCACAAAGGCGATGCGGTCGCGGTGGTTCTTGTCCATGTTGGCCTGGATCTTAAACACAAAGCCGCTAAAGTCGTCGCGGCAGGGATCGACCGGTTCACTGGTAAGCGTATCGGTATAGGCACGCGGCGTCGGGGCCAGACGCAGGAACTCCTTAAGGAAGGGTTCCACGCCAAAGTTGGTAAGCGCCGAGCCAAAGAACGCCGGGCTCAGCTTGCCGCAGGCCACGGCATCCAAGTCGAGCTCGTCGCCGGCGCCATCGAGCAGC
This sequence comes from Collinsella sp. Sow4_E3, assembly GCF_052116285.1. Lineage (NCBI taxonomy): Bacteria > Bacillati > Actinomycetota > Coriobacteriia > Coriobacteriales > Coriobacteriaceae > Collinsella > Collinsella sp. Sow4_E3. Next base: position 36,979 of record NZ_JBQKLJ010000011.1, read on the forward strand.
TCGATGTCGTCCATCAGGTTCTTATGGTTCTCCTCGCCGATGAGCTCATCCATGGAAGAATCGCCCAGCTCGGCCTCGACCTCGGCGACCTTCTTGGTGGCGTTGGCGTGACCGTCGCCTTCAAAGGCAATGACGCGACGGGTCTGACGATCGAACACGCCGCGGAAATTGCGGCCGCTGCCAATCGGCCAGTTCATGGGATACGTATTGATGCCCAGGACATTCTCGATCTCTTCCATGAGCTCAAACGGATCGCGAGCCTCGTGGTCGAGCTTGTTCACAAAGGTGAAGATGGGAATGTGGCGCAGCGTACAGACCTTAAAGAGCTTCTTGGTCTGGGCCTCGACGCCCTTGGCGCCGTCGATGACCATGACTGCGGCGTCAGCGGCCATAAGGGTACGGTAGGTATCCTCCGAAAAGTCCTGGTGACCGGGGGTATCGAGGATGTTGACGCAGGCGCCGTTGTAAGTGAACTGCAGCACCGAGGAGGTGACGGAAATGCCGCGCTCCTTCTCGATGTCCATCCAGTCCGAGACGGCATGCTTGGCCGAGCTCTTGCCCTTGACCGAGCCGGCGGTCTGGATGCTGCCGGTATAGAGCAGCAGCTTCTCGGTAAGCGTGGTCTTACCGGCATCCGGGTGGCTGATGATCGCGAATGTGCGGCGCGACGAGATTTCATCCGACAGGCTTGCCATGCGGATCCTTTCTTGCATTGAGTGCATTACGTCGTTGTAACCGCACTATTGTAGCCGCGAAATTCCGCTCTAGGGCGCCTATCTGGACAAATTCATCAGTTGGGGCCTGTGTAGCAGTCGATGACGGCACTCCGCAGCAGTTTGTCTCGATCTGTAACATCTAGACGGTTTTTGAACCTCTACCTGTTACAGATTTAGACAAACAGGTGGGCGTCCCAGAAAGATCTCGATCTGTAACATCTAGCAGCCAAAAACTTCTCCAGTTGTTACAGATTGAGACAACCAGGTGGGGCCCACCAGCAAAATCTCAATCTGTAACAAGTAGCCGTCCAAATCGGTTCCAGATGTTACAGATTGAGATGAATGAACGAGCGGACAATCCCTATTTACCTCTTGCATAACTGTGCATAGTGTATATATACTGTGCTTACCGGTTATATACACGTGTAGCCCAACAGCTAAGGAGCCGCTGTGGACATCATCCTATCCAATTCGAGCGACAAGCCCATCTACGAGCAGATAACCTCGCAAGTCAAAGCTCAGATCTTATCGGGCACGCTCGCTGCGGGAGCCAAACTCCCCAGCATCCGTGCACTCGCGAGCGACCTGGGCGTGAGCGTCATCACCACCAAGCGCGCCTACGCCGACCTAGAGCAACTCGGGTTTATCTGCACCGTGCAGGGCAAGGGCTGTTTTGTCGCCGAGGGCAACCAGGAGCTCTTGCGCGAAAACCAGCTATGCCATATCGAAGATCTGCTTGCGAAAGCGGCGAGCCAAGCCGAAGCCTTGGGCGTCACGCGCGACAAACTGCACGAAATGCTCGACCTGGTAGCCCCCGAAACCATGCAGTAGCCATCTGCAAGAAAGGCTATACCATGCAAAACTTGCTTGAACTCAAAGGCATCTCACGCGCTGTAAGCGACCGCTTTTCACTACGCGATGTCACGCTCGCCGTGGAGCCCGGCCAGATTGTTGGCTTTGTGGGCGCAAACGGTGCTGGCAAAACAACGACCATTCGCGCCGCGCTCGGGCTTATCAAACTCGATGCCGGCGAGGTGCACCTGTTTGGGCAGTGCTGTGGCGCCGACGTACCCGGTGAAGTGCAGCGCTGCTTGCGCACCCGTATCGGCCTCGTGCTGGACACGTGTCCTTTCCCTTCCACACTCAAGGTGAGCGAAGTTGAGGCACTCGTAAGCCCGGCGTACCCCACCTGGAGCCGCGGCACCTTCGCCAGCCTCATCGACCGATTTGGCTTGGATCCCAAGGCGAAGGTCAAGGACCTCTCCCGCGGCATGGGCATGAAGCTGCAGCTTGCCTGTGCGCTCAGTCACAAGGCCAAGCTGCTCGTTTTGGACGAAGCCACCGCGGGTCTTGATCCCATGGCACGCGAGGAGCTGCTCGATGAGCTGCTTGCCTTTGTCGCCGACGGCCAGCGCAGCGTGCTGCTCTCGAGTCACATTACGTCCGACCTCGATCGCGCTGCCGACCGCATCATCTGCATCGATAACGGCTCGATTGTGTTTGACCTGCCACGCGAGGACATTACCGACCGCGCCGGCATCGCCCACTGTACCCAAGCGCAGGCCGCCGAGCTTATGGCTTGCGTCGAAGGCGCCCGTGCCGCCCACCACGCTTATAGCGTGGACGTGCTCGTGCCCAACCGTCGCGAAACGCTCGAGGCCTTCCCCGAGATTCCCTGCGATCGGGCAACCATTGACGATTATCTACGCCTCACGCTGAAAGGGGCTTCGAAATGAAACGCGCCTTTATGTCCGAGCTCGCCATCGTTCGCACGCTTGTCCCAAGCATAGCGGGCGTCGGCCTCTTCATATTCGTTGTGCTGACCCTCGCCAACACGTCAGGTGGCGACTCCGGCATGAGTGCCGGCGCCTGCGCGCTCAGCGCCATGTCGCCTATCATGGTCATGAGCTCGCTGGCAGGCTTCGACAATCAAAACGGATGGGAGCGTTATCGGGCAACGCTGCCCCTCACGCGCAAAGACATTATTTGTGCCCGCTACCTGAGCATCGTTGTCTTCTCGGCCGTCATGACGTGCGCCGCCACGCTTTTGAGCATCGCCTCCATCCCGCTCTTCAACAGCGCGGGCATTCCTTCGACGGGACAGACGGTCTTTGAAATCGCAATCGCCTCGGCAGCATCGATGCTCATCTCCCTCATGATGGTGTTTTTGGCGCAGCCGCTGTTCTTTCGATTTGGACACATGGAGGCGCTGCGCCTATCCGTTGGCCTGTTTGCCCTGCTCGGATGCCTTGCCATGGCCACGCTAAGCTCCTCCAACCCCATCAGCAACTGGCTCATGTCGATTGCCGGGGCGAATCCCGATCCCGCCGTTCTTGGCTGTCTGTGTGCAGGAACTGCCGTACTGGCGCTCGCACTATGTGTAATCAGCTGCGCTGTCAGCACCAAGGTTTATCGAGTACGCGATCTGTAATCGACGGCTAAAAAAGCTTAGGTGGTACCCCGCTTATTTTTTCAATGAAACGAGGCGGCATAGCGTCACCACCGCCCTTCACAGCAGGCCGTCTAGTTCTTGGCAACCAAAAAGACACCGTCAGCATATCGAAGGTGAATACTTTTCCGAGAAGTGAACGAGTAAAAACAGTGCCCTGTAGCATCGACATTTTTAAGGACTCAATTCCTGCGGTTTTTGTCTAAGAATCCTGCAGTTTTGTTCGAAAAAAGTGTGCATGTTCCAGGGGTCCAGATTTACTCGTTCACTTCGCGGAAAACCATTCACCTTCGATTCGAGCCTTAACCAAATGCCCTCTCGAACTATGGCCCCTGTCTCACCACAGCGATATCAAAGCTTCATGGCGGGACGGTATCATCGGACGAGCGCCGTAAATCTGGCGCGGTCGTTCTTTGGGGAGGCATTTCACCCGTGTCGTGGGTCGCAGCAGCATTTGTGTCGGCTTTCTTTGCCGGCGTCACATCAGTCCTGGCCAAATGCGGCATCAAGCAGACCGACTCCGATGTCGCGACGGCCATTCGCACCTGCGTGGTGCTCGTTTTCGCCTGGGCAATGGCGGGCATTTCTGGATCCATTGGAACCATCGGCAGCATCGAACCCAGATCTTGGCTCTTTCTCGTCCTCTCGGGACTCGCTACCGGTGCTTCGTGGATCTGTTACTTTAAGGCGTTGGGCATCGGAGACGTCAATAAGGTCGTACCGGTCGACAAGATGAGCACCGTACTCGCTGCACTGATCGCCATCGTGCTTTTTGGCGAGACGAGCAACCTTGCGGTTAAGCTCGTGGGAACCGCTGTCATCACCCTCGGCACGTTTTTAATGATCGAGAAGAAGCAGTCTGCCGGACCCGAGCGGCAGCAAGACCGGACCTGGCTCGCTTACGCCCTCGGCGCCGCCGTGTTCGCGGCGCTCACGTCCATCCTTGCCAAGGTTGGCATCGAAGGCGTCGAGTCCAACCTGGCCACGGCAATCCGTACCTGTGTGGTACTGGTTATGGCATGGGCAATCGTGGCAGCTAAAGGCAAGATGGACCAAGCCGTGCACGTAGACCGCTACGAACTCGTATTTCTCGCGGCATCGGGCATTGCGACTGGCGCATCGTGGCTGCTGTGCTACCACGCCATCGCCACAGGCCAGGTGAGCGTCGTGGTGCAGATCGACAAACTATCGATTGTCGTATCGGTACTATTTGCGCACCTGGCATTCAACGAAAAACTCTCACGGCGCAGCGCCATCGGTCTCGCCTTCATCGTCCTGGGCACCGCCGCGCTCGCGATTTGGAAATAGCGCCGATGCCAAGCGAGATCTAGACGCTCGCAAATCCGTGACAAACGGCATATCCCGGCACGCCCGTGACGTTTTACAATATAAACGTCACGGGCCTCGGCTCAGTCTCGATCATCCAAGGGGATGTCTTTTTGGTCATTGTTCTTTAGGGAACGGTCAATCGCATAGAACCACGAAAACGGCCGTCCAACGGCCGTGGTTTGTTGCGCCGTTCCGCCTCCGTCATCTGCCATTTTTGCACCTGATAGGAAAGAACAATGCAAACCCAGGAATCTCAATCCTTCCCAAAAGCAACTAGCTTCGGCGCGACACTCGTACGCTCTAAGATTATGGGCCCCAATCCCCTCAAGCTCTGCGAAGAGCTGCTTCGCGATGTGCATATCCCCTGCGGCGTCCGCGTCTGCGACCTTGGATCGGGCACCGGTATCACCAGCGCCCTACTCGCCCGCGAATACGGGTTTGACACCTACGCTGTCGATCTGTGGAGCGACCCCGTCGAAAACCGTGCGTTCTTCGATTCGCTCGGTATCTCGCGCGACACGATTCACCCTGTTAAGGCAGACGCCTCGCAGGGGCTGCCGTTTGAGCACGACTATTTTGATGCGGTCGTAAGTATCGACTCGTACAACTACTACGGCCGTGACCCACACTATCTGGGTGAGCGCCTACTCCCCTACGTAAAGCAAGGTGGGATGCTCTACTTAAGCATCCCCGGCATGGTTCGCGACTGCCACGACAACCTGCCCGTTTGCCTGCTCAAATCCTGGACACCCGAGCAGCTCGACTATATGCACGACATAGCCTGGTGGCGCGCCATGATCGAGCCGACCCCCGGCGTCGAGATTGTCTCGATGCAGCCTATGCTCTGCACGGACGAAGCATGGAAAGACTGGCTCGCCTGCGACAACGAGTACGCAGCAGGCGACCGCGCTGCCGTTGAAGCCGGTGCGCTCGAATACCTCAACACCATCGCCATTGTGCTGAGAAAGCTCTAAACATTAGCCGCGCGAGGCCGTAAACAAATGGCCTCGCGCGGCTTCTTCAAAACGAGTTCTGAACAAACGCAAAGCGCAATATGCTACTTGCGCAGCGGCTTGGGCAGTGGAATGCCGGCGGCGATGGCTGCGGCGATGATCATGCAGACGATGCCCTTGAGCGGGAAGCACATGAGCAGCAGGCCCACGACCATAACGGGTTGGCGCATGACGGCGCCCATCGTCGATGCCGTGCAGACGGCGACGCAAAAGACCGGATCGGCGCCGGTGAGGATGGCAAGGCCATAGCCCAGGCTTACGCCCGAGAAGATAACCGGGAAGAAGTGACCGCCACGCCAGCCCATATTGATGAGGGCAGGGGTCAGCATGGCCTTGACAAGACCGGTCGCGATAAGCATGCCGGCGGGAATGGTCAGATAGGTTTCCATGAGCACATCGGCCTGGGTCTCGCCGGCAAACATGGTGTAGGGCAGGAGCGTGCCACAGATGGCGAGCGCCAGGCCGGCCAGCATGGCTTTGACGACAGGACGCTCCCCTATTGCATGGGACAGCGCCTCGCTTGCATGCTCGGAGACAAAGTACAGCCAACCGCAAACGGTGCCGAGCAACGCCAGCGGAATGAGCCAGGCAAGCTCCAGGTTGCCCACCTCGGCGGACTCGAACCTGGGCATGCCCATGCCGCCGCCCACGAGCTGGCCAAGCAACAGGTAAGTGCCCAGACCGCCGGCAATCGCAATGCCGTAGACCACGGTCTTTTGCGCCTTGGGCAGCTTGATGGTGATCTCGTCGGACGCGGACTCATCGTCGGCATCTTCGCCCTGGCCGTCGGCGCTACCGGCGAGCGGCGCCACAAAGCCAAAGACAGGCGCGGTAAAGAGCGCCGTCAGGGCAGCCTGGGTACCTAGCAGCGTGAGCTCCCTAAACTCGGCGCCAAAGCGACGCATGCGGTCGCCGACCCAGCTGCACAGGCCCGCGATAACGCCGGTCAGGCCGGCCTCCGGTCCAATACTTCCGCCAAACAGCAGCGGCAGCAATGCCGCAAGCGAAAGCTTGCCCAGATTGTCGTACGGGTAGCGCCCATCTTGCTTGACCTTAGCCATCACCTGATTGAGGTTATCGGTCTTGGTGTCTGTCATCTTTTCGTACAGACCGATTAACAGGCCGCCCAGCAGGCAGACAAAAAACGGGTACGGCAGAAAGCCAAACGGGCCGCTGGCGAGCTCGGGCGAAGCGACGCCCAGTGCGTGCGGAATCTCGGTCCATAGATAGTCGATGCCGTGCTCCATCACAAAAAAGAACAGCCAGACCGCGGCACCTGCGAACGCACCGGTCACGGCAACGCTAACTAAAAACAGCGCGCGGTTTGTAGGTTTAGCGAGCTTATCCATCGGGTCCTCCCGCGGTCAAAGTCGACATAGATACGTTTTATTGTAGAACGAGTGTGGCCCAGACAAGCCAACCGTCTGCGCTGCAAACGGAGCCACCGGGGACCACAGCGGGACAGGCTCAAGGCTTATCCGTTGATAATTGATGCGATTTCGTACAGATCCTCGGCAAAGTAAATGCCTTGCTGGCGCCGTGGGCTTGATAAGCCCTTATCAATCATGTGTCCGAGCAGCGCCTCGAGGTCGTTGTAGTAACCGTCCAGGTTATACAGGATGCACGGAGCACTCAGGTGCCCCAACGACACCGCGGACATAACCTCGGCAATCTCCTCGAGCGTGCCCGTCCCACCGGGAAAGGCAATGAACGCATCGCCGAGCTCGATCATCTTTGCCTTACGCTCCGCCATATCGCTCGTCACGATGAGGTCGTCGATACCGTCATGTTGAAACTCGGCCTCGATAAAAAAGCTCGGCTCCACACCCGTCACGTGCCCGCCGGCATTAAGCACGCTATCGGCGAGCGCGCCCATCAGGCCCGATTTGGATCCGCCGTACACGAGCGCGTGCCCGTTGGCGCCAATCCAGTTGCCCAGCTCCTGCACCGCAGGCAGAAACGCCGGGTCATTGCCGATACTGGCACCCAGATACACGGTGATATTCAAATTCAGTCCCCCTCATCGTGACGCGCGGCGCCCGTTTTAGCGCTGGCGCCGGCGATATTCGCGCACGCGGCGCGACAGATCGGCGAGCTCGTCACGATCGAGCTCTTCCAAATGCTCAAGATCATCCATAAAGCGCGCCATAGTGTCCTTTTGATGCATCTTGATGAGCATATTGCAGTAGCTCACCGCCACGCCCGTGAGCATGGCAATGTAAAAAATGCTGATAACGCTCAGGACGACCGTGATGACACGGGCGACCGGCGTTTCGGCCGGAATGTCGCCAAAGCCGATCGTCGATACGGTTTCAAAGCTAAACCAAAGGCCATCGCCAAACGTAAGAGTTGTTGGCTCAGAGAGCCAAACAGCCATTGAACACAGAAGATAAAAGACGAGAAAAAGGCCCGTGATGCGCACGAAACCGGCTTGACGCAACACATCGGCCAGCGTCCTCAGCTTTTTCATCGAGACCCCCTTTTTTCAGGACAAGCAATCGCTTTTGGTCGGTATTGTCCCACGCCTCCCCCGCAAACGGAACCAGCCATCGAGAATGCCCCTAGACGACGAGTTGTAAGGGACAATCCTTCCACAACAAAAAAGTGCGTTTCAATCTGCGACAAATAGGATGTTCCCGTCGGCCTCGCAGCCTGAACTAGTATCTTGATATAGACATACCACCCACCGCCGTGCACGCAACACGCGGAAAGAAAGGAAACCCACGATGTTTAGACCTCTTCGTAGAAAGAAGCGTGCTATCACCGATCAAGAGGCACGAGAGCTGCTTGTTAATTGCAAACGCGGCATTTTTGCCGTCAACGGAGACGACGGCTATCCTTACGCCATTCCCGTTAACTACTACTTTGACCCCGAGCACGACAAAATTTACTTTCATGGAGCCAAGGCGGGGCATAAGGTCGATGCACTCAAACGCAGCGACAAAGTCTGCTTTACCGTCTATGGCAACGATTGGTACAAAGACGACGACTGGGCACCCTATGTTCAAAGCACTGTGGTTTTTGGCCGTTGCCGCCTCGTGAACGATGACCCGGCGTTTGTCGAAGACAAAGTCCGACAGTTTGCCCTCAAGTACTATCCTTCTGCCGAAGAGGTCGAAGAGGAGATTAAGCAAAGTATCAGGGTCGTCCAGCTGTATGAAATTACGGTTGAACACCTTTGCGGCAAGCAAATTCAAGAAAAGTAGCAAACGTGGAAAACGCGCTCGCAACCCTCTGCGCCCTATGCGCCCACGCACGTTGACGACACGGGCGCAAGCCGCAGTACCCGAATCGTGCGACCCCTATACCCCAAAAACGTAACGGTCTAGGCGGTCGCACGCTTCCCTTACGCGCGAAAGCGGCAGCGCCAGATTCACGCGAATGTGGCAGGGGCCATGGAACGGACGTCCATCCTGATACCCCACGCCCACGCGTGCCCCCTCGTCGAGCAACCACTGAATATCGCGGCCATGCTCGCGGCACCACTCGGTGCAGTCCAGAAACACCATGTACGTGCCCTGCGGACGCGAATAGGACACGCCCTCAAAATGCTCGTCCACGTAATCGCAGAAGTACTCGATATTGTCGGCAAGCACCTGGTTGAGTTCGTCCACCCACTCGTAGCCCTGCGGTTGGTAGGCACCGATAAGCGCATGCATCGAAAGGACATTCATCTCGTTGTAATGGGTCTTGTTAGACACAGCGCACATGCGGTCGCGCAGCGTCTCGTTGTAGACAATGTGGTAGCTGCCGACCAGACCCGCCAGGTTAAACGTCTTGCTCGGCGCATAGAGGGCAACCGTGCGCATGCGGGCATCCTCGCTCACCGACTGCGTCGGGATGTGCTTGTGTCCCGGCAGAATGATATCGGACCAAATCTCGTCCGAGATCACCACGCAATCGTGCTCGCGATAAATGTCCATGGCGCGCTCGATCTCGTCGCGCTCCCATACGCGGCCGCAGGGATTGTGCGGTGAGCAGAACACTGCGGCATGGATGTGATTTTGGGCGAGTTTGCGCTCCATGTCCTCAAAGTCCATGCGCCACACGCTCTGGTCGTCGAGCTGAAGCGGGCTGTGGACAATGCGATAGCCCGCGGCCTCGATGGACTTGGTGAAGCCGATGTAGGTGGGGCTGTGGACCAACACCGCATCGCCCGGCTGGACATACGCGCGCAGTGTCGACACGACACCGCCCAGCACGCCGTTTTCGTAGCCGATATGCTCAGGCGCCAGGCCCTCGACGCCATTACGGCGGCTCTGCCATTCGATGATGCGGTCGAAGTACTCGGAACGCGGATTGAAGTAACCAAACATGGGGTGCTGGGCGCGCTGAATGATGTGCTCCTGGACCGTGGGCACCGTGGCGAAGTTCATGTCCGCCACCCACATGGGAATGCGGTCGAAGCCCTCGTCGGGTGCGTTCGGAGCCATACCGGGGATCTCACCCCAAGAGTCAACGGCGATGGAGTCCATGCCGTGGCGGTCGATGATTAAGTGAAGTCGTATTTCATGCTGAGCCCCCGTGCAGAGCGGAATGATTCGGTAGGCGTTATTGTCCACCAGCGTAGGCGATTTTGGGATGGGGTTTGGCGCTTAATTTGACGGGTGCTGACGAATGGCTGGCTAGTCTCGCGCGTCGTTGATGGCGGTTACCGTCAACCTGGCCCCGTCAACCGTAAACGATATGTCGAGTCCGGCGTAAGCCAAGTGGTAAACGCGGTTTGGCTCGTGCTTGCTGCCCGCGCGGCGCGGATCTTGGCGAAGAACCTCGACCAGGCCGGGGAGCTTTGCGGGCGGGACCATGTCTTGAAGCGCTTGCGGGAACTCAACATCGAGCTCTTGCCACGGAGCACCCTCAATCCAGCCGCCGGTCGCATCCGGGTGGCAGTCCGCAAACGGGATGTAGGGCTTAATGTCGTAGATGGGCGTGCCGTCACGAAGGTCGGCCCCCAGTACATGGATGATGGGGCCGTCGTCGGTGCGCTCAACGCGGCTGAGCTTGACGCAGGTAAGACCGATGGGATTGGGGCGAAACGGGCTGCGTGTGGCATACACGCCCACGCGCTCGGCTCCGCCCAGACGCGGCGGGCGCACAGTCTTCGACCACTTGACGTTGGTGCCGGACCTGTCCTGCGTCTTGGCATCGGCAGCTATATCCTTAGCCGCGCCGCCGGGCGTTCCGTTTTCGAAGCGCCACAGCAGCCATAGGTGAGAGAAGGAGTCCAGACCCTCAACTGCTGCGTTGGAGGCAAATTCCGGCTCAAAGACGATGCGTCCCTGCAGATGGGGCGCCAAAAAGCTGTTGCGCGGAATGCCGAACTTCTGCGGCAGGTCGGTATGTATGTGTGCGATAGGTTCCATGCCGGTCATTGTACGGCATGGAGGTGTGGGGTGCAGCGCGCAATTCTTCGCCGCGGTCTCCCGTCGTGCAACCAACGGTTGCTTGGAAGGAAGCTGGCCGCCGCGTATGCTTAAGCCATCAACCAGCAGAAAGGAGTCGCTATGGCCTTTGCAGAAAAGCTCATTGCCATTCGCCGCGCCCATCACCTTACCCAAGAGCAGCTCGCCGCCAAGCTCTTCGTCACACGCCAAGCCGTCAGCCGTTGGGAACGCGGCGAAGTCACCCCGGGCATCGACATGATGAAGCTCATTGCCGCCGTAACCGGAGAACCGCTGTCCCACCTGCTCGAAATGCCCGAGCACTATTGCCAGAGCTGCGGCATGATACTCACACCCGACGACTGCGGCACCGATGCTGTGGGCGCCACGACCGACCATTACTGCAAGTGGTGCTACGACCACGGCCAGTACACCTACGACACCACCATGGAGGCGATGATCGAGGATTGTGCCCCGCGGCTGGCGCAAAACACCGGCATGTCGCTCGACGAAGCCGTCTCGCTCATGGGCGCCGTCCTGCCACAACTAGAGCGCTGGCGCTCCGTGCAAGAAAACGAGGAGCGCTACGGTGCCGAGGCGCGGGCGCGCTATGGCGACGAGGCGATCGACGCAGCAAACGAAGCACTGCTGGACATGGACCCCGAGACATGGAACGACATGAAGGAACTTGAACGCGCTATTCTGGGTCAGCTTTCGATTGCCATGGGCGACGGCGATGCGGATGGAAGCGAGGCCCGCAAACTTGTCGCGATGCACCGTCGATGGATTGGCCTTAACTGGGGGCACAAGCCCCAAGACGAAGCATACCTGGGCCTCGCCCACGGCTATCTTGCTGACCAGCGCTTTATCGACTACTACGACAAGCCCTGCGGCACCGGAGCCACGGCGTTTCTGGTACAGGCCATCGAGTCGTCGTCAGCTCATGCATAGACCGCGGCGGCTTTGGGTATTTCAATCAAAACCTCAACCGATTGGAGACCTATGGCTACTAATCATGAGCTCACGCTGTACGTTATGACCGGCTGCCCGTATTGCATGAAGGTCAGGCGCTTTTTGGCGGATAACAGCGTGACCGTTCCCGAGCGCAACATCTCGACCGACCCCGATGCCGAGCAGACGCTTATCGCCGTCGGCGGAAAACGCCAGGTTCCCTGTCTGTTCATCGACGGCAAGCCGCTCTACGAATCGAGCGACATCATCGCATGGGTACAGGAGAACCTGCTCTAGCGTGCGAGTACTCGTTGGGGACGTTCTTAAATGAGTGGGTAGGGCTTCGGTTTCTCAAATATATAGAACATATGTTTGCTCTCTGTGTTATACTCATCCCAAGGCATGAGACTGGTCGAGAGCTCCTGCGGAGGTCCCCAATGACACGCTGGAGCGAGCTCGGTAAGTAAGATCGGTGGTTACCGCACTCGCCCATCTCAGACAGGCTGCGCTCCTGTTCGCCGTCGCCATCAAAGAACGGCACTCACAATCAGACTGTTTCTTTTCCGTGAGTCACACAGGAGCGCATCGCTATGGCAAAAAAGATACCAACCCTTTCACCCGACATTATTTCAAACACCTGCTCGGATATCAGCAGGATTGTCGAGGCCAAACACCTCGGCCAGAAAGGCACCGACCATGAGGCCTCTTCGGAAGGGGCTCTGCTCATCGGGCGCCGTCTCGAGCAAGAGATTGCCGGATACCCCATTTCCAATCTAAATGGCCTACTCTCGCCCATCGCTTGCCACCTCAAGCAGCACTTTAGCCCAAGCCTGGGCCCGACCTATCTCAAGCGTTGCATAAAGCTCGCACGAACTGTTCCGGAAGACATGAGTTTTCGACCGGAGCTTGATCTAGAACACTATCAGTCGCTCGCTCGCATCGCCGACAAAGATCTGCGCTTGGATCTGATGAACGTTGCCGCTGATAACCGTTGGAGCGCATCGCGCATCGATCGTCATGCCCGCTATCGAAGTCCGCAGGACGTTTTGGATGCTTGGGAGCGCCGTGTGCTTGAATCAAATCAAGAAGTACGGCGCTTCGCCCGCGCCTACACAGATGCCTGTGGAATCATTTCACTCGATGAACTTATTGAGCTCTACAACTCCTGTGCCCCCAATCCAGTCTCGAGATTTGAGATAAATGAAACTATTTGGCAAATCAGGAACGAATCGGGGCAAATCGACAATCCCTGCGTCATATCCAGAGATGGAAAACTCTATCTCATAGCGCCTGAGCTCGATGACGCTGTCGATGAAGCCCCTTATTACTACGATGACTACGGATACTCCTATCGAAAATATGAACGACGCAGCGAATACACCGGTGAGATGCGCGCGCTGCGCGAACGGCGCGTTGGCATCAGAGTGGCAGCCATCTTCGCCGGTCACGAACGTCTCCCAATCAAAAGGCTCAGTTATGACGAAGTCATCTGCGGGCATATAAAGTGCAGTCGATCTGTCGAACGACTCAAGCAGTACGTCCTGAGAGACCCTGAGATTAAGGCATCCGATCTCCATGCAAGAGAAGATGAGTTCGATTTCATCATGACAAAGCTTTTGCGTTCCGTTGGACTCAACGGTATGCCGACAGCACAGCAAATTACCGAAGACGCAGCTTTCTTATTGATTGTCGTACGGCCCGAGTTTTACGAACGCAAGAAAACAGCCGAAGTCTCCAAGCTCCTCTCGATAATCTATGAAAACGCTCCCCTCTGGGAGTTCAACGGACGTTCACATACCGAACTAAAAAGCGAAGGAGTAGTGGAGCCTCCGATGTCGGCTTTACATCGAAAAGTCCAATCAAAACAAGTCGCTTAAGCCTATTAACTGCTTGCATTTTTGTTTACAAAACTGTATACAAAAAGAGAGGCCCTTATGGAGCTCATCGCAATCCACCCCCACGCCCTCAAACACGGGCTGACGGAGACGGATATCACCTGCGCCTGGAACTCCGCTTTTGCATGGTTCAGGCGTGATCTTGAAAACGGAGGTATCGATTACGTTCTCGTTGGACTTGATGGAAGAAGCCGTCTCATGGAGCTCATCGCTCGATATTGCTCCAATCGAGATGGCTATATCATTTACCACGCCCTTGTCCCTCCTACGCGCAAGGTGCTCAGGGAAATCGGGATCGATCGATAGGAGGCGCTATGGACGCTAAGCAACTCGAAAAGATGATCGGATTTGCCCCCGGAGAGTTGGAGAAAGCCGCGGAGGCATACGAAAAAGATGAGTGGCCGAAGGGTCGCACCATCAAGCTGGGAAGGCCGTCGATCTCTGATGAGCCAAGCGTTGTTTTATCGGCACGTGTGGGTGAATCGGTTCTTGAAGCGTTTGACGAGAAGGCAAAGCGCCATGGGCAAACACGCACAGAGCGACTCAGAGAACTCATTACCCTTGACGCAATGATTGCCTAGTCCCCCACCGAATCCAAACATGTACGCCAGCATCCAAAGTCGACATTTTTCGATATCTTTGGATGCTGACGTACAGCTTTTGCAACATAGTCATTGGGGACGTTCTTAAATGACTAGCCGTTAAAGAACGTCCCCAATGACTAGCTAACCGTGGAAGCGGGCTATGGGCGCAAGTGGCTGCTCGCGAAAGACGCGCTCGACGGCGGCGCGGTATTCGTCGACCTTTTTAGTCTTGCGTACGAGTTTGTGAACGGTAGCAGGATCGGCGAAGGCGCATTTAGCGTAGAACCACCACTCCTTCATGCGAAAGACCGCGTTGCCGCCAATCTCTTCTGCATATGCCGCAAACAGCGTGTCGTGGAAGCGCTGCAGTTCGGCTGCCGTGGCAGCAGGGCCGCCCTTGACCATGCGGGCCAGCGCGGGGTTCGCAAGCAAGCCACGCCCCAGCATCACATGGCGTGTACCGGGATAGGCCTCCACCAGCGCCTCCATGTCCTCAAGATCAAAAATATCGCCGTTGTATGCCACCGGAAACGGTGCCCGCTCCAACGTCTCGCCATAAAACCCTTTGCGCGGCGAGCCCGTATAGCGATCCTTCTGTACGCGCGGATGCACGATCAACTCTGCCAGCGGCATGCGACAGTACAGGTCGAGCACGCGCTCGTATTCGTCGTCGCTCTCCAGCCCCAGCCTGGTTTTTACCGACACCGGCAAGGGCGATCGCTCGCACACGTCACTCAAGAACACCTCGAGCTCGTCCAAGTTGCGCAAGAAGCCCGATCCTTTACCCTTGGCAACAACCGTACCCGAGGGGCAACCAAGGTTGAGATTAACCTCGCGGTAACCCATGTCGGCGAGCACGCGCGCCGCCCACACAAACTCATCCGCGTTCTTGGACATCAGCTGAGGCGCCACGTTAAGCCCTTGGTTGTTAGCCGGATCGATTTCCTTAAACGCCTTGCCGCCAAAGCGGTTGCCCACCCGCGGCGGCGGCAAAAACGGCGTGTAATAGCAGTCGAGCGCACCGAAGCACTCCGCATGCACGCGACGGAACACATGCCCGGTAATCCCCTCCATGGGGGCCAACGATAGAATCATCAACATCTACTCTCAAATCAATGCGGCAAAGGAACCGCCCCTTTGTCACATGCATTATGCCTTGTCCTTGAGGCGGCCCACAAGGCGGAGGCGGTTGCTTGACACCAACCAGCCCTCCGACCATCCCTGTGCAACGAAGGTGAATGGCGCCCGCAAACAGCAAGCAGGGCCGCCCCACAGCAGCTCCCTCACTCGCCACTTTTTCCTTGTCCAAAAGAGGACGTTCGCGATCAGTCGATCACCAACAGCACGCTGCTGACCGCCATGTCTGAACAACAGACACCCTCCACTCATATACTCAAGAGCGTATGCGCATCGCCCCCGAAAAACGATGAGTGTCGAGGCCCCGTGCAGCCGCTCACCGAGCAAGAAAAGAAACGCATCCAGCGGTACTGCACATACCCCAAGATCGCAGCGACTGCACTCGTCATGTCGTTCGTAGCATGCCTGTTGATGTTGCCGCTCCAAATGATCAACGATATCGCGTTCCACCAAAAGGAATTCCAACCCGCGGGTATATATACCGCCATTGCACTCACCGCAATCGAACTCATCATCTTTTGCTATTGCGCTCTTGCGCCACGCTTTGGAATGCAGGTCAAACAGTGGAAGGAGCTACAGAGCAGGCTTGCGGTAGCCCAAACCAACAAAGACCGCTCCGCGGAGGTCGCCGGCATGCTCGCCGCGCAAGATGCCTTGGAGCCCGTGTGCAAACGCGTCGCGGCAGACGACCCATACGAGTCGTATCACGACTACGGCTACCGCATTATCGGCTATCTGGGTGATATTGACCTCGGCGCTCAAGCAGCCTATGTCTACCTTTCTTTCGATGCAGATGGCATGCTCACGGACGTCGATTACACCAGTCAGATCGACCCCGAGGCAAGCCTTGCAAACAACCTCGCCTGCAGCGAGCAGGATATCGCGACACTCTGCGCCCCGCTCAACGGGTTGGACATTTCCGTTGCCACACCGGGCCTCCTCACGCCATGCAGCCTGTCGGATAAATTTAAACAGGCATTTTTAGCCGGATCCCTATATAAAGAAATCAGCATCAAGACGGAGGACGAATCTATCAAGTCGTACTACACCTTTGACACCGAGCCCAAAGAAGAGTTCGACAAGTACACCCATCCGGAAATTAGCCTCATGCTCTCCGCAAAGGAGGACTAGCAACTTACGCTCTAATTGACGCTCGCAAACGCCGTCTATATCTCAAGGTCTAATACTTTTCCCGAGAAGTGAACGGCTATATTTGAACCCCCGAAGCATCGACATTTTTAGACGCCAAACCCGCAGGATTTGGCTGGCAAAACCGCAGGAAATTGCATCTCAAAAGTGTCGATGCTTCGGGGGTCCATTTTGACTCGTTCACTTCTCGGGAAAAGTATTAGACCTCGATTTACATGTCACTCAATGTGACAAAGGGACAGTCCCTTTGTCACATTATTCGGAGCGCAGGGCTTCCACGGGGTCTTTTTTGGATGCACTGCGGGCCGGCAGCAGGCCGGCAACGACCGTCAGCAGCACCGAAATTGCAATGAGCGCCAGCGCATCCTGCACGGGCAGGCTCATCAGATTGGGTACCTGTTTGGCAGCAAGCGCCCAGGCATTAACCGGAAAACTCACGAGCACCACAACGACAATGGCAAAGACACCGGCAATGAGGCCCTCGATAAAGGTCTCGGCATTGAATACGTTGGCCACGTTGCGCTTCGACGCGCCGATCGCGCGCAGGATGCCAATCTCCTTTTTGCGCTCCAGCACGCTGATGTAGGTGATGATGCCAATCATGATGGAGCTCACGACCAGGCTGATGCTCACGAACGCGATGAGCACCAAGCTGATGGTATTCACGATATCAGTCACCGAGCCCATGATGATGCCCATGTAGTCGGTGTACGAGATTGCCTGCTCGTCGTGGCCGGCGGCTTTGACCTGCTTGTTGTACGCATCGATATGGTCAAGTACGCGCTCCTTGGCCTCAAAGTCACGCGGGAAAATCTTGACCGAGATGGGATCCGCTTCATCCGCGTAGCCCAACGTGGTCAGATTGTTGTCGTAGGTGAGCTTCGACGCCTTGGCATAGCTCATCATGAGCGAGCTCAGGTCCTCGGCGTCCATGTTGAAGTGGATGGCACGAGCAAAGGCGCTCGCATCCACGCGCATGGCGCTCGCCAGGTTGGCAAAACTCGAAGACATCTGCGTCACCATCTGGTCCATGAGCCCTGCCGCGCCGGCCTTAAGCTGGGTCGACACGGTTGTTGCCACCTGCTCGCTGATCGCCTTCATCACCTGATCCATAGCCTGCTGCAGATACGGAGCCAACTGATTTTGGACATAGTCGGTCATCGCCTGTTGCAGGCGCTCGGCCAGGGCATCGCCGCCGAGCGCCTTGAGCTGTGCCAGGCGCTGCTGCGCCACAACATCGTTCTCGAGATACGCCGAGAATGCGGCAGCAAGCTTTGACGCGTCTTTGAGATCTTCGGGTGACAGCGCCCTAAACTGATCAGACTGCAAAAAGCCCTCAAATAGTTGGTTGGCAAGCGTTCCCACCTGTTGCATTTGCTCGGGCGTGAGCTCCAGACCGTCAAAGATGCCCGAGAAATCGGGGGTCGGCGCTTTGGCCATGATGTCGCTTAAGTCGATGTCTTTGCCAACGCCCGAAAGGTCAATATCCAGGCCCGACAAATCGATGCCCGAAAGATCCATGCCACCGGCAGCACCCGAGAGTGCAGACGCATCGAACGAGAACGCGCTCTTGAGCGCCGCCTCGTCCACGCTGAACATACTGCCCAGATCCACGCCTTGCTTGGCCTCGCCTTGCAGTTCGTCGAAAGTTTTGCCCGTAAAGACATCCGTCTCGGGATGGGCAAGTTGCTCTTGCACGATCTGCGAATCGGCGGCGCGCTCCATAAGCTGGCGAGTCAACGCATGCGTATAGGCAATGCCCGGAGACAACGCGCTCGCATTGGCCGTCTCGTTAGGTCGCACCACGCCCACAATGTGCACGTCAATACCGTCGGCAACCTTGGCCGTCATAAAGTCGGCGTCGCCGGACATGTCAGTCCACATGCCGGTCTCTTCGTTTTTGCGATAAGCATCGGCCGGCGACAACACCTTAAACGTCGTGGACAGCGCATCGTCGTAAGTAAAGTCGGCGCCGCTCTCAGGCGTCTCAATCTTACCGTCGGCGGCCATGGCACTGTTCACCAGGTCGTTGAGCTCATCGATATCCAGCGCACCGATGCTGTAAAGCGTATAGTCGCCAACCGTTCCACGGCTCGAAAGCACCATTACGGCTTCGTGAGCAGACGTAGGCCAATGGCCGGCGACGACATCGTACTGGCTGTCGAGCAGACTCTGATCGTCGATCATCTCGTTGAAGACCGAGGTCCCCATGGAGTCCATGCTCACCGTTGCCGCCGAGCTCGCACCACCGCTCATGGCCTCGGTCATAGCGTTGGGCACCAGCCGGACAGGCTTCTCATCGCCCTTGCCGGCACGATAGACAACCGGCGTCACGCCGTAACCGTACTGGATGGCGTTGACCTCTTTGTCGATACCGTCGCCGCCGGCATCGAGCCATGCCTTAAAGCTCGTCATATCGTTGGACTTAACACTTGCAAACATATCCTTTACGGCCGTGACCACGGGAATCTTTTTGGTTCCCTGAGCCTTGCCGTCGGTGCCGTCGTCGAACGAACCCTCGTTCTTGGACGTATCGTCATCCGTGGCCCCCTGTTCGCCCATCATGGACGACAGGTCGTAATCCTGCTTGGAAATGGTAAGCGGGTAGCTCGAAAGCGTATCCTCCTCGACCTTTTTGATGTAGCCGTTTACGCCATTGGACAGCGCCAAAATCGCCGCGATGCCAATAATGCCAATCGAGCCCGCAAAGGCCGTCATGGCCGTACGGCCCTTCTTGGTCATAAGGTTTCGGGCAGAAAGCCCCAGCGCCGTCACAAAGCTCATCGAGGTTTTGCGCGTAGGCTTGGCCTCGCGACGCGTGGCGTCAGCGACATCGAAAGGATCAGAATCGTCGGTAATCTTGCCGTCCGCCAGGTTGACGATGCGCGTGGCGTACTCGTACGCCAGATCGGGATTATGCGTGACCATGATAACCAGACGGTCGCGCGCGACGTCCTTGAGCAAGTCCATGACCTGCACGGACGTTGTGGAATCCAAGGCACCAGTCGGCTCGTCTGCCAGCACAATCTCGGGATCATTAATCAGGGCGCGGGCGATGGCCACGCGCTGCATCTGTCCACCCGAAAGCTGACTCGGGCGCTTGTTCACGTGCTCGCCCAGACCAACGGCCTCGAGCGCCTTGCGCGCACGTTGGCGGCGCTCGGCGTGCCCCACGCCCGTGAGCGCAAGCGCTAGCTCCACGTTTTCCAAAATGGTCTGATGTGGAATGAGGTTATAGCTTTGGAACACAAAGCCGATGCGGTTGTTGCGATAGGCATCCCAATCGCGATCGTGAAAGTCCTTGGTCGAAATACCGTCGATCAGCAGGTCACCCGAGTCAAAGTGGTCGAGTCCGCCGATAACGTTGAGCATCGTGGTCTTACCCGAACCCGAGGGCCCCAGAATGGCCACGAACTCGTTATCCCGAAAAGACAGGCTCACGCTGTCGAGCGCCACCTGCGTAAACGACTGCGTAACGTACCTTTTGCAAATTCCTTTGAGCTCCAGCATGGACGGCAACCTCTCCTGCGCAGGCACCTTGCCCGCTCTCCCCCGCCGTTCGTATTCGACGCGTTTGTCCTACTCTATCCCCATTTTTTACCGGCGCCAGTGAGGAATGTAACAAACCGCACCAAAAAACGAACGGGACGGCACGCCGCGTGGCGCACCATCCCGCGCATACCGCCGATAATGTGACAAAGGAACTGTCACTTTGTCACATCTGCCCAACCCTTATTGGGGCACCCGATTCCCTATTGGATGATAAAGGACGGATGATACGGACACTTTTCGCCCATGCACACTGTATTGGCCGCATAGCTATCGCAGGCTGGCGTCTTCTCCCATGCTTTAAGCTGTGGTCCGCCGAGCGCGTTAAAAAACGAAACGGCCTCACGAATCGCCACGCGCGCATCTCGCTTGCAGCACCGTGGGCTTCCCGAGCGCGCGATGGCGGCAAGCAGCTCCGAAACCATTAACTGCCCCTCCTGCCAGCCTTCACTGCGCAGCGGCGCATTGCCGCGCACGATTGCATATGCCATGCCCGCAGACGCGGCTGCCCCGCACATGCCCCAGCGGGCACACGTTGCCCCCGGCACGCAATCCGAACGAGACATCAAATCGGCAAGATCGTCTTTGAGCATCGCATCTCGCTCCCCAGATGCTTCGGCGTTGCGCCAGCACGCAAGCAGCACCGCGCCCACAATAAAATGGTGGATGGGGCCAAAAGCCACGCAGCGCTCATCTGCCATAACCTCTTCCAAAAGAGCCGCGGGCGCCACCGACACACTGGCCATGAGCATCTCAACAATCCAGCCTGTTTGTTCGTCTTTTGCCATGCGGCATCCTCCTCTAAAACAAATTGTGCGCGCACTCCATTATGGCCTTCTTCTGCCCGGCGCGCTCAATGCGAAACAACCTGCTTCGCTCGTGCCGCCAACAAGCCCTGCTAGTTCTCGTCGCAAACCAGCCCTGATCAGGAGCAACACCAGAGGCGATGGCAAGCACGATGGACAGTGGCAACACCACGACGGCAGCCCTTTTCGAAAAAGAAGGCCCCGCGCAATCGCGCGAGGCCTCCCCATTCATGGAACTATGATCAAAGCAGCCCAAAAAGCTTACTCCCACTCAACGGTGCCGACGGGCTTGGGCGTGAGGTCGTAGCACACGCGGCCCACGACGCGGACCTCGTCCTTGTACAGCAGCTTGACGGGCTCGCAAAGCTCAAACTGCAGGTCCTCGGGCAGGCCACCCACGTTGTGGTGGGCCTTCACGCCATCCTGGGACTCCAGGATGTCGGGATAGATGGTGCCCTGGGCGAGGAAGCTGACCTCGTCGCCAACCTTGCGGGCCTCCTTTTCGGTTCGATGGGAATGCGTCACACGTATGCAAACGCACCGTCATATGACCTCATTATATGCAGAACAAGATGTGTTTCCCATCGCTGCGACAAAGCTTTTTGCAGGGGTGGCAATTTTTCCTACTGGCGAGCTCAGCTAGGCTTCGGTAGCCACCTTGGCAGCATCGCCAATAGACTCTTCCTTTATACGTTCTGCGTAATCGTATGCCATACCCGCAAATTCCAGTCCCGAGTAACAGGAGTACAATTGCTGCTATTGTTGCCAGATGTTGGGAGATGGAAGATGGACTGCGATGGCTACCCTTGCGTTCCCATGCCGTTGATGTGCACCGCCTTTGTGCCGGGGCAGATTGACGCTGCGGTTGCAGGCATTTCCGACCCCGATTCGCGCGCCATTGCCACAGCAGAAGCGCTGTACTTTCGCGGACAGGCCACCCTCGCTGCCAAGACGGCGCGCCCCTATCTTGACGCCACCGACCCCGCACTGCGCTATTCCGCATGCTTTATCTGCGGATACGCCAGTCTGTCGCTCAACCGTATCGCCGATGCCCGCCGGTGCCTTACTGGCATCCTCGATACGCCGGCCGACGAGGAATCGCCTGCCGTCCACGCCGTGCACACCCTGTTCGCCTCGGCCGCGAGCGTCCTGCTGCACTTGCCTTCCCCGTATTCCGCCGAAGAGTTTTATCCGCTTGCGGCGCATTTGCCCGAAGGCCTGCGCCTGTTCGCCAGCTACGTGATGGCGCACGCCTTGTATCTGCGCGGCGAATATGGCCGCAGCCTGGGCATGGTGGAAAATGCCCTGATCATGAAACAGGGAAGCTATCCCATCTCGGAACTGTTCCTGCACCTGGCGGCTTCCATGGCATGCATGAGCCTCAAGGACATCGACGCCGCAAAGGCACATTTCGGAGCCGCTTGGGACATTGCGCGCCCCGACGGCCTCATCGAGCTCATTGGCGCGCACCACGGCCTTTTACAGGGGCTCATCGAGGCGTGCCTAAAAGCGCAATACCCTGACGATTTCGCACGCATCATCGAGATTACGTATCGATTCAGCTACGGCTGGCGGCGCATCCACAACCCCGATTCGGGCGAGGACGTGGCCGACGATTTAACGACCACGGAGTTCACCATGGCCATGCTCGCCTGCCGCGGATGGACCAACGCCGAAATCGCACGCCACATGGAAGTATCGCCGGGCACTGTTAAAAACCGCCTATCAGGAGTGTATGCCAAGCTTGGTATCGGAACTCGCGCCGAGCTGGTCGCGCATATGTTGCGTTAGCGACCGGGCTGCCAAGCGCATCGAACGCGCTCCGGAACCCGGCGCTTCGCTCGATCAATTTGGACATTTTGACCCTTGAACGGCACTACCGCCACGGGGCACCTTCTCGCAAAATAGGATTATTTCCTCCGATATTTGCGGGATGGGAGCCCAAAATGCTTGATCGTCGTTCGCTACTTATCGCCGGAGCATCCTCGCTGGCAGGCATCATGCTGCCTCGCGTGCCGAGCAGCGCAAACGCCTTCATACTGCCATTCGCCCCCACCGAGGCCTATGCCGACGAAGAAGACCCCTTCAAGGTGCTCGTTCTCTCGCGCACCATGTTTGGTGTGGTCGTGGTCGACGTCGCCAACAAGAATATGCCCATCAAGGGAGCCCAGGTCACGCTCGCGTCGCGTTATGCCGCGGGCAAGCAGATCTCCGCCACTACCGACGACGAGGGCACGGCCATCTTTGAGGTCGCGCCGCTTTCGGAAGGCTACGTGGACGAGGCAACGCTTCTCGACGCGTACGACTTTAACGGTGGCATCTCCATCAGCATGGCGGGCTACCGTGATGTCGAGATCCCCCTCACGCGCATCCAGGGCGGCACCGCCATTACCGCGCCCACACGTCCGCTTTCCGACGGTGAGCCGTACTTTCGCCAGCTTACGTTCGACGAGTGGGACATCCAGTACGCCGACGCCACGTTCATGGCACTGCCGAAGGACGACGCCGGAAACGACCAACCCGACACGCACGCCTTTACCGTGCAGGCACATCTGCCACAGGGTGGACAGGCAACGCTGTGCATCAACAAAGTAATGCCCGCCACGAGCAGCTCATCCGAAACCGTCACGCAAATTGGCCAAGTCAAGGCCAGTGCATCGGGTTCGGATAATCTGGCAACGTTCACACTCGAAGACACGTTCCTCGATGCAGCTTCGGGCCTTCTGGAGGAAGGATGCAAGCTGCGCTTTGTCCTCGACTATCAGGGCAAGACCTATACACTCTCCTCCCCCATGGCCGTTGTCACCGCGCCGGCCGCAAAGGCAGAATCGGGCTCGACCACTATCGTCCCCACCACCATGGACCAAGAGATTACTCCGTTTGATTTCCCGGCGGCGTTTCCCGGCATCGGCGGCAATAAGTTCACGTGCTGGATGCCCTCGTTCCCCATTTTGTTCGATTTCTCTTTTGCCGGATACGTGCTGTTTGGCGGAGGATACAAACCGGTCGGCTACATGAACGATTCGGGCAATCCGGATCCGGAATACTGGAAGAAGTCACCGCGCGAGTCGGGCGCCAAGCAGGCAAACCGCTACCTCGACGAGATGGAGGGGAAGTGGAATCAGTACAAAAGTATGAGTGCCGGTTCGGGCACCGATCCAAGGAACACTAAGCTGCTTCGTCACCACTGCACGCCGCGTTTTACGATGGATATCGCCACACAGCTGTACGGATCGCTCGCCTACGACTGGGTGGGCAAAACCTGGGGTGACAACAACGACCCCGCATTTGGCAATATTAAGGCCCTCTTCCAGGTAAGAACCGACCTCAATTGGACCGAGCAGTTTACCCTAGGACCGGTGCCGTTTTTCCTAAACGTCAACCCCTGGGTGCTGGCGAAGCTGGCGCTCGCCGTGGGTGCCCACACGCACGGCAGCGGCGCGGCGTTTTTTAAAAACATTTCGCTCGACTATTCAAACACCTCGGGCTCGTTCACCATCCAGATCGGGCTTGCCGTCACCTTTGGCGCCGGCGTTGCAGGCGTCGCTTCGTCTGCCGTGCGCGGCGCCGCATCCCTCACGCTGTTCATTGGGTACGAGAAGGCAGATGGACACCAGCTTCCGCGACTGCGCGTAGGTGCAGACGTCGATGTCGATGTGATACTCCAGTTCGTAATGTTCAAGTGGACCACCAAGGCTTGGTCGGGGTCGTGGCCCACACTCCTCGATTCGTGGAATATGTCGGTGAACAATGGCAACCAGTATGTGCTCCAGCGCTCTGAGCTCGCATTGGGTGGAGATACGCCTTACACGTTGGATGCCCGCTTCGGCACGGCCGGCAACGCCGAGGCAGGCGGCGTGCCGCAATTTATCGCATCGGCCACCATCGTCACCAACGCCGAGCTGCTCGCACGCGCCGAGGTTAAGGCCACTGCCGTAAACGTCGCGCCTGTCGTGCGCGATTGGGATCAAGCGGTCACGAGCATTGAGCTCGAGGCGGATGCAGAAAGCGACGACACGGGACAGATCGAGCATTTCGTCCATACACTGATAGAGAACGACGAAAACGCCGCGCCGATGTATGAGTACACCTATATCGGGCAGGCGAAGGACGCCGCTGCGGACCCCAACGCCAATTCTGCTGGTGTATCGGAGGACGAGCGTGGCGGCATCAAGCCCTCGAGCGACAACGTGCTGTTTGCTGGCGTGCTCAGCGAAGCCCACATGAAGCTGGCAATGATTGCCGGCGTAGAATGTCTGTTCCGTATCGCCTCGGTGCGCTACGGCGACAATGGCCGCTCGCGCCTGGTGGTGCACACAAAGGCAAACGGCACGTGGTCCGCTCCCACTCCCGTGGACTTTCCCCTTGGGTTTGGCGAGGGCGACGTGGAGCGCGACGGCATATTCGATTACGACTTCGACGTGGTGGAATATACGGACGGAAGAGGAAACCAGGACGCCTACGTGCTGCTGATCTCGGGCGAGCGCCCCGCCGGTGACAACACCCTTTTCGATACGGCAAGCACAGCCGGCATACTGTCCGTCGTGCGCCTGCGCATAAGTAATAGCGAAGTTCGCGTGGTGTCGTATACGTCGTGGCGCAGCATCTCGCGCGGCCGCCTTCAGGAGGATGGCTACCATTGTCTGCAGTGCCCGCGTATCACGGTGGGCAAGACGCTCGTCGACGGGCGCCTGTCGGGTGCCTACCTCCACCGCCGCGGAACCACCGCAGAAAAGGCGCTCGGCAGCGAGGCCGAGGTTGTGCTGGAATGCTTTACCTTGTGGTCGGATGATTTGGGCGACAGTCTCACGTTCCGTCAGGTCCTCCGCTTTCCGCAAGCACCATCGAGTATCGAGCTGGGCAAGCCCGAGAATATCAACGGCAAAATGGTGGTGTCCGTTGCGTACGAGACCGCAGACGGTTGCGGCTGCGCATCGTACGCCGTGATCGGCCAGTCCATTGCGTGCTGGGACGTTATGTCACCAGACGCCACGGTACCTCATGCGGTGCCATGGCCACAACATTCGGGCTTTTTGGCAACCGTCAACGAGCAACTGCAGCATATTACTTGGACGCGAGGCGCATCGGCATTTGCAACGGAGCCCGTGGGTGCCGCAGGCTGTGGCCCGGCATCGTTTAGCGTAAGCAACAACGGCAGGTGCGTGCTCTATGTAGAGAACACCGATGGCAAGGTGGGACAAACCTACGACGAAGAAGGCAACCCGGTAGCAGTGATGGGCAAGCACTTCCGCATCTTCGCCAGCACCTTGGCAGGCGATCTGTTCACGGAGCCGTTCGTGATGTGCGAGCTGGACCATCCCGTCGATCAGATAACGACATTTTTGACGTCGGGAGGCATGCTCTCCGCACTCGCCACGCACATTGTGAGCGCGGAGAAGAGCGAGGCAGAGCTGCACGGCATCGAAGTGCCCTTGGTGGCGTGTGCCACTCCGACGGGCGCGGTCGCTACCTCGGGCGCGGTGGTACCCGGAGCAGCAGGCGAATCCTTCATGGTCACGGTGCGAAACGACGGCAACACCTTGCTGACCGCCGGCACGATCGATCTGTACCGAGAGGGCTCCAGCCAGCCGTTCTCCAGCGCATCCATCGGATTCGGACTGAACGCACGCATGGTTTCGATCTACGATCCAGAGATTGCCGAGGATGCTTCGGCCAAAGACATGGCACGCGTGAAGTACGCGCTCGAGACGCTGGGCGCACGTTTTGCAACGCACCCGCTGGTAGCCGACAACGGCAACGCCGTGCTGGCACCGGGTTGCACGGCACAGTTCCGCATGAGCTTTGCCATCCCCGAGAGCTGGAGCGACGAAGTGGGCAAACGCGTAACGCTGTATGCGAAGGCGCATAATCTGGTGGCGCTCGATCCCGTAACGCTCGAGGAAATTCGACCGGGTGCAAACTCGGCGCTGGGTGCCGTACTGCACGAGCTTCATGTGCCCGACGCGGCATGCGAACGCTCAGAAGTTCAGGTCGGCGTATGCGACAGCGCGGATACGACGGGGCTTCACGATGCACCGATGACGGCGGACGACGGTGGCGGCTCGAGTGGCGGCGGTACTGACAAGGGCGGCGGCTCCGGCGGAAGCAGCTCCAGCAGCGGCAAGGACCACAACAATAGCAAGCGCCCCGGAAAAGCGGGCGCGCTTGCGGGCACGGGCGATACATGCGCTCCCCTTACGGCAGCCGCTGCAGCACTCGCCGCGGCAGGCGCCGGCCTCGTCGCCTACAGCGCCCGCCGCACGGCGCTCGAAGCCGATACCGCCAATGAGGTCAATTCGGATAGGCCCCGCTAGCTCCTAGTTACTTTTGTGAGAGACGCCGACTCGGCTCATTCGTCATCGCTATGCGGGCATTACAACTTCGGTTCGCTATTCAAACTTACTCGTACAATACCGACTCGGTTTTGTGCGAGCAAACAAATCCCCATCGAACTCCGAACGATTGTTCGATGGATTTCGTGTTGGTTGGAATCGCCCAAGGGCTGGGCTATGCTACCTTGACTATCTATATGACTAAAACGCGGCAAAGGAGCATCGAGAGAGCGAGCATGGCAAAGAACACCGCAAACTATGGTAACGACAGTATTCGTCAGCTCAAGGACGAGGAGCGCGTACGCCTGCGCCCCGCCGTCATCTTTGGCTCGGACGGGCTCGACGGCTGCGCGCATGCCGCCTTCGAGATCCTGTCCAACGCCGTTGACGAGGCGCGCCAGGGCTACGGCAAGCTCATCACCCTTACCGCCTTTCGCGATGGCTCCATTCAGGTAGAGGACAACGGCCGCGGCTGCCCGCTTGACTGGAACCCCTCCGAGAAGCGCTTTAACTGGGAGCTCGTCTTTTGCGAGCTTTACGCCGGCGGTAAGTACAACAACAACCAGGGCGGCGACTACGACTTCTCGCTCGGCACCAACGGCCTGGGCTCGTGCGCAACCCAGTACGCCTCCGAATACATGGACGTCACGGTTTGGCGCGACGGCAACAAGTACTCCCTGCACTTTAAGAAGGGCAAGGTCGTCGGCGCCAAAAAGAAGGCACTCGAGATTGAGCCCAGCGACGAGGACCGCACCGGTACCACTATCAAGTGGCGCCCCGATCTTGAGGTCTTTACCTCCATCAGCATCCCCCACGATTGGTATCGCGAGACCATGCGCCGCCAGGCCGTGGTCAACGCCAACGTGACCTTCCGGCTGCGCATCGAGGGCGACGACGGCGAGTTTTCCGAAGAGGACTTCTGCTATCCCAAGGGCATCGAGGACTACGTGCTCGAGAAGGTCGGTGCCGACTACCTTACCGAGCCCTTCTTTATCGAGGCCGACCGTCGCGGTCGCGATCGCGAGGATCTGCCCGATTACAACGTAAAAATCACTGCTTGCATGTGCTTCTCGCGCACTTTCACGATGCAGGAGTACTACCACAACTCCTCCTGGCTCGAGAACGGTGGCTCACCCGAAAAGGCGGCCCGCAGTGCCCTCACCAGCGCCATCGATGCCTACATTAAGCAACAGGGCAAGTACAACAAAAACGAGAGCGGCATTAAGTGGCAAGATGTCCAGGACTGCCTGGTGCTGGTGACCAACTGCTTCTCCACCCAGACGTCCTACGAAAACCAGACTAAGAAGGCCATCAACAACCGCTTTATCCAGCAGGCCATGACGGCATTCTTTAAGGAGCGCCTCTCGACCTACTTGATCGAGAACAAAGATGCCGCCAACAAGATCATGGAGCAGGTGCTCATCAACAAGCGCTCGCGCGAGAATGCCGAGAAGACGCGCCAGAGCATCAAGACCAACCTGCAGCAGAAGACCGACATGGCCAACCGGGTGCAGAAGTTCATCGACTGCCGTTCCAAGGACAAGAGCCGCCGCGAGATCTACATCGTAGAGGGCGACTCGGCAGCAGGCGCCATTCGCACCTCGCGCGATGCCGAGTTCCAGGGCGTTATGCCCGTCCGCGGCAAGATCCTCAACTGCCTAAAGGAGGACTATCCGCGCATCTTTAAGTCCGACATCATCATGGACCTCATGCGCGTGCTGGGCTGCGGCGTGGAGATCAAAGACAAGCGCATCAAGAACCTCGGCGCCTTCGACCTGGACAACCTTAACTGGAACAAGGTCATCATCTGTACGGACGCCGACGTCGACGGTTATCACATCCGCACGCTCGTGCTCACCATGCTCTATCGCCTGGTGCCCACGCTTATCGACGAAGGCTACGTGTATATCGCCGAGTCGCCGCTCTACGAGATCAACTGCAAAGAAAAGACCTACTTTGCCTACACCGAGCTCGAGAAGAACGGCATTCTTAAGGAGATCGGCGACCAGAAGTGCTCCATCAACCGCTCCAAGGGTCTTGGTGAGAACGACCCGGACATGATGTGGCTCACCACCATGAACCCCGAGACGCGTCGTCTGATCAAGGTGGAGTCCGAAGACGTCGCCAAGATGGAGACCATGTTCAACCTTCTGCTGGGCAGCGACGAGGCGGGCCGCAAGCGCCATATCTCGGAGCACGGCAAGGAATACCTGGACCAGCTGGACCTGCAGTAGCAGCAAATCGATAACGACGGCCCATAAGAAGTTCAAGAGGAAATCGTGGCAAAGAAGAAGACGAAGAACCAGCCAAAGAAAAAGCAGGTCAACGCCGAGAACGTCATCGGCCTGCACTCCGAGGTCACCAATCAGCCGATCACGCAGACGCTCGAGGTCAACTACATGCCCTACGCCATGAGCGTCAACGTTTCGCGTGCGTTCCCCGAGATCGACGGTTTTAAGCCCTCGCACCGCAAGCTGCTCTACACCATGTACAAGATGGGCTTGCTCAAAGGTGAGCGCCAGAAGAGCGCCAACATCGTGGGCCAAACCATGAAGCTCAACCCGCACGGCGACGCCGCAATCTACGAGACGATGGTGCGCTTGGCCACCGGCAACGAGGCGCTGCTCGCCCCCTTCGTGGAGTCGAAGGGCAACTTTGGCAAGTACTATTCGGGTGACCTGAGCTACGCCGCCTCGCGTTACACCGAGGCCAAGCTCTCCCCCATCAGTGCCGAGATCTTCAAAGACATCGACAAGGACCCGGTCGACTTTGTCGACAGCTACGACGGCGCCATGAAGGAGCCGCGTTTGCTGCCCACCACGTTCCCCAACATCCTTGTCTCGGCCAACAAGGGCATCGGCGTCGCCATGGCGTCTGACATCTGCGGCTTCAACCTCAACGAGGTCTGCACCGCCACCATGCACTATCTGCAGGATCCCAACTGCGATCTGCTCGAGTACATGCCCATGCCCGACTTCTCGACCGGCGGTGAGATTATCTACCGCCGCGAGGAGATGGAAAAGATTATCGAGACCGGCCTTGGCAGCTTCCAGATCCGCTCCCGCTGGCGCTGGATTCCCGAAGAGCGCATCATCGAGGTCTACGAGATCCCCTACACCACCAAGACCGATGTCATCATCGATCGCATCGTCAAGCTCTCCAAAGAGGGCAAGGTCAAGGAGATCGCTGACATCCGTGACGAGACCGACCTCTCGGGCCTGCGTATCGCCATCGATCTTAAGCGCGGTGTTGACCCCGACAAGCTCATGGCGAAGCTTTATCGCTCGACTACGCTGCAGGATTCGTTCTCATGCAACTTTAACGTGCTGGTCGACGGCTATCCCCGCGTTATGGGCGTACGCCAGATCCTGCACGAGTGGGTCAAGTGGCGTATTGAGTCCACGCGTCGCCGCATTAACTTTGACTTGGGCAAAAAGTCCGAGCGCCTGCACCTGCTGCACGGCCTCGAGGCGATTCTGCTCGACATCGACAAGGCCATCGCCATCATCCGTGGCACCAAGCTCGAGGCTGAGGTCGTGCCCAACCTTATGAAGGGTTTCGACATCGACGAGACCCAGGCCGAGTTTGTTGCCGAGCTTAAGCTCCGCAACATCAACAAGGAGTACATCCTCAACCGTACCAAGGACATCGCTAAGCTCGAGGGTGAGATTGCCGAGCTTGAGGAAATCCTCTCCAGCGAAGAGAACATCAAGAAGGTCATCAGCGACGAGCTGGCTGCGGTCAACAAGAAGTACGTGATGCCGCGCCGCACGGGCAGGATTGAGCCCCATGAGGTTATCGAGGTAAGCCTGGAGCCCGAGGTCGAGGAATATCCGGTTACCATCATGCTCTCGCGCGAGGGCTATCTCAAAAAGATGACCGACCGCGTGCTCAAGAAGGCGGCCACGCTCAAGTACAAAGACGGCGACAAACCCTTTATCGAGTTCCCGTCCTCCAACACCCACGAGCTGCTGGTCTTTACCAACAAGAGCCAGGTATACAAGTGCAAGGTTGCGGCGTTTGAGGACACCAAGTCGGCCCAGCTGGGCTCGTACTTGCCCACCGACCTCGAGATGGAACCCGACGAGAGTGTCATCTGGGTCATCGACCCCGAGGACTACAAGGCCGACGT
This sequence comes from Collinsella sp. Sow4_E3, assembly GCF_052116285.1. Taxonomy (NCBI): domain Bacteria; kingdom Bacillati; phylum Actinomycetota; class Coriobacteriia; order Coriobacteriales; family Coriobacteriaceae; genus Collinsella; species Collinsella sp. Sow4_E3. Next base: position 68,402 of record NZ_JBQKLJ010000011.1, read on the forward strand.
GCTGTTTATCTTTGAGAACGGTCGTGTGGTGCGCGTCGCACTTGCCGGATACGTTACCAAGACCAACCGCAAGCGCCTCAAGAACGCCATCTACGGCGGCAGCAAACTGCTGTATGCACAGGTGCTCAAGGAAGACCGCGACATCGCGCTGGTCTCGAGCGACTACCGCCTGATGAACTTCAACACGTCGCTGCTCAAGACCAAGACGACCACCAACACGCAGGGCGTCCAGGCCTTTACCGCCAAGAAGGGTCGCTCGGTCACCACCGTCGGCACAACCGTGGAGATCCTTGGCGCCGGCGTCTCGGCCGAGAAGTTCACCGCGCAGAGCCTCCCCTCCGCCGGTGCCCTCATGAAAGAAAACGACATGCCGAGTTTGTTTGACTAGGACGACGGCAACGAGATCGTTAGACACTTCGCAAAGCGACGAGGCCCGGAACGCAACGGCATTGCGCCCGGGACTCGTCGTTTTTCTTCTCAACTATTTTTTAACGCAGATAAATTGATTTCTGCTTATTTTTCTGCGTAAAACATGTCAGCGCCACTGCTTCGATGCCCTTTGGTCTGTCGTTAGCAAAACTTGCAAAAGTTAGCAAAACTTGCAAAAATTAGCAAAACTTGCAAAGGAGCTACCATGGAGTACAGCAAGAACCCCTTTACCCCAACATTTGGAAGCGTCCCTCCCTTTCTAGCGGGTCGCGAGCATATCCTGCGCGACATCAACCGTGGCTTTATCAACGGCCCGGGAGATCCCAACCTGTCGACTATTATTACGGGAGCAAGGGGAACGGGCAAGACGGCGCTTCTCTCGCTCCTTTCAGAAACGGCGTTCCATTGTTACCCTCCATAACTTCTGATTGTTGCCGTCTTGACGATTATGTATCTTTACATTACCTTCTGAAACATATGGCGCACCTTGTCCAGGCGGCTGTTTGGACGGCGGGGCTGGATGACCGGCTCGCCGACAGCGGCCTGATACCCTTTCAGTTCCGTCAGGCATACGCTCTGCCCGTTGGTGTAAAAGGCCAGATCAGTACGGTATGCCTGTATACAGCGGGCGGGAATCTCGCCCGTAAAGACAACTTCATCCTTTTTTACCTGGACCGTTTCGATGGTGGCACAGTATTTCGGTGCATCATGATAAGCCCTGGAAAGATATTCCCGGGGCGCATAGAGGGTGAAGGAAAGATAAGGTTCCAGCAGTTGCGTCCCTGATTCCTTCAATGCCTGTTCCAATACAATCGGGGCCAATGAGCGGAAGTCCGCCGGCGTGCTGACCGGACTGTAATAAAGCCCGTATTCAAAGCAAATCTTACAGTCCGTTACGTTCCAGCCGAACAAGCCCTGCTCCAGCCCGTAACGGATACCATCCCTGACAGCGTTTTGAAAACTCTGGTTCAAGTATCCCAGCGAAACCCGGCTCTCGTATTGTACGCCGGAGCCAAGCGGGAGTGGTGTAACAGACAGTCCGATAGATGCCCAAAACGGGTTGGGCGGCACCTCGATATGGATGGTGTGGCTGGCTGCTTTGAGCGGCCGCTCCATATAAATGATGGTGGGTTCCTTTACCACTGTTTCAATCTTGTATTTTTCCGACAGCAAAGCGGAAACGACCTCCAACTGCACCCGGCCCAAAAAAGAAAGAATGATCTCATGGGTGATGGAATCCACCTCGTAGCGCAAAAGCGGGTCAGTATCCGCAATTTGCGTAAGAGCGTCCAGCAGCCGTTCTCTTTGCGTTGCCGTTTTCGGCGCAATCGTCGTCCGCAGCATGGGGAGGGGGGCATCGCGCCACCTTTCACGAGGAAGTCGGGTGTTGTCCCCCAATACGTCGTTTAATCCCACGCTGTCGCTGGGAAGAATGACAATTTCGCCCTTGTGGGCGGTGTCTGTACGAACAATCTCCCCTTTGGATGGAATACGCATCTCTGTGATTTTCAGCTTTTCTCTCCCGGCCAGGGCCACCGTATCCCGCAGGCGCAGCGTTCCGCTGTATAGCCGCAGATAGATGAGCCGCTGGTCACAATCTGTATACTCCACCTTGAAAACGCTGCCGCATAGGGCGGCGCTCCCCTGTTCCCCAATTGGTTGGAACAGCCCTGTCACCGCATCCATCAACGGTTGAATGCCAAGGCCCTTTTTGGCGCTGCCATGATAGACCGGGAACAGGGAGGCGTCTTGAACCCGCCGCTGTTCCTCCTGCGCAAGTTCTTCCCGGCTGATTGGTTCTCCTGCGATATACTTTTCCAATAATTCATCGTTATTTTCAATGACCGCATCCCATGCTTCTATGTCGGTATTTTCCTCCAGGACTATTTCCGGGGACAGCGACACCGTCTGCTTGATGATAATATCGGCGGAGAGCTTATCCCGAACAGACTGATACACGCCTTGCAAATCAACGCCAGTCTGGTCGATCTTGTTGATAAAGATAACGGTGGGAATGTCCATTTTCCGCAGGGCATGGAACAGAATACGGGTCTGGGCCTGCACACCATCTTTAGCGGAGATCACCAAGATGGCCCCATCTAAAACAGCCAAAGAGCGGTACACCTCCGCCAAAAAATCCATGTGGCCGGGCGTATCCACAATGTTGACTTTACATCTGTTCCACTGGAAGGAAGTGACTGCCGCTTGAATGGTAATCCCACGCTGCCGCTCCAAAAGCATGGTGTCCGTCCTCGTTGTCCCTTTTTCGACGCTCCCCGGTTCTGAAATGGCTCCGCTGGCATATAGCAGGCTCTCCGTCAAGGTTGTCTTTCCAGCGTCTACATGGGCAAGAATCCCGATATTGATTATTTTCATGTGATTGTCCTCCCTTTACTGCCCCGAAGGGCATAAAAATCCCCAGCAGTAAAATACTTTTACCACTGGGGATGATAATTGCGGACATACACGTATACAGCATACACCTGTTTGTGAGTGCTGTTTTTGGGGATATGTCAAAATTGATAAGGCAAAAGTATTCTTAAATTGGGTACAAAAAACTAAGCCCCTACAAAAGGGACTATCATAATCCTTTGTTCCCACTATTTGATTATAGTTTTATTTAAGAATACCTTGCCGCATATTTTTTACTCCTTTTCTGGACTTGAATTATTATATCACATCAGTTTTAGGAAAACAAGTATCTAAAAGAAATTTTTCTTCCCCTTATATGTAACAATCATACCGGCTTCCTAACGTTCAGAATGGTTTCTACTGTCTGCTGCGGTGTTTGGTTGGAATTGTCCAGCCAAAAGCCGATCCGTGGTGTTGTCTGCATTTTACTAAATACAAATTCAATGTATACAGAAAGAAATATATAAGGAGTGGGAGGGATTCCGCCGTAGTCGGCATTGTAGGAAAATCCAAAAGTTTAGATTTTCCCACAATGCTTATCTTTTGGTCTTTGGTTCGGAATAGTGTAGTGCTGGCGGTCTATCTCTTGTTTTCGGTTGCTTGCTTCCTTACCGTACATGAGCATTTGCTCATGGCATCTCGCTTTCAAAGTCTTTTGAATCTGAGCTGGGGCATATATGCGCTTGCTCAGATTTGGTAAAAGGATACGATTGCGCCTCATTTTAATATAGGGTTTCTTAAGGCAAATGCAAGCAGAAGATGCAATAGCGAAATCATTGCTATCGCATATGGCTCTCTTTCCGCTCCTTGTTTAATTGGGACTTAAATCCTTCTGATAAGCAGGACGTTTTCGCCAAAGCGCTTATAAAAAGACGGCGCTGGGCCCGATCTCACCTTGCATGCAGACTGAAGGGCAGCCACCCAGCCCGGTACTGACGAAAACGGAGGGGCAACGGCGACAGCTCCTCTGCCAATGCGAACGCAAACAACACCGTAAACAACAACCGCCACAACAAGGGTAAGAAGCCTGCAGAGGGCGGCTTTCCCATAAGTCATGGAGCTGACTGGGGCTTCGCTTGCGTCCGTATCGATTTGCGCGCGTTCGAACTCCCGCGCGGGCGATGAGGACCTTCGTGAATGCATCCCTGATGGATAGAAGCGACGAGAGCCCCTTCTCGAGCGTCGACTCAGAGCTAACGTCGTCTCTTGCTTAAACTCTCCTTCGCGGTTTCGAAACTCAAGGTCTTTTAAAGTTTCGAAACCGAGAAGACGATATGCGCAAGGGCGCGTCGGGTGGTAAGCCCCAACCATGTCATGTCGCCAGCGATGAAGGGCGCGTCTGCGCGTGCTACAATCCAACTACCAGAGATAAAAACACAGTCCCCGTCGGGTAGTCGTGGGCGTGCGGGTGTCCGCATCAGTAACCTGCCTCCTTGGTTGTCCCTTCTCTGCATGGTCATCTACATAAAGGAGGAACCAACCATGCAGATCAGTGTGTCGTCCACCCTGACCGTATATCACGACGGCCAATTCTGGGTTGGGCTGGCGGAGCATGTCGAGGACGGCAGATACGGCGTCGCCCGCATCGTCTTCGGCGCAGAGCCGTCCGATGAGGAGATCCTGCGATTCGTTGTCGGCAAATGGGAGAAGCTCTCGTTCTTCGGCGACAAGGCCACTGAGACAAGCAAGCCCGCGAAGAACCCCAAGCGGCGCGCTCGCGAGGCAGCGAAAGCCCTTAAACGGCCCGCGGTGAGCACCAAGGCACAACAGGCGCTCGCGGCACAGCGGGAAGCGATGAAGCGGGAGTCGGCTCAAGCAAGAAGTCAGCGTCGCGCGGATGAGGCGGAGGCGCGCTTCGAGCAGCGGAAGCTGAAGCGCAAGCAAAAGCGGTACCGTCAAGATTCTTTCGCAAATTGATTTAGCCGTCCTCGGCCCCGTCCTCTTCTAGCCCTCCGCCTTTCCCCTCAGCTCGTCCATCTCCTCCAGCTTCGACATGTCC
>NZ_JBQKLJ010000012.1:0-72687 GCF_052116285.1 Collinsella sp. Sow4_E3
TGTTTGATAGGAAAAGGAATTTCTCGGGGCCGCCTCTCGGCGGCCTTGCGAAAAACGAATCCAAGTCAGACCATTTCAAATGGTTCGATGTCTGCCCGGATGCGACACATCATGTGTGTCCATCCTCGCAGTATCCGGTTCTCAAGGTGCACGCCTGCGCCGGTTCCCGGTCCGACCGGGCCGCGCGGCAAGGAGATATATTGCCAGACCGCGAAGCGATGTGGGACGTCAATTCCACTCTTCACAAGTCCTACACAATATATCGCTTCCTATATAAGTAATAGAAAGGCTGGTGCAGAAATACTGCACGTATCAGATGATGACCCTTCGGTTAAGAGATATATAAAGATCGGTCACCTGTAAGTGTCTATCTACCCGCGCTTTTGCTATATAAAGCAGCGCCTTAGATAAAAAGAGGGAGCGCCGCGCACAGCGCGACACTCCCCTAGCGATTCAAGAGAATCAATTAGGCCTCGAGAGCCTTCTTGGCGATGGTAGCCAGCTCGTTGAAAGACTCGATGTCCTCGTAAGCCATCTGAGCCAGGACCTTGCGGTCGAGCTCGATACCGGCGACCTTCAGGCCGTGCATGAACTGAGAGTAAGAGATGTCGTTCAGGCGAGCAGCAGCGTTGATACGGGTGATCCAGAGAGAGCGAATCTCGCGCTTCTTATTGCGGCGGTCACGGTACTGATACTGCAGAGAGTGCTGGACCTGCTCTTTAGCATGCTTGTAAGTACGCGAAGCGGCACCGTAGTAACCCTTCGCACGGTGCATAACGGTACGGCGCTTCTTCTTGGCGGCAACAGCGCGCTTAATACGTGCCATGTTCTATCAACTCCTAGACGGTTAAACGAAAAACGGGAACGCTAACTTAGGCGAGACGCGACTTGATGACCTTGCGGTCGGCAGCGGCGATCTCGGTCTCCTGACGGAAGCCACGCTTACGCTTGGTGGACTTCTTGCTCAGGATGTGGCTCTTGAAAGCCTTGGCGCGCATAAGCTTGCCGGTACCAGTCTTGCGGAAACGCTTCTTGGTGCCGCTGTGGGACTTCATCTTAGGCATGAAATACTCCTTAATCGGTTACAGAACACTAGTTACTTAGTATCACTTGCCGCTTTATCCTCATCAAAGGCGCCCTTAATCGGGGCGAGCAGCATAAGCATGTTACGGCCTTCCATCTTAGGCTTGGACTCGACCGTAGCGTAAGGCTTAAGATCCTCGGCGAGACGCTCGAGAACGTTAAGACCCTGCTCCGGGTGAGCCATCTCACGGCCGCGGAACATGATGGTGATCTTAACGCGTGCGCCCTTCTTGAGGAAACGCAAAACGTGGCCCTTCTTGGTCTCGTAGTCGCCAACGTCGATCTTGGGTCGGAACTTCATTTCCTTAACCTCGACCTTGGACTGGTTCTTACGAGCAGCCTTGGCCTTCATGGCCTGCTGGTACTTGAACTTACCGTAGTCCATGACCTTGCAGACCGGCGGCTCCGCGTTGGGAGCGATCTCGACAAGGTCGAGACCCTGATCGTCGGCGACGCGCTGGGCATCGCGGATGGCGAACAGGCCGAGCTGAGAGCCATCGACGCCAATCAAACGGCACGAAGATGCAGTGATCTCGTCGTTGATACGGGTGTCATCAGACTTAGCTATTTTCCCTACCTCCATTCATAAAAAAAAAACCCGGCGCTTTTTTGCAACCAGGTCGTACACATAGACATCCTCGATATGAGGAAGAGAATCTAAGTTGTATGACCAGTCAGCTGCTCATTGGCGCCAAAAGGTGGGAACCCTCGGGTTCCTCTTTAGGGCATTGCGGAAACAACGCCTTGGCGATAATAACACGTACCGCTCGTTATCACATTACGTACACGAAAAAGGGGGCCTTAACCCCCTTGAACGCTCTTTTGCATGTATGGTGCCCGAGGCGAGACTCGAACTCGCACGTTGTTGCCAACGGTGGATTTTGAGTCCACTGCGTCTGCCAATTCCGCCACTCGGGCACGTATTGCGTGAGTTAGTTTATCACAGCTTTCCGTAGATTAGTCCGAAAATGGAACTTCGAGCATTTCGATGAGTTCGACCGTGCGGAGCATCTCGCGCTGGCGGCATCCGCGACCGTCGACCGAGGCCTCGCCCATCTGGTTATCGTAGGGGTCCTCACGCATACCGTCAAAGACGGGTTCAAACTCTGCCTGGAACCGACAGTTTGCCACCATGCGCCATGGATCAAGGTTGCCAAAGTAGTGGCGGCGGCGCCATTCCTCCCCCATCCTGCGTGCCGAGGAGCCAAACGAGACATCGGCGTTAAGCCAACCCGTCTGCGGTGTATAGAACTCCGCCCAGTCATGCGAGCCCACCGAGTCGGGCGCAACGTACAGGCCGCTCTGCCAACGTGCGGGCACGCCGGCGATGCGGCACATGGTGATAAACGTGAGTGCCATAACACCGCAGTCACCGCGAAGCGAATGCGCGCAGTCATCGGCGATAGAACCCAGAAGCAGATACGGTGGCTGGTATCGATAGTCGATATGATGCGTCAAATAATCATAGATAGCCCGAGCGCGGTCGAGCTGATCCTCGAGACCATCGACAACATGTTCGGTCAGCTGCTGCAGATACGGCGTGAACGCAATATGCGGTCGGTCCTCGGAAATATCCTTGGGCAGCGGCGCGTCCATACACGGATGCGCCGGAAGCGCTCCCCCGTAGATATCGCAATAAGCAGCATCAATCAGATAACGATAGGTCACTGAGAACGATCGATCAGCCGAGGAAACCCACGAGGCGGTACGCGCCAAAGCGTTCGCGGGAGCAAGGACCCCCTCCGGCGTCATATCGAGAACCTCGATATGAGACTGTTGACGACAGGCGGCGGCAACGGGAAGCCACGCGCGAACGGTCTCCCCCTCCAGAGCACCGGGAACAGACACGGATGCTTTAAGCGTAATGGCACGAGACAGCCCGCCCTGTGATTCCATCTTCTTAAGCATCTGGTTGCGCAGCGCAGTTCCATCCGTAGAATCGGGACGCAGGCCCGGAACCTCCTTGGGATACACACGCAAAGAATCAAGGAAGTTGTCGAGAACGAACAGTTCACCATCGATAAAGCGCCAGTCGATGCGCTTGCGATCGATCAGGTCGTCAAACTGTTCCTCGGTAAACTCCGGCCACTCCTCGCGGATCATCGCAATAGCCTGATCGCGCGACACCGAAAAATGAAATGACATCTCGATCATGCGATACCGCTCGGCACGAACGCAAGCGGCCAACGAGGGATCAGGGCCCTGCTCCAAAAGACGGTCGCAAGCCGCAACAGCCTGCGCCAGGTACCCGGCGTCCTTGAGACGAAGGATCTCAGGTGGCAATCCAATGTCGAGATGACGAAAATCATCGCAACAAACATCAACAGAGCAACCAACGGGGCCCTCGGCAACAACCTTTCCATCGGCAGGCAAAACATTAACGACAGCCATAACCACTCCCACGCAGAACGACAACCCGAGACCATTGTACCGACATAAAAAGAAAGCCCCAACAAGGGAGCCATCAACACCGCTGAGCGGTAGTCAAATAAATAATTCAGCCCAGTAACCCCGTAGCGAGTTAACGAAGGAGGCCCCGTTTCCCCGGAGCTGATTCCATCGCGCGACTTCTGGCGAAGCCAGGTGAGCGCGAGGGAAACAGCGTAGGGGAAACGGGGCCTCCGGCGGGAAGTTAAACCGCTACTTACGCCTTGTTGACGGAGCCAAACTCCTCCATGAGCTCCTTGGTGCGAGCAACGATGTTGTCGCGACCAGGCTTGAGGAGCTTGCGGGGGTCAAAGCCCTTGCCCTGCTGATCCTTGCCAGCCTCGATGTACTCGCGGACGCCCTTGGCGAAGACGAGCTGCAGGTCGGTGTTGACGTTGATCTTGGAGATGCCCAGGGAGATGGCCTTCTTGATCTGATCCTCGGGGATGCCGGTACCACCGTGCAGAACGAGGGGCAGGTCGCCGGTCTGAGCCTTGATCTCGCTCAGGCGCTCGAAGGAAAGACCGGCCCAGTCGGCGGGATACACGCCGTGGATGTTGCCGATGCCGCAGGCGAGGAAGTCGACGCCCAGGTCAGCAATCTGCTTGCACTCAGCGGGGTCAGCGAGCTCGCCGTTGGAAGTCACGCCGTCCTCGGTGCCGCCGATGCCGCCGACCTCGGCCTCGATGGACATGCCCTTGGAATGGGCAAGCTCAACGAGCTCCTTGGTGCGATCGAGGTTAAGCTGGAAGGTTTCCTCGTGAGAGCCGTCATACATGATGGACGTGAAGCCGGCCTCGATGCACTTGAAGCAGTCCTCGTAAGAACCGTGATCGAGGTGAAGGGCGACGGGAACGGTAACACCCGTGGCCTCGACGGCAGCCTTGACCATGTCGGCGCAGACCTTGAAACCGCCCATCCACTTAGCGGCACCAGCGGTGCACTGAAGGATCAGCGGAGACTTGGCCTCCTCGGCGGCCTGGAGAATAGCCAGAGTCCACTCGAGGTTGTTGGTGTTGAAGGCACCGAGAGCATACTTGCCGGCCTCGGCCTTCTTGAGCATGTCTGCTGCGTTGACGAGCATAAAAGAAACCTCCTGTAAGGTTGCTCCGATAACGCATGAGATTTTACCACGGCGTACCCGAGCGTAAACGTTCGTTTGTTCACGAATATCGTCCAAACAGACTTTTTTTGACCGTTTGCCCTACGGAATCGGCCCGTTGGGGAAAATATCTTGACGTTTGGACACTTCTCGTGCTTAAGCAGCTGACTACAAAGCTACATCTGCATGAAAGGGTTCTGCATGAGCTCGCGCGCCATAGTGGTCGAATCACCATGCCCCGTTAAGCAAACGGTATCGGCTGGAAGCAGCTGGGCGAGCTTGGAGAGCGAGCGCAGAATCGCCGCCTCGTCGCCACCGGCGAGATCGGTGCGGCCGTGGCTGCCCGGGAACAGGGTGTCGCCAACAAAGGCGATGCTTCCCTGCTCGGTGGCGGCGAACAAGACAATGCCACCCGGTGTGTGACCGGGCGTCTCGATCACCTGCAGGCAGATATCACCCAATTCAATCGTATCGCCCTCAGCAAGCAATCGCGTCGGCTCGCCCGGATCGGGCGTATCGATGCCCCACATCGCTCGCTGCTCCTCGATATTCTCACGAGATACCAACACGTCCTTCGCACCTAACTCATATAGGAAACCCTTACCGACGGCGGCTCGCGCTCCGGCAACGCCACCTACGTGATCGGCATGGCCATGGGTGCAGACAGCGCCTAGCACGTGCGCGTCAGGATGCTTGGCATAGATATGTTCCACAAGACGCTCACCTTCCCAGGCCGGATCGATAATCAGGCATTCGCCGCTCGAGATTACGGCGTAACTGTTGGTCTGAATGGGGCCGTTTACAAGCGCCTCGATCGAAGCCGTACCCCGAGGGGTTAAGTCCAAAGCTGCAGTGACCATGAGCACGTCCTCCTTCTACAAGCGTCGAGGCATCAAACGATGCCTCGAACGTAGCCAATATCATTACCGTTGTGCGTTCGTAACGCCTATACGCGACGCTTAAGCTGAGCCCCACCCTCGCCAGGCATCAGACGTCGTGCGTCATAGACCGAGTCGACACTGCTGATGGATGCCAGCAGCGGATCCAGACCGCTCGCGTCCGAAATCTCGACCATAAAGCGCAGGGTCGCAATGCCCTCGCGGTTGGTCGAGGTAGCGGCGGAAAGGATATTTCCGCCTGCATCGCCAATGGCGATGGTGACATCCTTGAGCAAGCCCATACGATCCAAGCACTCGACCACGATCTCGACCTGGAAAAGCGTATCGGCAGCACCATCCCACTCCACGTCAATCATGCGCTCGGGGTGTTCCATGAGACCCTTGACGTTGGGGCAGTTGGCACGATGCACCGAGACGCCTCGACCGCGCGTGATAAAGCCCACGATGTCGTCGCCCGTCACCGGATTACAGCAATGCGCCAGACGAACCAGCAGGCCGCTGTTGCTCTCGCCCTTGACGATAATGCCGTTACTTGCGCTCTTGCCACGCTTTTGCGGTTTGCGGTTGGAACCGCGGGCAGGCTGCTTGACGACCTCAGCGATGGCTTCGGCCTTGGTGAGCTGCTCCTCGGGCTTGGGATCCAAGATTTGCTCGACCTTATTGCCCACAGCGCGCGGGGCGACCTTGCCCGCGCCAACGGCTGCGAACAGGTCCTCGAGTTGCTTGAAGTTAAACTGCTCCGCCACGGCATTGAGTGCACGCGTGGATCGCGGCGTAGAGATGCCGTACCCGCGCTTGCGCAGGTCCTTGGCCAGCATATCGCGACCGGCAGCAGCGTCATCGTCTTTGGTCGCAGCGGCGAAGTAACGGCGAATCTTTGACTTGGCCGAAGGCGTCTTGACGATCTTGAGCCAATCGCGCGACGGCTTGGAGCTCTTGTTAGTCAGGATCTCGACACGGTCACCCGTCTTGATTTCGTGCGTGAGCGGAGCCACCGCACCGTTGATTTTGGCGCCGACGCAGTGGTTGCCGACCTCGGTATGAACAGCGTAGGCAAAGTCGAGCGGTGTAGAGCCCGCACGAAGCGCCATGACCTCACCCTTGGGCGTAAAGACAAAAATCTCCTGGTCAAACAGGTCGACCTTCAGTGAGTGCAGATATTCTTTGGCATCGGTGATCTCGTCAGAGGCTGCCCAATCGAGTGAGTGCTTGAGCCAGTTAATCTGATCGTCCAGACGCTGTGCGTCGTTGGTCTTGGAGGCAGACGATCCGCCCGATTTCTTATATAGCCAGTGGGCGGCGATGCCGTACTCGGCCTGCTCGTGCATCTCGTAGGTTCGAATCTGAATCTCGAGCGGACGGGCCGTGGGGCCGATAACCGTCGTATGGAGCGATTGGTAGTTATTGACCTTGGGCATGGCGATATAGTCTTTAAAACGACCGGGCATGGGATGCCACAAAGTATGCACGGCACCAAGCGTGGAATAGCAATCGCGCACCGAATGGGTGATGACGCGCAGCGCCACCAGATCATAAATCTCGGAGAACTCCTTGCCCTTGCGCTTCATCTTTTGATAGATGGACCAATAGTGCTTGGAACGACCGTTGATCTGAAAACCCTCAAGGCCAATGCGGTCGAGCTCATCGGTAAGCGTCTTGATAGTCTCGGCCAGAAAGCGTTCGCGAACCTCGCGTGACTCTGCCACCATGCGGGCGATGCGCTGGTAAGCGTCGGGTTCAAGGTAGAAGAAGGACAGATCCTCGAGTTCCCACTTGATAGAGCTCATGCCCAGGCGGTCGGCCAGGGGCGCGTACACATCCATGGTCTCGCGCGCCTTAAACAGGCGGCGGTCCTCGCGCAGGGCGGCAAGCGTGCGCATATTATGCAGGCGGTCGGCGAGTTTGACGATGATGACGCGAATGTCCTTGGACATGGCGAGGAACATCTTGCGCAGCGTAAGCGCCTGCTTTTCGTCCATGTTGTCGACTTCGATGTTGGTAAGCTTGGTCACGCCGTCGACGAGCTCTGCCACGGTTTCGCCAAACAGACCCGAAACATCGGCAAGCGAGGTATCGGTATCCTCGACGGTATCGTGCAGCAATGCAGCGCACACCACATCGCAGTCCATCTTAAGGTCGGCCAAAATGATAGCCACCTCGACGGGATGGTTAATGTACATCTCACCCGAGCGCCGCTTTTGGTTGCAGTGCTTCTCGGCAGCAAAGCAGTAGGCCTGCTCCACCTTGGAGAAGTCATCCTCACTCATATATTTAAGGCACAGGCGCTCCAGCTTGTCGTAGCTGTCCGCCATAATCTCGGGCGGCAGATCATCGGCATGCGTATAGTGCTCCATCTCCGAAAAGGGCTGGAGGGCGGAATCATGGGCGGTACGGGCTGCGGCATCCATCGAGGTCCCCTTCCCTAGGTCCGCGGTACGATCGGGCGGTTAATTTTGGTAAGCATATCAGAAGCGCACGAATCGAGTGCCCAACTCCGGAAAGCCGAGAACTCCATGCGCGAGCGCAAGCCCTCCAAATAGCGGATCGACCTGCTCAACTGCACGCGCCCGGGGTTTTCGGTCATCGCGATGCGACGGGTATCGTCAAACCCCGAAACGTGACAGAAACCGAGCTCTTCGAAGATTCCCAAGCCGCTTGCCACCGAACGCTCATCGACCGGCGTGCGCGCGTCGATTGCAAGGCACATCTGCGCAATGTCGATATCGCTTGCGCAGAATGAATCGTCCCCCGTCTTGCCACGATTGGAGCGCCACATGGTCTGCAGCGCCCGATAGAGCGTGACAAGCTCATCGCGCTCGGGCGCGTAACAATCGAGCAGGCGCTCATTAATACGAGCGTCACGAGACGAATAGAGCAGGTGAATCACGGCAGGCTGCCCATCGCGGCCGGCACGGCCACTCATCTGGTTAAACTCAATCGCGCCAAACGGCATGTGGTAGAGCACGACATGGCGGATATCGGGCAGGTTGACGCCCTCACCGAAGGCCGAGGTTGAAACGATGCAGCTCAGGCTGCCATCTCGAAACGCCTCCTCGACGCGTCGGCGATCGGAACGCGCAAGCCCGGCGTTATAGAACGCGATATGGGTCGCGCAGTCGGGCACACGTTTGCGCAACGTCTTGGCAAGCGCCACGGACTGGTCGCGCGAGTTCACGTAGATGACGGTCTTCTCCCCCGTCGCAACGATCGAAACCAGGCGATTTTCACGGCTCGCAAGGTCACGATCGTCCTCGAGTTGTAGGTTCTCGCGAACGGTCTCGTCGACCACCGTGCTGGTAATCGGCAATACGCGAGCAAGCTCTGCCACAACTGGAGCCGTCGCGGTAGCCGTTGCTGCCATGACAACGGGGTCGCCCAGGGCTTTAAGAATATCGGGCATATCGAGGTATGCACTCCGGTCACCACCCTTAGCAAGACCGGCATGGTGCGCCTCATCGATAACAACGAAGCCAATACGTCTAGAACGCGCAAATCGATCACGGTGGATAGACAAGAACTCGGGCGTCGTGAGAACGATACCGATGCGACCCGAAGCAAGGCCGGCGAACACGTCATCACGCACGGCCTCCACGGTCTCGCCAGTCAGCACGCCGACACCAATGCCGAGCGCGGCCATCGTCGAGGAAAGGTGATAGGCCTGATCGGCAACGAGCGAACGCAGAGGATAGACAAAAATGCTCGCACGCCCGCGAAGAACCGTCTCGCGCGCGGCATGCACATGGAAAATCAGAGACTTGCCACGCCCCGTCCCCATAACGGCCAAAACGCTCTGATGGTCGGCAAGCGCGTCGAGTGCCTCGACCTGCGCGCGATGCGGCTGGTTCGAGCCGATAAAGCTATGGAGAAGCGAGCGCGTGAGCTCGGTATAAGAAAGCTGGGCGAGCGTCTCGCGTTTACGCGACTCCAGGCGCAGACCAGAATCCGCCGGTTGCACGCCGCGGCGAAGCTCACATGCCGGATCGTCGATATTGGGCGCCGCGGTATCGCGCACCAAGACATCTTTGATCATGAGCTTGGGCTTCACACGTCCCTGCCAATGCTCGGCCACGGCCTCGAACACCAAGTCGACGGCGCTGTCGCAATTGATGAGCCTATCGATCTGCGGCACGCGGAACATGATGGCCGGCACACTCGCGGCACCATCGGTCGCCACAAAGCGCATGTGCTCGCCGGTTTTGCCCACCACGGCGCGATCGCACATCGTCACGCCCTCGGCGGCCAGAAGCGGCACCTTATTGCCCTGGCCAAACGGCTCAAGACGGGAAATTTGCTCGATGGTCTCGATATTTAGCTCGGAGAGATCAACGGTGGCGGCAACCTCGTCAGTGTCCTCAAAGTCCTCGGCGGGAAGCTCCGATAGCACGGCCGAAAGGCGACGGCGGAACTCATCGAGCTTGGATGCCTCGATGGTCACACCCACCGCACCGGCATGCCCGCCGCGACGAATCAGCAGGTCGGAGCAACGCTCGACGGCGTCGAACAGGTTGATCTTGCCCACCGAGCGGCCCGATCCGCGCGCAACGCCATCCTCGATCGAGAAGAGCAGCGCCGGCACGTGATAGCGATTGGTCAAGCGGCTCGCCACGATGCCCTTGACGCCCTCGTGCCAGCCCTCGCCGCCCACGACGATTGCGCGCCCGCCGTCATAAGTCTCCTCGACCTTCGCCATGGCATCGCGCGTAAGCTCGGCCTCGATCTCGCGGCGTTGGCGATTGATTTCCTCGAGCTCGGCGGCAAGCGCGCTCGCTTCGATGGGGTCGCGGGCAAGCAGCAGGTCGAGCGCCAGCTTGGGATCAGCCATGCGGCCGGCAGCATTCAGACGGGGGATGAGCGAAAACGACAGGCCGTCGGCCGTAATGGTAGAAAGGTCGGCCTTGGCAAGTGCGGCAAGCGCGATATAGCCGGGACGGGCCGTCACGCGCATCTGCTGGATGCCCTCGGCGACCAGTGCGCGATTCTCGGGCGTAAGCGGCATCATGTCGGACACAGTGCCCAGCGCCGCGACCTCTATCAGCGAACGCCAATACGACGGCTTGCCCAAACGCTCGCCCAGGACCTGCACCAGCTTGAGTGCCACGCCGGCACCGGCAAGCTCGCGCGAGGGACCCTTGTCCTCGAGCTTGGGGTCGGTCAGGGGCACGCCCTGCGGCACCTGGTCGGACGGCTCGTGATGGTCCGTGACCACCAAATCGATCCCCAGGCTCTCCAGATAGGAGGCCTCTTCCTTGGCGGCAATGCCGTTATCGACGGTCACGATCAGCTGGGGGCGAGCGAGCTCGTTAACGCGGTCGAGCGCCGCACGCGACAGGCCGTAGCCCTCGTCAAAACGATGCGGAATAAACGGCGTGACGTTGGCGCCAAACGAACGCAGCGCCTCGGTCAACAGACAAGTCGACGTAATGCCGTCGACGTCAAAATCGCCAAAAACGGCGATGCGCTCGTGGCTGCGAATAGCACGCTCAACGCGGTCGACGACGACCGCCATACCCGGAATAACGAGCGGGTCCGCCCAGTCGCGATCGAGCGAAGGCGTCAAAAAAAGCTGACCTTCCTCGATGGATGTAATGCCGTGCGCAACCATAATGCGCGCCACCAGCCCGGGTATGCCCAGGCCAGCCGAAAGCTCCTTTTCGAGCTCGGGGTTTTGCTGAGCGACCGCCCAGCGATGCGTTGTCTTAAGCGATGACATAGGCGCTCACCCCCGATAGGGGCAGGTCGCCGCGATACCTCTCACGGTTCATAGCGATGAGTCCTCTGTGTATGCCCGCTTCGGCAGGCAGATCTGTTGAACGAATTTATTATACCGTGCGGCGCGGACGCACAACGTCCAGCACGCCGTGGTTTCGATAAACGAGAGCGGTAATAGCCGCGAAATAATCGGGCGTTTCAGCCACGCGGACGCATGCGAGCGTCTAGCATATCCATTCAAAACGGATTCACGAGCAAAGGGAGTCACAAGCGCATATGAAGCAATGGGTTGGACTGGGTAAGTTTCTCGCGGGGCATATGCAGATCATCGTTCCGATTTGCGTGACGCTCGGCGTGCTCTTTCCCCAGCAGATCGGCATACTCAAGCCCATCGTCCCCACCCTGTTTGCCTTTATGACGTTCCAAGGTGCCCTCAGCAACACCTTCCATCAGGTAGCCGAAGTATTCCGCCGTCCGCTGCACCTGATTTTGGCGCTGCTGGTCTCGGCGGTGCTTATTCCCATAACAGCCTATACCATGGGATCGCTGTTCTTTGGCTCCAACCCCAACCTTGTCTGCGGTATCGTGCTCGAGTACAGCGTACCTGTGGCAGTCACTGCCTTTATGTGGATTAGCATGTTCGGCGGCAACGGCCCGCTCGCGCTCACCATCATCCTGACGTCCTCGGTTATCTCTCCCGTTACGATTCCGCTCACGCTTAAGCTCTTGCTGGGCGCCACCGTCTCGATCGACGTGCCGGGCATGATGCAGAACATGGCCTTCATGATCGCTATCCCCGCCCTGCTCGGCATCGTGATTAACGAACTCACGCGCGGATGGGGACACGAGAAGCTCTCCCCCGCGCTCTCGCCCGCCTGCAAGTTCATGATGATGGGTGTTATCGCGTCGAACTCCACCGCCATGAGCGAGTACGTGCTGCACATGAACGCGGTGCGCTTGGAAGTCGCCCTCTTTATTTTGATCTTCGCCATCAGCGGCTTTGTCGTCGGTATTCTGGTCGCCCGCGCACTGCATCTGCCGTATAGCGAAACGACTACCATGTGCTTTACCTGCGGCATGCGCAACATCTCTTCGGGCGCCGTCATCGCCACGCAATACTTTCCGGGCGAAGTCGTATTTCCCGTCATGTGCGGAACGCTGTTTCAGCAGGTACTTGCCTCGCTTATCGGGCATCTCTTTGAGCGTCTAACCGGCGAGGAGCGCGCTGCTCAGCGCAAGCGCGTCGAGGCCGGCCGCGACGCCATGGCACGCTAGGCTGTCCGCATTACGCGGGTGCTAGTCTTGCTATACGAGCGTTTCCAGATGCTCGCGCAGGCGCTCAGCATCGATATCGAGCGTCGTCTCGGCATTGACCTGGGCCAAACGATAGCCGACAAAGTAGGGCGAAACCACCCAACGCGGCAGCGCCTTGGCAATGGTCCGACCGCCCAGGTGATAGAAGAACAAGTTGTACGACTCTGCACGGCCACCGTGGTGCTCGTTTAGGATATAACGCAGAGCTACCTGGATCGCATCGGCGAAGAGATCCGCCTCGGCTTGGTCCCGCGTGTCATCGCTGGCGGCGATTCCCCGCGGAGCTGAAACGTTGACCTCAAAGAACCCCATAATCGGTTCGGTTGAGATGTTGACCGCAATTCTCCCCTGTTGCCAGACATTGATGCCTTCGAAATTGGCGGAAGTCAGCGAAGCATAGCCATCTTCCTGCTCCAAACCCACAATCTGCATGTGCGGATGAACGAGACTACCGCCCGAGAGCGGACCCTTGTTCTTGTACATGAGCACGCTTCGATACTGCTGTGAATCGATCATCTGCTGCCAGCAACCCAGGGCAAACCGCATCACATGATGCAGCTCGTCCGGCGCATAGGTCACCAGATCTGCGTCGTGGTCGGCCGACTCGATCAGCACGGTTTGACGGGTGGCGCGCAGGGTCTTGAACTTATTCTCGAGCCAGATACAGTCACCGTCGCGCCGGATGATATTGGCGAGTTCCTCGGTATCGCAAAAGGGGCACGCAGTACCAGGGCGCCGGTTGTCGTCGGGCTTCCCGCTCGCCTGCTGAACGTCAAATACCAGGGGCACGGGTTATACCTCCAGCGGCACGATCTTGGTGCCATGGAGCTCGGAGACGCCCAGTGCCGCAGCCACGGTATCGCGGTTGGACGTGGAAATGCCGCCGCCGGGAAGGATGATCAGGCGATCGTCCGCGTAGTCGATAAGGTGGGACAGATGCTCCAGGTTGTCCTCAATCGGCGTGCCGGCGGCACCGCCATGCGTCAGGATGCGCGTTATGCCGCAGTCGGCGAGCGTGTCAATCGCGTCGAGCTGAGCCTCGGGCGAGAGCTGGTCAAACGCCATGTGAAAGGTGATGTCGATGGGCTCGCGCTTGCACTCCTCGGTCGCGCAGCCCGCAGCCATCACGAGGGCGCCCAACGCAAGTTCATCGAGCGCCCATCCGCCGGCACAAGGCTTGCAGCAGCCAAAGACCAAGCCATCGACGCCGGCACTTACGGCAAGGCCCAAGTCCATCTCCATCATGCGCAGCTCGTCCTGGTTGTAGTGAAAGTCGCCGCCACGCGGACGGATCATGCACATCACCCGTGCATCGTGCTCGCGAGCATAGCTGGTCGTAGCGCTGATAACGCCGGCCGAGGGCGTGGTGCCACCAACCGCAAGGTTGTCGCACAGCTCAATGCGTCCCGCACCGGCCGCAATGGCCGCCGGCACCCGCTCAAAGTTCTCGGCACAAAACTCGTACAGCATAGATAGACCCCCAGATGACACTTCTATTTCCACACGGCATTGTCGCACTTTAAATACCAAGCCAACGGATCATTTCAAAAGGGGCGCTGACCGAGTTGGTCAGCGCCCCTATTACTGGATGGATTAACCACCAAGATAAGCTTTGCGGACGTTGTCGTCGTGCAGCAGCTCTTGGCCGGTGCCGGTCATGGTGATCTTGCCGGTCTCGAGCACGTAGCCGCGTGTGGCGATGGAAAGCGCCATCTGCGCGTTCTGCTCGACCAGGAGCACCGTGGTGCCGGCCTTGTGCAAATCCTCGACAATCTGGAAGATCTGCTCGATCAGGATCGGCGCCAGACCCATGGAGGGTTCGTCGAGCATGAGCAGCTTGGGGTTACTCATAAGGGCACGACCCATAACGAGCATCTGCTGCTCGCCGCCCGAAAGGGTGCCGGCCACCTGGCGACGGCGTTCCTTCAGGCGCGGGAACTGCTCGTAAACACGTTCGAGGCCCGGGGCAACCGTGGACTTGGGCTGTGTATAGGCACCCATCTCCAGGTTCTCCTCGACCGTCATCTGCAAAAAGGCACGACGCCCCTCGGGTACCTGAGACAGGCCCTTACCAACCAGCTTGTCGGCGGGCGTATGGATAATGTCCTCGCCCATAAACTTGATGGAGCCGGTCTTGGAGCGCAGCAGGCCCGAGACAGTCTTGAGCGTCGTGGACTTGCCGGCGCCGTTCGCGCCAATCAGGGCCACGATCTCGCCCTCGTTAACGTTAAAGGAGATGTCCTTAATGGCGTGGATGGCGCCGTACCAGACGTTGATGTTGTAGACGGAAAGCATCGGCTCTGCCATTTAGTTCTCCCCCTTATCCTGCTTGCCCAGATAAGCCTCAATAACGGCTTCGTTGTTCTGGATTTCCTCGGCCGTGCCCTTGGCGATGACCTTGCCAAAGTTAAGCACGCAGATACCCTCGCAAATATTCATGACGAGCGACATGTCGTGCTCGATGAGCATGATGGCAATGCCAAAGGTGTCGCGAATCTTGACGATGTTCGCCATGAGCTCCGCAGTCTCGGACGGGTTCATGCCGGCGGCAGGCTCGTCGAGCAGTAGTAGCTTGGGATTGGTGGCAAGCGCGCGGACGATCTCCAAACGACGCTGAGCGCCGTAAGGTAGCGAGCCGGCCTGCTCGTTTGCCAGATGTTCCATATCAAAGATAGACAGAAGCTCCATGGCGCGCTCATGGGCGGCCTTCTCGTGCTTCCAATACGTCGGCAGGCGCAGCACGCCCTCAAAGCCGGAGTAGCACTCCTGGTTGTGCAGGCCGACCTTTACGTTGTCCTCCACCGTCATGGTGTTGAACAGGCGGATGTTTTGGAAGGTACGAGCGATACCCATGCGGTTGACCTGGTAGACGGACTTGCCCGAGGTGTCCTCACCGTCGAGCAGGATGGTGCCGTGCGTGGGCTGGTACACCTTGGTGAGCAGGTTGAAGACCGTGGTCTTGCCGGCGCCGTTGGGGCCGATGAGACCGGCGATCTCGGTCTTTCCGATGGTCAGGCTAAAGTCGTCGACCGCCTTAAGGCCGCCGAACTCAATGCCCAGGTGGATGCACTCGAGCGCCGGGCGCTCGCCCAGGTCGCGGTCGGGAACGATGGCGCCAGAAGGATACGGGACCATCTTGCCCTTGTTGAACTCAAACTTACTGGGCATCGGTTGCCACCTCCTTCTTGGAAGCAAAGCGGTCCTTAATGCGCGCGAAGAACGCCTTGAGCTGCGGGTTGTTAGTAAAGACCATGACCAGAATCAACACGATGGCGTAGATGAGCATGCGGTAGTCCGAGAACTGACGGAGCAGCTCGGGGAGCACCGTGAGCAGCGCCGCCGCGATGACGGAACCGCGCATGTTGCCCAGACCGCCCAGGACCACGAACACCAGAATGAGAATCGACGTGTTGAAGTCGAACTTAGTGGCGGAGAGCTGCGAGAAGTTACCGCCGAAGAGGGCTCCGGCAGCACCGGCGAGAGCGGCGGAGACCACGAAGGCGATCATGCGGTACTGGGTGACGGAGATACCCACGGACTCGGCAGCGATCTTGTTATCGCGCACGGCCATGATGGCACGACCGGTGCGGCTGCGGACCAAGTTGAGCACAATCACGAGCGCAACCATAACCAGGATGGCGCCAGCAAGGAACGTCGAGTAGGTCGAAACACCAGATGCGCCCTGGGCACCCTTGATGATAGCGGTGCCGTCTTCGAGCAGGTGAAGGTCGTCGATCGTGGAATTGCCCGTGATGTTAAAGATCACGTGCAGGCCGCGGGAATCGACGCCCACAATGAGGCAGGTAACGATCTCTTTGATGATCTCGCCAAAGGCCAACGTTACGATGGCCAGGTAGTCACCGCTCAGGCGAAGGACCGGAATACCGATCAGGAAGCCCAGAATGGCAGCGGCGATAGCGCCGACCACAATGCTGATGATCAGACGCACCGGGTCGGACGGAATGGCGCTCTCCAGCGCGACGGCGGTGACGATTCCCGTATAGGCGCCGACGCTCATAAAACCCGCGTGGCCTAGCGACAAGTCGCCCGCGATGCCGACGACGAGGTTGAGCGAGATGGCCATGACGATATAGGCCGTGATGGGAACCAGCTGACCGACAATCATGCGCGGAATCATGTGGTTAGACTGCATAAAGAACACGATGGCGAACGCCACAACGCACATGGCGTACGTGACAAAGTCGTGACGCGTCTGCTTGTCTGTAAGAAACTTCATAACGCTCACCTACACCTTCTCGGGTACGTACTTGCCCAAGAGGCCGGCAGGCTTGACGAGCAGGACGATGATCAAAACGCCAAAGACGATGGAGTTGGCAAGGCTCGTGGAAATGTAAGCCTGCGCCATCGCCTCGATGATGCCGATGAGAATGCCGCCGACAAAGGCACCGGGGATGGAGCCGATGCCGCCGAAAACGGCAGCGTCGAAGGCCTTGATGCCAGGCATGGCGCCCGTGGTGGGCTGCAGAACCGGCGAGTAGGAGCACAGGAGCACACCGGCGATGGCGGCAAGGGCGGAGCCGATGGCGAACGTCATCGAGATGGTGCGGTTGACGTTGATGCCCATGAGCTGAGCGGCGGCCTTGTCCTCGGACACGGCGCGCATGGCCTTGCCCATCTTGGTCTTACCTGTAAAGATCATCAGACCGGCCATGATAACCAGGCAGGCGACGATGGTGACGAGCGAGACGGCACTTACGTTGAACTTGGCCAAGAACTCCGGCACCGGGAAGGTGACGAGCGAAGTGAAGTTCTTGGGCGTGGCGCCCCACAGAAGCTGCGCGGCATTCTGCAGGAAGTAGGACACACCGATGGCCGTGATCAGAACGGCCAGCGGGCCTGCTTGGCGCAGCGGCCTATAGGCCAGACCCTCAATGAGAACACCGAGAACCGTGCAGACCACACAAGAGAGAACTACAGATGCCCAGCCCGGGAGGCCGAGATACGACGTGGCGCAGAACGAGACATAGGCACCGACCATGATGACATCGCCGTGAGCGAAGTTGAGCATCTTGGCGATACCGTAGACCATGGTGTAGCCCAACGCGATGATGGCGTAGACGCTGCCCATGGACAGGCCGTTGACCAGGTATTGGATAAAGACCGTCATGTTCCACATCCCCCTTTCGAATAGGTTTCCAGTTGATGTATGAAACAGGGACGTTACGTTGTCCCCAGATACCAAGCAAGCAGGGAAGGCGAAAACCTCCCCTGCTTGGGATCAAAACCGCTCTATGTAAGGCGGCCTATTAGGCCAGTACGTACTTGCCGTCGGTGATGACATACGCCGTAGGATCCTTCTGGACCTGGCCCTTGTCGTTCCAGGAGAGCTTGCCGGTCAGACCGTCAACGGTAATCTTGAGCATAGCCTTGGGCAGCTTCTCGGCAACCTCGGTCGGGTCGGCGTCGACACCAAGACCGGCCTCCTTGAGGGCCTCGGCCACCGCGTGCACGCCGTCGTAGGCATCGGCGGCAAACTGGTCGGGGGTATCGCCGTACTTATCCTTGTAGGCGTTGACGAAGTCGGCGTTCTTCTCGTCGTCGGCGGAGAACGGGGTCATGAGCAGCAGACCCTCGGCAAGAGAGGTGTCGAAGCCCTCGACGCCCAGGATACCGTCCATGCCGTCGCAGCCCATCATCTTGACGTCGTAGCCCATGTCCTTGGCGTTCTTGAGCAGGACGGACGCCGGCGTGTAGTAGATCGGCGCAAAGATCATGGTGGCGCCGGCCTGCTTGGCCTTGGTCAGCTGGTTGGTAAAGCTCGTAGCGGAGTCGTCCTTAAAGGTCTCCTCGTCAACAATCTCGAGCTTGGACTCAGCGGCCTGAGCCTTAAAGGAATCTGCAATGCCCGAAGAATAAGCGTCGCCGGAGTTATAGAACAGCACGAACTTCTCGTCCGCATACTTCTCTGCCAGGAACTTGGCAGCGTTGACGCCCTGGTTGGGGTCGGTAAAGCAAACCTGGAAGACGCAATCCTTTCCGTCGGTGACGTCCTCGGAGGACGCGGACGGGGTGATCATGAATGTCTTGGGGTCGTTGCTGCACTCTGCGGCAACGGCAACCGACGCACCCGTGGTGGTCGGGCCGACGAGGGCCTGCATGCCCCAGTCGAGCAGGTTATTAAAGGCGTTGACGGCCTTCTCGCCGTCGGCCTGGTCGTCCTCGGCCTTGCTGGCAAGCGGCAGCTCCTTGGTGGAGAAGTCCTTGCAGCCAAGCTCGACGCCCTGGGTAACGGACTTGCCGTAAGACGCGGCGGCACCGGTCAGCGGGCCAATGGTGCCGATCTTAAACGAAGCGTCGCTCGAAGCGGAACCGCTGTCGCCGCCGTTGGAGGAGCAGCCAGCTAGAATGGACATCGCCCCCAGACCTGCTGCGCTCGCGATAACGCTCCTGCGATTCATAACAGGGTTCAATGACTTACCGGTGAGGCTCGACATGCGGCTCTCCTCTCAAATCTCGTCGGGTTTCGGTTACCCGACAGGCCATCCTCCGCCGTCTTCGGCGTTCGCAAAATAGTAGACGCTTTAGTTGAGAAAAGTGGCGATTATTTCAACTTTTCTTTTGCCTTGTCCATTTATCCATAATTATGCGTATTTCTGTCGGTTTATACAGTTTAGCGACTTTATTGTGTGAAAGTAATGTTTCCGTTCTGTTACAAGCTTTCCTGCCCTGAATAACATGGCCCCACCGGTCTCGTTATATGCACTTAGGCGGCGATGTACTTGCCGTCCTGAATCACATAGGCCGTAGCGGGCTTCTCGACTTGGCCCTCGTCGTTCCACGTGAGCTCGCCTGTCAGGCCCTCAATCTTGATCTTGCGCATAGCCTTGGCAAGGTCGCCGGCAATGTCGGCGCCGTCGACCGTAATGTCGATGTCCGCCTCATCGATCGCCTCGACAATCGCGTGGATGCAGTCATAAGCATCGGCGGCAAACTGGTTGGGCGTCTCGTTGTAGGCGTCCTTATATGCCTTGACGAAGTCGGCGTTCTTCTCATCGTCGGCAGAGAACGGGGTCATGAGCAGCACGCCCTCGGCAAGAGAGGTGTCGAAGCCCTCAACGGAGAGCAGGCCGTCCATGCCGTCGGTGCCCATGAGGGTCATTTCGTAGCCCATGTCCTTGGCGTTCTTGAGCAGGACGGACGCCGGCGTGTAATAGATCGGGGCAAAGATAAGCGTGGCGCCGGCCTCCTTGGCCTTGGTGAGCTGGTTGGTAAAGCTCGTGGAAGAGTCGTCCTTAAAGGTCTCGGTATCGACGATATCGAGCTTGGACGCCTTGGCCTGCTCGGCAAAAGCGTCGGCAACGCCCGAGCTATACGTATCGCCGGAGTTGTAGAACAGGGCGATCTTGGCGTCTGCATACTTCTCGGCCAGGAACTTCGCGGCGCTGGCGCCCATGGTGGGATCGGTGAAGCAAACCTGAAAGACCGTGGTCTTATCCTTGGTGACGTCGAGCGACGAGGCCGAAGGCGTGACCATGAGCATATCGTCGGCGATCTCGCCCGAGACGGCGACGGCGGCACCAGTCGTGACGGGGCCGACGAGCGCCTGCATGCCCCAGTCGCACAAGGTATTGAAGGCGTTGATGGCCTTCTCGCCGTCGGCGACGTCATCCTCGGACTTAAGCGAGAGTTTGAGATCCTTGGTCGAGAAATCCTTGGCGGCGAGCTTGGCACCTTTCTCGGCCGAAACGCCATAGGTTGCCGCGGCGCCGGTCAGAGGGCCGATGACACCGATCTTGAAGGTCTTACCGTCATCGGCGGAGCCGCCGTCCGAGCCACCCGACGAGCAACCAGCGAGTGCGGCAGCGCTGCCGAGCGCCGCGGCGCCGGCGAGAAAGTTCCTACGGCTGAGCATGCTGTTGATGTTGAACATGGTGTCCCCCTTTTTTTCGCTGGCCGCGGTGCGGCCGTCTTGCGGTACGGGGCAAACCTTATGGCGCAAACGTTGACAGTTTGTTACGGAAGTTCGTTTGTAGCGAGCATGTTTCCAATGTTTCCGCAGCGTTTCGAGGGTGCCGTTTTGTGCGACTCCTGTTGCCTGGCGAGCACGCGCTCTCGGTTCACGCTAGAATGCACTCAACATTACTTGATCAATCAATCTATAAGATGCACGAAGGAGCTATCTATGAGCGAACCCCTGCGCACCGTGAACGTCGGTCTGATCGGTCTGGGAACCGTCGGCGGCGGCGTGGCCCGTCTGATCAAGAGCCACCACGATGAGTACCTGGCCGCCTACGGCATCGACCTTAAGCTGACCCGCGCCTGCGCGCTTGCCTGGGAGCAGGCCGAGGCAGCCGGTATTGAGCGCGAGGCCTTTACGAGTGACTGGCATGACGTCGTTACCGACCCCGCCGTCGATATCGTCGTCGAGCTGATCGGCGGCGAGCATCCCGCGACCGAGATCTTCACCACCGCCTTTGAGCACGGCAAGCACGTCGTCTCTGCCAACAAGGCCCTGTTGGGCCGCCACGTCGAGACGCTTGCCGAGAAGGCGCGCGCGTGCGGCGTGCAGATTAAGTGCGAGGCCAGCTGCGGCGGCGGCATCCCCATCGTGAGCACGCTCGAGCACGACCTGGTGGGCAACAAGATCCTGACCATCGCCGGCATTCTCAACGGTACCACCAACTATATCCTGTCGCGCATGGACGCCGAGGGCGCCGATTACGCCGACGTGCTTGCCGACGCGCAGGCCAAGGGCTACGCCGAGGCCGACCCGTCCGCCGACGTCGACGGCTTCGACGCCGCCAGCAAGACGGCGATCCTCGCCTCCATCGGCTTTGGCACCCGCGTGACCACCGATGATGTGTACCAGCAGGGTATCCGCACCATCGGCGCCGAGGACATCGCCCAGGCCCGCGAGCTCGGCTACACCATTAAGCTGCTCGGCATCGCCCGCAACACCGACGCCGGCGTCGACGTCCGCGTGCATCCCACGCTGATCCCCGCCGACCACATGCTTGCCAAGGTCAACGGCGCCATGAACGCCGTCTACGTGGTGGGTGACGCCGTGGGCGAGACCATGTTCTACGGCGCAGGCGCAGGCTCCTTCCCCACCGCGAGCGCCGTCGTGGGCGATATCCTGTCGCTCTCCGAGCAGATCAGCCGCGGCGTGGCTCCGCTGCCCGAGATTGAGCCCTATGGCCACAACCTCGCCTTTAAGCCCATGGACGAACTCCAGACCAAGTATTATGTGCGCCTGAAGGTCGCCGACCGCGTGGGCGCCCTGTCCGAGACGGTCGATATCTTTGCCAAGCACAACATCTCGATCTCGCTCATCAACCAGGTCGAGGACGGCAAGTCGGGCGTCAGCGATGCCTGCTCGGTCATCTTCCTGACGCACCGCGCGCTCGAGAAGGACGTCCAGGCTGCCGCCGCCGAGCTTGCCAGCGTCGACTGCGTGGCCGAGGTCGCCAACGTCCTGCGCATCGAGAACGTCGAGGCCTGGACCGAAGGCGTCATGGCCAACTAACCCAACGCTCGCCTAGCAATACGAGCTTTGAGGGCTCCCGTCCGATGTGGGACGGGAGCCCTTTTGCCTCCTGCCCTAAGCACAACGGCAGAGCACATTTGCGCGAGCCGCTCATCGGTAACGCGCGCTACCGTTCACCGATATGCAAACGCGGTCGATTCCGGCTACCGCTACGCTGGCTGAGAATGTCCGCCCGCGATGAGAGGAAGCACTATGTTGCTCGAGGGCAAGAAAGCAATCGTCACCGGAGGCACGCGCGGTATCGGCTATGCCATCGCCTGCCGTTTTATCGAAGAGGGCGCCGCCGTCACCGTCTTTGGCTCGCGCCAGGAGACTGCCGACGCGGCCGTTGAGAAGCTGGCGGCCGCCTATCCCGACGCCAAGGTCTGGGGCCGCTCCTGCGACCTCGCCTCACTCGAGGCCGTGACCGAGGCTTTTACCCAGGCTGCAACCGACATGGGCGGCTTGGACACGGTCGTCAACAACGCCGGCATCTCCCAGCGCTCGCCGCTTTTGGACTACACGGCCGAGGAGTTCGCCAAAGTCATGGACCTCAACGTCGTCGCCGTCTTTAACGGTCACCAGGCGGCCGCCAAGATTATGACCGAGGCCGGCCACGGCGGCACCATCACCACCACGAGCTCGATGGTCGCCAAGTACGGTCAGCCCTCCGGTGTCGGTTACCCCACGTCCAAGTTTGCCGTCAACGGCATGGTCCAGTCGCTCTCGCGCGAGCTCGCCCCCATGGGCATTCGCGTCAATGCCGTCGCACCCGGCGTAACCAAGACCGATATGGTCGCCAACCTGCCCGAAGAGGTCATCAAGCCCATCATCGCCACCATTCCGCTGGGTCGCATGGGCGAGCCCGAGGATGTCGCCAACGCCTTTGTTTTCCTGGCGAGCGACATGTCCTCCTACGTCACGGGCGCCGTGCTCCCCGTCGACGGAGCCGCCCGCTCCTAAAGGTCGCAAGCCACGACTTCGAACCTCAACGAGGCCCAACGCAAAAGGCGCGCTGCCTGCATCAACCGCAGGCAGCGCGCCTTCTTCTGTTTGTAAGGGAAACTGCGTCCCGGTATTTCAGCTCCGAACGGGACACAGCTTCCCTCAGGACCTTCTTTCGGAAACTATGTCCCATTCTGGGCGCGGATTCTGGGACGCGCTTTCCGCAAGGCCTTTGATTCGGAAAGCGCATCCCATTTTGAACCTGGGACTGCGGACGATTTCCTGGACCGCTAAATCGCGGCCATCCCCAGCGACGACCGGTAGTCGTCCGGTGTCGCGCCACCGAGCGCGTCGCTTGCCCGCTCGGAGTTGAAGCGCCCTATCCACGCGCCGAGGGCCTCGATGAACTCCCCGGGCGACCAGCCCGACCAGTCCCTGCCGTGCCAGAACTCCCTCTTGAGCAGGCCGAAGAAGCCCTCCATCGCCGCGTTGTCCGGGCTGCAGCCCTTGGCGGACATGCTCCTGGCGAGGCCGTGCCCCTCGCAGATCGAGATCCAGCCGGGCCAGCGGTAGTGGCCGCCGCGGTCGGAGTGGATCACGGGGCGCTCGCCGGGCGCCAGCCGGGAGCACGCGTCCGACAGCGTCGAGTTCGCGAGGTCGGCGTCCGGTCTCTCGCCGGCCCTCCACGCCACGACCGAGGAGTCGAAGCAGTCCCTGATGGCCGACAGGTAGACCTTCCTGCCGGAGGGCAGCCTGAACTCGGTGATGTCGGTGAGCCACAGGAAGTTCGGCAGGGCCGAGCGGAAGTCGCGGCGCACGAGGTTCGGCGGGGCCGGCGTCGGCTCGCCCGCATAGGAGCTGTAGGGCCTCCTCTTCCTCCTCATCCACCTGGGGACCAGGCCCTCCTCGCGCATGATGCGGAGGACGACCTTCTCCGAGGCGCGCACGGGCTCGTCGAGCTCGCGCAGGCGCGCCGTCACGAAGCGGTACCCCCGCGCCCCCTCGCCGTCCTCGGTGAAGATCCTGCGCACGAGCGCGCGCAGGGGCGCGCGCCGGTCAGGCCTCGCGATCGCGCGGCGCTGGTACTCATAGGAGCTCTTTGATATCCCCAAGGAACTCGTGAGTTCTCTCAAGGACCACTTCCCGCACGGCCTCAGGCGGTCTATCACCAGGGTCTTCTCCCTGTTCGACATCCCGTCGAGGCTCTCGGCTTTTAAAACGTCCTGCACCGCCCTCAGCACCGCGTTCTCGAGCCTGAGCCGCTCGATCAGGGCGTCCTTGTCCTCCGGGTCGATGTCGGGGTAGTCGGGGCCGTCCCCGACGAGTCGCGGCAGGTCCATTCCTCCACCGGCCCTTCCCGCGGGCTTGCGCACGTCCCTGATCCAGCGCCAGACGGACGTCTTGCCGGGCCCGCCGAGTATCTCGGTTATCTCCATGACGGTGAGCCCGGCGCCGCGAAGCGCCCTGGCCCTCTCCACCATTCTCCTACTGTATGCCATGCGGACTCCGTTCCGGACCTCAACGGTCCAACTTTTTGTCCGCAGTCCCGTCTTTAAAGCGGGACGCGGCTTCCCCTAGGGAAGCATCTCGTTATTTGCCGTCGTCGTCCTGGGCTTCATCGCGCGCGTAGAGCTCCAGCATGCGGCGGCGGTATTCGCGCACGGCGAGCTTGGCGCGCTCCAGGCGGCGGCGCTCGCGTGGAGTCAGCTTGGACGGGTCGATCTCGTCGCCATAGGTCTTCTCAGCCAGCAAATGAGCGGCGTCCACGATACGGGCATCGATGTGGCCGCTTGCCGCCTCGATCGAGAGGCGTTCAGCAATGGAATCAAGGGTAGGTATGCCGTCGAGCGAACGACCGTGACCATGCGAGGTCAGCAATTCGTGTTCGCGCGCGAGCAGGCTCGCTAGGTCGTGGTGAGCGCGCAGGATATCGAGTGCGTCGGCAGGGTGCTCGGCGACCTCTGCCACGGCAGTGGCCGGCGCGGCATCGACCACGCGATAGAAGAGCTGCGCGAGCAGCGGCATCAAGAACACCGTGATGGCACCGGCGGCTACCATAACCGAGGCGACGTCTTGCGACAGAGCGCCTGCGTTGACGGCCACACTCGTCACGGCAACGATGATCGGCAGGGCCGTGGTGCAGTACAGGGCCACGGTAATGCGGCCATACGCCGAAACGTCACGTGTCGCGGGACAAATACTCATAGAGACAAGGATCGGCACGGCGCGAATGATCAGCAACGCCGCGATAAAGCCCACGAGCAGACCCGGGCGCGACGCCACGGCCGTCAGGTCAATCTTTGCGCCTGACACGGTAAAGAACACCGGAATCAAAAAACCATAGGCCAGGCCATCGAGCTTGGTCTCGAGCGTATGGTTGCCCTCGGGGATGATATAGCGCAGGACAAAGCCAGCGGCAAAAGAGCCCAACACGATGTCGAGGTCAAAGATGGCGGAAAATGCCACGAGTGTGACCAGGATGAGCACCGTCAGGCGCACGAACGTCTGCGACGTCGTGTCGGCCCGTTCCTCGACAAACGCAAAGAAGCGGCTGCCGACGCGCTTGGAGCGGCTCGGAACCACGGCCAACAGCACACAGACCAGTGCAAACAAGCCAAGGATCACGAGCGTCTGGATACCAGTACGAGCGGAGAGCAGCACCGACATGGCGAGCACGGGACCGAGCTCTCCCCACGTGCCATAGGCAAGGATGGAGTCACCCACACGCGTGCCGGTCAGCGAACGCTCACGCATGATGGGCACGAGCGTGCCGAGCGCCGTCGAAGTGAGCGCCAGCGTCACGGCGATACCGTCGAAATGGCTGACCGAGAACCACGGGGTAAAGCGCACGGCAAGCCAGGCGATGCCAAACGTGACGACCCACGTCGCCATACCGTAGCGTCCCTCGACGCCCGTGATGTTCTTGGGGTCGATCTCAAAGCCGGCAAGCAGGAACAAAAAGGCCAGACCGAGCTCGGACACAAGCGATACCTCGGCATCTACATGGATGACGCCGAGCATGTGAGGTCCCAGCACCGCGCCGAACACGAGCAAAAAGACCGTCTCGGGAACGGGCTTTCCGGGAATCGCCGATGCGATAAAGGGGCTTGCGAAGGCCACAAGCGCGATGATGGCGAGCGAAACGAATGCCATGTGATGCCTTTCTCTTGTTTGCGCTTCACTGTAGCACCCTCGCCGTCCTCAATACGCCATGAGCTGTCGTATCATAGTGACGTTTACAAACATGTGGCTCAAGGCGACCGCGAGGCTTGTCCCGCAAACCGACCGCTGCCGCATACCGCACCGTACGCCCAACCGATCAGGAAGGCAGGAACCAATGGTCTCTCGTATTTACGTGGAGAAGAAACCCGGGTTCGACGTCGAGGCTCAGCAGCTCAAGGGCGAGCTGACCGAAATTCTCGGCATCAAGGGCATCGAGGCCCTGAGGATCATCAACCGCTACGACGTCGAGGGCATCGACGAGGAGCTTTTCCGCTCCTGCGTTCCGACCGTCTTTAGCGAGCCCCAGGTCGATGTGACCTACGACGAACTCCCCGCAAGCGATGGCGCCGTCTTTGCCGTCGAATTCCTGCCTGGCCAGTTTGACCAGCGCGCCGACTCCGCCAGCGAGTGCGTGCAGCTCATCAGCCAGGGCGAGCGCCCCGCCGTGCGCTCCGCCAAGGTCTATATGATCTCGGGCGCTCTGGACGAAGCCGCCATCGAGGCCATCAAGCACTACGTGGTGAATCCCGTCGAGGCCCGCATCGCCTCGCTCGACCTACCCGAGACGCTGTACATGGAGACCCCCGAGCCCCAGCCCGTCGAGGTGCTCGACGGCTTCCGCGAGCTCGACGAGGCCGGCCTTGCCGCCTTTATCTCCGAGCGCGGCCTTGCCATGGACGAGGCGGACATCGCCTTCTGCCAGCAGTACTTCCGCGATGAGGACCGCGACCCCACCATCACCGAGATCCGCGTGATCGACACCTATTGGTCCGACCACTGCCGCCACACCACCTTCGGTACCGTCCTGGACGACGTGACAATCGATGACGCCGTGGTACAGCAGGCCTTCGACCGCTATATGGAGATGCGCCACGAGCTCGGTCGCGACGCCAAGCCCGTCTGCCTCATGGACATGGGCACCATCGGTGCCAAGTACCTTAAGAAGACCGGCGTCATGACCGATGTCGACGAGTCCGAGGAGATCAACGCCTGCACCGTCAAGGTGAAGGTCGATGTCGACGGCGAGGACCAGGACTGGCTGTTCCTGTTTAAGAACGAGACCCACAACCACCCGACCGAGATCGAGCCCTTCGGCGGTGCCGCCACCTGCGTGGGCGGCGCCATCCGCGACCCGCTCTCTGGCCGCAGCTATGTGTACCAGGCCATGCGCGTCACCGGCGCCGGCGACCCCACCGTCCCGGTCTCCGAGACGCTCGAGGGCAAGCTGCCGCAGCGCAAGCTCGTGACCACCGCTGCCGCCGGCTACTCCAGCTACGGCAACCAGATCGGCCTTGCCACCGGTCAGGTCAACGAACTCTATCACCCCGGCTACGTGGCCAAGCGCATGGAGGTCGGCGCCGTCGTGGGCGCCACCCCGGCAAACCACGTGCGTCGCGAGTGCCCCGCCCCCACCGACAAGATCATCCTGCTGGGCGGCCGCACCGGCCGTGACGGCATCGGCGGTGCCACCGGCTCCTCCAAGACTCAGAATACCGATTCCATCGAAACCTCGGGTGCCGAGGTCCAGAAGGGCAACGCCCCGGTCGAGCGCAAGCTGCAGCGTCTGTTCCGCCGCGGCGACGCCTGCCGCCTGATCAAGCGCTGCAACGACTTTGGCGCCGGCGGCGTCTCGGTCGCCGTGGGCGAGCTTGCCGACGGCCTGTATGTCGACCTGGACACCGTGACCAAGAAGTACGACGGCCTGGACGGAACCGAGCTCGCTATCTCCGAGTCCCAGGAGCGCATGGCCTGCGCCGTCGCCGACGCTGACGTCGAGGAGTTCATGGGTTATGCCGCCGAGGAGAACCTGGAGGCGACCGTCATCGCCGAGGTTACCGCCGAGCCGCGCATGCGTATGGCCTGGAACGGCGTCGCCATCGTCGATCTGTCCCGCGAGTTCCTCAACTCCAACGGTGCACCCAAGCACCAGGTCGCCCACGTGTGTGCCCGCAGCGTGTGGCAACCCAGCTGGGCCGGCACCACGCTTGCCGAGCGCATGACCTCGCTTGTCACCGATCTCAACGTCGCCTCCAACAAGGGCCTTTCCGAGCGCTTCGACTCCACCATCGGTGCCGCTACCGTGCTCATGCCCTTTGGCGGCAAGACGCAGCTCACCCCGAGCTCTGCCATGGTCGCCAAGTTCCCCGTGGACGGCGAGACCACCACGGCGAGCGCTATGGCATGGGGCTTCAACCCCTACCTGATGGAGGCCGACCAGTTTGCAGGCGCCTACCTGTCCGTGGTCGAGTCCATCGCCAAGCTCGTTGCCGCCGGCTTTGAGCACAAGCGCGCCTACCTCTCCTTCCAGGAGTACTTTGAGCGCCTGCGCACCGAGCCCGAACGTTGGGGCAAGCCCATGGCAGCCGTCCTGGGCGCCCTTATGGCCCAGGTCGACCTGGGTGCCGGCGCCATCGGCGGCAAGGATTCCATGAGCGGCTCGTTTGAGGACGAGGCCGGCGAGCTCAACGTTCCGCCGACCCTGATCAGCTTCGCTGTCGCCGTGGGCCGTGCCGCCCGCGCCGTCTCCCCCGAGTTTAAGGGCCTCACGCACCGCGTCGTTCGCATCGCCCCCGCCACCTATGGCGAGGACTACCGCCCCGATGCCCAGCAGCTGCTCGCCGCGTTTGACGCCGTCGAGGCGCTCACCGCTACCGGCGACGCCCTGGCCGTCTCCACGCCCGGCTACGGCTGCGGCGCCGAGAGCCTCTTTAAGATGTGCGTCGGCAACCAGATCGGTATCGAGCTTGCCGAAGATGTGGACGTGGAGAGCCTCTTCACCCCGCTCTACGGCAGCTTTATCGTCGAGCTCGCCGAGGACGCCGAGCTGCCCGAGGTCGCCGACGGCGTTGTCGTCGAGCCCCTGGGTACCACCGTCGAGGGCTATGTCATCGACACCGGCTCCGAAGTCATCGAGCTCGCCGAGCTCCAGGAGGCCTGGGAGAGCGGTATCGAAGGCGTCTTCGCCTACCGCAGCGCCGGCGAGACCCCCGAGGTCGAGGCCATCGACTTCCGCGCCAAGGATATCCACGTGTACGGCGGCTCCAAGATCGCCCGCCCGCGCGTGATCATCCCTGTGTTCCCCGGCAACAACTGCGAGTACGATAGCGCCCGCGCCTTCCGCGCCGCCGGCGCCGAGGCCGACACCTTCGTGATCAACAACCTCACGCCCGAGGCCGTCGCCGAGAGCACCCACGAGCTCGCCCGCCGCATCCGTGCAAGCCAGATCGTCATGATTCCCGGCGGCTTCTCGGGCGGCGACGAGCCCGACGGCTCCGCCAAGTTCATCACGGCGTTCTTCCGCGCTCCCGAGGTCACCGAGGCAGTCCGCGACCTGCTCAAGGCCCGCGACGGCCTGATGCTGGGCATCTGCAACGGCTTCCAGGCCCTGATCAAGCTTGGCCTGGTGCCCTACGGCGACATCGTCGACGCCACGCCCGATGCGCCCACGCTGACGTTCAACACCATCGGTCGCCATCAGAGCCGTCTGGTGCGCACCCGCATCTCGTCCAACCTGTCCCCGTGGCTGTCGCAGTGCAGTCTGGACGACCCCTACACCGTCGCCATCAGCCACGGCGAGGGCCGCTTTGTCGCCAACGATGAAGTGCTCGCCCAGCTGATCGCCAACGGCCAGGTCGCCACGCAGTACGTGGGCGAGGATGGCAAGCCCAGCATGGATCTCACCGTCAACCCCAACGGCTCCGCGCTCGCCATCGAGGGCATCACGAGCCCCGACGGCCGCGTCCTGGGCAAGATGGGCCATGCCGAGCGTCGCGGCGACAACCTGTACCGCAACGTGCCCGAGCATGTCCCCGGCGATAAGTTCATGCCGATCTTTGAGAGCGGCGTAGCCTACTTCGCTTAAATACGTTCCCATCGGGTACAATCCCCTCGGGTAACAACACCCGCCACCGGCACACCCGGTGGCGGGTTCTTTTTTACTTCGCGCATACAGGAAGGACATCATGGAAAGCCGCAAGCCGTATCTCGCCACCCTGCCCGGACTCATCCTGGGCTGCCTCGTCTGCTGCGCACTCTGGGGGTCGGCTTTCCCCTGCATCAAGATCGGCTATGAGCTCTTTGGCATCCCCGCGCACGATAGCGCCTCGCAGCTGCTCTTTGCGGGCTTGCGCTTCACGCTTGCCGGCGCCCTGGTTATCGTTGGGATGAGCGCGGCCCAGCGCTGCCCACTCGTTCCACAGGCTCGCGACATTAAGCCCATCTGCATCCTGTCGCTCTTCCAGACTATCGGGCAGTACTTCTTTTTCTACCTGGGACTCTCGCGCGCCAGCGCCATGTCGAGTTCCATCATCGAGGCCAGCGCCAACTTCCTCGCCATCCTCTTTGCCGCTCTGGCGTTTCGCACCGAAAAGCTCGATGCGACCAAGGTGCTCGGCTGCGTACTGGGCTTTGCCGGCGTCGCATTCGTCAACCTTTCGGGTGCGGACGGCACCTTTGGCTTTACACTCGACGGCGAGGGATTTATCTTGGCTTCCACTATTGCGGGCGCCCTGTCGACCTGCCTCATTGGCATCTTCTCGCGCGAGCATGACGGCGTCTTGCTCGCCGGCTGGCAGTTTTTGGTCGGCGGTTTGGTCCTTACCGGTATCGGGTTTTTGATGGGCGGCGCGCTATTCCCCACCGAAATCGCCCCCGCCATCGCGCTCATCATTTATATGGCGCTCATTTCCGCCGTCGCGTACTCGCTGTGGTCCCGCCTACTCGCCGTCAACCCCGTTAGCCGCGTTTCGGTCTTTGGCTTTATGAACCCGGTCTTTGGCGTGCTGTTGAGCGCGTTGTTGCTCGGAGAGGGCGCTGGCACGAGCCCCGTTACCGTAATTGTGGCCCTGCTCTTGGTCTGCAGTGGCATCATCATTGTCAACAAACCTAAAAAGGCCTAACAAACCACCCCGTTTGGAAAAGGGCAGCTCTCGCTTTAGCTTAATGGAGTACGCTGTATCTCGTTGATTTCGTACCGAGTCGCGGCGACAGACGCCGTCTTGCCGTAACGCGCCGGCGACATCGAGGGGATACAGATGCATAAGAAACTGGTTATGGGAAACCAGGCCTTTGCGTATGCCGCGCTTGCGGCGGGCGTTCGCGTGGTCGCCGGTTACCCGGGCACGCCGTCGACGGAACTTGTCGAGACAGTTGCCAAACTCAAGGCCCAAGGTAGTGCCGAGGGTGTCCACGTCGAGTGGTCGACCAACGAAAAAGCCGCGCTCGAGGTGCTGGCAGGTGCATCGTATGCAGGAGCGCGCTGCCTTTTTACCTGCAAACAAGTTGGACTAAACGTTGCCTCCGACCCGCTCATGAGCCTCAACTACGTGGGCATCAAGGGCGGCCTGGTGCTGTTTGTTGCCGATGATCCCGGCCCCATCTCCTCTCAAACCGAGCAGGATACGCGCCGCTTTGCCGCATTTGCGAAGATCCCCGTGCTCGATCCGCAAAATCTGGAGCAGGGCTACGCGATGATGCAAGAGGCATTTGAAATCTCGGAGCGCTACCATACGCCCGTTATCGTGCGTCCCACCACCCGCGTATGTCACGCCTCAACCTATTTGGAGGTACCCGAGCATACCGTCGCACATCCCGCTGGCACCTTTGAGAAGGATCCCAAATGGGTTATCTTCCCGCGCCGTTCGTTTGCCGCCCATGGCGAGGTTAACGAGCGCCTGCCGCAGATTGCAGACGCCTACTCCAGCGGCAAGACTGCAGACGCGTTTAACCCCATCGAAAACCATGGCGATGCCACGCCGCGCCTGGTGAGCTACCCCGCTCCGAGAAAAAGACGAGGCGCATCTTCGACAGCCGATACTAGTCCCCGAAAGCGCAGAAGGGGCGCACGACCATCGCAACGGTCGTGCGCCCCTTTTTCTAGCGTATCTGGACGCCGGCTTTCTTCTTCTCGCGCTTTACGCGGTAGAGCTCCGCGTCGGCAGCACGGAGCAAGTCTTGCCAGGTATCGACGCCATCACCAACCCGTGCGTAGCCGATGGACATCCGCAACAGATACGGAACCTCGGCGCGCGCGAGCTCGTCGTTGATTGCCGCGCACAGATGCAAGATATCCTGCTCCGCTATCGCCTTTTGAAGCACCACGAACTCATCGCCGCCATAACGCGCGATAAAGCTACCAGACGCCGAGCAGACTTCTTTGAGCGCAGCGGATATGACCTGAAGAGCATGGTCGCCCTCCACATGTCCATAGCGGTCGTTAATCTGCTTAAAGCCGTCGGCGTCCATCACAAGCAGATACACGTCTTTGGCCTGATCCACATTTGAGAAGAGCGACAGTATATAGGTCTCAAAACGGTTGCGATTGTTGAGGCCAGTCAACGGGTCGGTCGAGATGAGCTGCTCCTGGAAGACAATGTAGAGCAGCAATATGCTAATCATTATGCCGACACAAAGGCCGGGCAACGAGTATACAACCTGAAAGGTACCGCCCACCAGGGCCGGAATGGCGAAAAATGCCAAGGTTCGATAGATGGTCTTCGTCTGCAGGCTCTCGACCCTGCGAGATTGCACAAACGCATGTAGGGACGTATGTATAACGTAACAGTAGCTGACAATGGGCTGGATCATATAAGCAGAGCCGCGACTATACACGCCCTGCGAATCGATATAGAACAGGGCGTGCGTCCAGTAACTGGTAAACGCCAGCACGACCACCAGAACCGTAGGCGACGCTACAAGCACCACCCTATAGCGCGAGGCCAAAAGGCGAGAACCCTGCACCGTCTCGGAATAGATAAACCAAATGAGACACACGATGGCAAAGAGCGAAAACGAAACCGCGTTGGAAATCCAGTTGACAGCAATGCCCAACGTGCCGTCCACACCATCCAATAGCACCCAGATCATATCGAATAATATGTACGCGGCAGAGGTGTAGCCAAGCATGCTAAACAATAGCTGCTGGGTGCTCGAGAACAAGGAGCGACGACTCCGCACGGCAAGCCCGATAAGAACAATCATGCTTAGCAGGAATATCTCAATCTTGAGCGCCTTGACCACCAGGCCCATCTCCCCATCATCAAACCGACAGCGCTTCTCCGAGCCGCACGCATCACCATAACTCCCCCAATCCAGAGGGGAATGAGGGAATAATACCAGAGCGCCCGGGCGCTCTCACGGCGCGAGTTGCACGCCAGCATCATTGATGGGCGCCGATGGCTACTCGCCATCGATGTCGGCCGCGACGGCTTCCTCGATGGCCTCGACACCGGCGGGCGACAGGTCTTCCTTGCCCTGGTAGAACTTCTTATCGACCCAACCGGTCAGAATCGGAGCCATGATTGCCGTGATGATGACGGCGGTGGCGATCTGAGCGTATGCGGCGGGCGCAAGCTCGGCATAGCGCGGCGCGACCTCGGCAAGAGCAACCGGCGTGGTCATAGCCGTGCCGGCGATGGTGGAACAAGCCACGGCGGCTTTGCCGTTACCGCCGCACAGGCGCTCGAACGCAAAGGTGATGGGGCCGACGACAAACAACGTGACAAGGCCCAGCAAGATGCCGGAAATGCCGCCGGTGATAAAGCTCGACAGGCTCATAGACGCACCGAGCTGAAATCCGATGACGGCGATCGCAGGATTGGTGCCGGGAACCAGCAGGTTCTTGATGAACGGGAAGAGGTTGCCCAAAACCATGCCAATCACGAGCGGCAGGATGGAACCGATGATGGTGCCAACGGGAATGTTGGCAAGACCAGAGACACCAAGAATGATCATGGTAACCGCAGGGCCCGCCGTGAAGAACAGGATGCCCACGGCGCCCTGCTCGGACTCGTCGCCAAACTCGCCCATGATGCCCGTGTAGAGCGCCATGTTGCAAAACGTAATGCCGCCGATGATGGAAACCGAGCTCAGGCCCAAAAAGTTGTCATTAAAGAAATACGCAACGCTCAAGCCCAGCACGGCTGCCACCACAAGCTTAGGAATCAGTACGACGATGCCGGTCTTGATGGCACCCGGCGTGGACTTAAAGCTGATGCCGGCACCCACGAACAACAGGATCGCGGCGACGATGGTATTGGAACCGCCGCGGCAGGCGGCGGTAAAGAAGCCGCCGATCTCGAAGACCTGCGGGCAGAAGGTATTGAGCAAAAGGCCGACGATCATCGGGTAGATCATGATGTCACCCGGAATGCGCGGTACTTTGAATTTCTTTTGCTCGTTGGCGATCGCTTCCTGTGCCATGAAACCCCCATTTCCGCCGACGCAGAACAAAAGCCCACGTCATGCTTTGCTACAGTAAAGTTTGACCATGGTACCAGAAGAAGCAGACCGGCTCGGTGAGAAATCCGATTCGTGGGGCCCGGACGGTAAACGCACCCCACTCCTATACGAGGCTCAAAACGATATAGAGCCCGATACCCGAGACGCAGCACCACAACATCGACTTTGTCTTGATTGCCACCGCAACGACGCCGACAGCCGCTGCGAAAAGAGCAGGCAAATAAAGAGCGATGTGCAGACGAAACCCGCAATAGCGGTGGGAACATCGACAACGGCGCACCTATCGCAACATTGGTAAGCATCACCGGCCAGACGGTTTTAACGATTTTGAGCACCATAGCGTTCCTCGTCCCGACAAGCTTTCCGAGCCGCATACGACGACATGGCAGAATCATCGCCCGGCGGCGACCGAGTTCACCTACAATTGCCACCGGATCGAAAGACACAGAAAGACACAGCTTTTTTAGGAAGTCGTTATGACAGCTATCGATCGAACGGGGGCAATCGCGGCCTTCAGGACCTACACCGATGCCTACGATGCCGCCAATCCGCGTATCGCGCTCAAAATCGAGCATACGTACCACGTTGCCGAGGCATGCGATGCCGTGGCACGCAAGCAGGACTGGGCACCGCAGGACATTGACCTGGCGTGGCTTTGTGGGCTGTTGCACGATATGGGCCGCTTTGAGCAGCTGCGACGCTGGGACACGTTTAAGGATGCCGAGAGCATGAGCCATGCGAAGTTGGGCCTCGAGGTCCTCTTTGGCAAAAACCCTGCAGACGCGCCCGCGGCAACAAGTATCCGCGACTTTATCGACAGCCCGGCAGAAGACGAGCTCATCCGCGCGAGCATCGCCTATCACAGTGACTTTCGCCTGCCGGCACAACTCGACGAGCGTACACGGTGCTTCTGCGATATCGTGCGCGATGGCGACAAAATCGACATTATGCGCACCATCGCCGACAGCACCGTCGACACCATCCTCAAGGTGGATGAGGACGCATTTCTCGCCAGCCACTTCTCGGCGCCGACGTTGGCCGCCTTTGACGAGCACCGCTGCGTCGCACGTGACGAACGCGACGAGCCCGCGGACTACCTGGTAGGACTCATCTGCTTTATGTTTGAGCTCGTCTATCCGGCGAGCCGCGCGCTGGCGCGCGAGCAGGGCGATATCTACCGCCTGCTCGACGCGCCCTTTGGTATTACGCAGCCCTTTACCGACCCCGCCACACAGGCAACCTGGAGCCGTCTTAGGGAAGAGATGCGCGACTGGCTGGCGCGCGCCTAGCGCTCAAGCTGGGCTAGCAGCTCCTCGACGACCTCGACGGCATCACCGACAACCTTGTACTGGGCAGCACCAAAGATGGGGGCATCCGGGTCCTCGTTGATGGCGATAATGCATTCCGCCCCACCGATGCCGGCAAGATGCTGGATGGCGCCCGAAACACCGATACTCACAAGCATCTTGGGCGAAACCGATACGCCCGTCTGGCCAATCTGATGGCGATACTCCAACCAGCCGGCCTCCACGACGGGTCGCGTGCAGCCAAGCTCGGCTCCCAGAGCCTCGGCGAGCCTTCGCATCAGCGGCAGGTTTTTCTTGGAACCAATGCCGCGACCTACCACGACCAGGCGCTCGGCATCGGCGATTGAAGCCTGCTGTCCCCACTCCTCGGCGGGAATCGAGATCTCGACACGAGCCTTAGCATCATCCGCAAGTGCTATCTGGGTGATCGTGCCGGAGCGGCCGTAGTCAAAGTCGGGCGCCTTAAAGATGCCGGGGCGCACCGTTGCCATCTGGGGACGATGATTGGGGCAGACGATGGTGGCCATCAGGTTGCCGCCAAACGCCGGACGCGTCTGTTGCAGCAGCCCCGTCTCCGTATCCATCGAAAGCACGGTACAGTCAGCCGTAAGGCCCGTCTGCAAACGCACGGCAACGCCGGGTGCCAGTTCGCGGCCAAAGGCGGTCGCTCCGTACAGAATGGCCTCGGGCTTGCGCTCTGCCACCAAATCGCAGATGAGGCGAGCGTAGACCTCCACATCGTTCTGGCGCAGACGCTCGTCGCGACAGATCAGGACCTCGTCTGCACCGGCGCAAACCAGATGCTCCAGGTCACCGAGAGAACCCTCGGGGCCCATGCCGACCAGCGCCACCAGGCGACAGCCGCGTGTATCCGCAAGCTCGCGGCCTTTGCCCATGAGCTCGAAGGCAACGGGAGCCACCGTATCGTGCTCGTCGGTCTGCGCGAATACCCAAATGTCTCGATATGCATCGAGGTCAACCGCGCCGGCGGCCTCGTCGCGCTCGATCGAAATGGCATTGACGGGGCAAGCGTCGACGCACCCGCCGCATAGGATGCAGCCGTCGGTTACGCGGGCGCAACGGTTGGGCCGCTCGCCTTCCACTACGATGCCGCCCGAGGCACAGGCGCGAACGCAGCGACCACAGCCGATACAGGCTTCGCTATCGATAATCAATCCGCTCATCTATGCCATCCCCTCGATAATCTTGGCAAGTTTCGCCGCCTGCTCGGACGCCGTTCCGTCAACGGCCTCGCACGTTTGGTCGCGGTCGGGCACAAACGATCGCACGACCTGTGTCGGCGAGCCGGCAAGACCGCAGCGCGCGGGGTCGGCGTTCACGTCGGCAGCGTTGACCACGCGCACGTCCGCCTCCTCGGCCGCACGAATACCGGCGATACTCGGCATACGCAGTTGGCCAATCTCCTTGGCAGTCGTCATCGCGCACGGCATCTCAAGATAGACCGTCTCCTCGCCGGCATCGCAGCCGTGAACAAGCGCCAGTGAACCACAAGTCGTAAAGCCCGCACTCTGCACGCAGCTCACGTCGGTCACGCAGGGAATCTCGAAGGCACCGGCAAGCTCGGGACCAATCTGGGCCGTATCGCCGTCCACCGCCATCTTGCCGCAGATGAGCAGGTCGAAGTCCTCGTCGAGCGCCTCGATGCCGCACTTGAGGGCATAGGTGGTTGCCAGGGTATCGGCACCTGCAAAGGCTCGATCGGTTAGCAGCAGTGCGTCATCGGCGCCTCGGGCGATGCAGTCGCGCAATAGCGATTCAGTCGCGGGGATGCCCATCGACACCACCGTTACGCGCACGTCCATGCCAAAGCCGATAAAGTCGTCCTTCAGCGCCAGCGCGCATTCCAAAGCGCTCGCGTCAAAGGGATTAATGACCGCCTGCTTACCATCGCGCACGATGGTATTGGTCTTGGGGTCCATCTTGACCTCGGTGCTGCCCGGCACCGCCTTGACGCACACCACCATATGGAAATCGCTCATCTTCACGCGCCCCCTTTCTGGACGAGCTCATCCAAGAGCTTCTCCGAAAACAGGTTACCGCGGCCCAGCTGCCCGGCAGGATCGAGCTGGAGCTTGAGCCGCGCCGACTCGACCATGGCCTCGTGACCGTACATCGTCTCCAAGAAGCCCGCCTTGATCTTGCCGACGCCGTGTTCGGCGGAGACGGCGCCGCCCATGGCCGTGACCTCGGAAGCCCACTGGGCAAAGAGCTCTTCGCCGCGGCGGTAATCCTGCGCATCGCGCGGCAGAATGTTCACATGCAGATGGTTGTTACCGATGTGCCCCCAGGCGGCAGATTCAAGCCCACTTTCGGCCAACGTGCGGCGATAAAGGGCGATGACATCGGCCAAGTGTGCGTTGGGCACCGACATATCCGACCCCAGCTTGGTAATGGTGGGGTCCGTGCGGCGACGCTCGTCGATGAGCATGTTGACGCTCTCGGGCACCGCATGGCGGAAGAATCGCTGACACTCGCGATCGACCTCGGTGCGCGCGACCCATGTCGCATCGTCGCTGCCGCCCGCAAGCTCCAGTACCCACCCCAAGTGATACAGCTCCTCAGTCGCCTGGGCTTCGTCGTCGCAGTCGAGCTCCACGTAGACACAGACCTTGGCGTCTTTGTCGAGCGCCGGCAGCGAGGCGAACGCAGTCGACTGCTCACGCTGACGACGCAGGATATCCAGGGCGCCTGCATCGAAATATTCGATGGCAGCCGCGTGGGACAGGACGGGACGTACAGAATCGGTGAAGGACACGGCCTTGTTTTCGCTGTCAAAGAAGCAGCTCACGCCCCAAACGACCGCAGGCGCCGCCTGCAGGGCAATCTCGAGCTCGGTGATGACGCCGAGTGTGCCACAGGCACCGATAAACAGATCGATGGCATCCATATCGTCAGCAACGAAATAGCCCGAAGCATTTTTGGTCTTGGGCATGGTGTAGTCGGGAAGGTCGAGCTCGAGCGTGCGGCCCTGCACCGTGACGAGCGAAAGGCGACGACCCTGTGCAAAAACCTCGCCACGGTGAAGCTCGAGCAGGTCGCCATCGGTCAGCACGACATGAAGGCCCGTGATGTGAGGGCGCATGGGGCCGTAAGCGTAGCTACGGGCGCCGGAAGCGTTGCATGCCGCCATACCGCCCAGGCAGGCAGATGCCTCGGTGGGATCGGTAGGAAAGAATTGCTCGGGAGCTTCCTGGAACTCCTCGTAGGCCTCAAGCGATGCCTGGTCCCAGCCGGCAGTCGGCAGCACTTTCTTGCCCAGTTGCTTGCGCAGCTCAGACAGCACGACGCCGGGCGCCACGCGCAAAAGAAAGCGGCCCTGCTCATCGCGGCGAATGCCTAGGTAGCGATTCATGCGGGAAGTATTGAGAATGTGACCGCCATGAGGCACGGCGCCGGCGGCAAGACCGGTCCGGGCGCCCTGAACCGTCACCGGGACACGCTCGGCATGGAGCTTTTCCATAATGGCGCGGACCTCGTCCTCCGTTGTCGGAAACGAGATGCTCGAGGCCTCGCCCGATGTGCGAGACTCATCGCGACCATACTCTTCGAACTCGTCGGTGAAGGGTTTGATGGTTGCAGACACGCGAACTCCCCCTTTAGCTAGCTACAGTGTTTGCAGGGAAATGTTACCGCATCGTTTCACCGACATGTTCGAGACCGTCTCCATAATTGACGTTTTTAACGTTCGCGCAATTCGGCGAACGGTGGAATTTTCGAGACAAGCGACGCTTTTGCCACACGTTGCCGCGCAGCCACAACATGTGCATTTATCAGTCAAAAATAGTTGAGATTTTTTTCATATGCTTTTACCTGCGGGGATATCGGCTCGTCAAGCAATTGGTTAGTTATTGGGCAAGTTGCGGCTGATACGGTCGGCATCGACAGCCAAACCAATAGGAGTTTTGGCCCCAGAGCAGGGAGGTTTCCATGGCATATTACTGGCCCCAATACGGTTTCGCCATCGAAGTCGATGACGACCCCTATCTCTTGCCTTTCGACGAAGATGCATTTCCAGGTACGGAGGTCTACCACGTCACTACCGATGTGATCTGCGACCCCGAGTCGTTCTCGGCGCTCGCCCACCACATCGCGCGTATCCACAACATCGAGCTCCCTCACGACTTCGACGAGCTCATCTATTCGCGCCGCCTGATGCTTCACATGCTCTTTGGAGCGGACCCGTCCACGTTCGCACGTGTCTACACCACCAAGGACGCCGCATGAGTGCGAAGAAGCCGCCCCGCCTTGCAGGACTGGGGCGTCGCAAGAAACTCGTCGTTGTCTGCCTGGCTGTCGTCTGCGCCCTCATCGCCATAGGGCTATACGCCTGGCAGTCG
The DNA here is from genome assembly GCF_052116285.1 of Collinsella sp. Sow4_E3. Lineage (NCBI taxonomy): Bacteria > Bacillati > Actinomycetota > Coriobacteriia > Coriobacteriales > Coriobacteriaceae > Collinsella > Collinsella sp. Sow4_E3. The sequence goes on from NZ_JBQKLJ010000012.1 coordinate 40,092, forward strand.
CAGCCCGTGCCCGAAGCGGGCGCCTCAGTCACGACGGCAGAAGGTAAATCGCGCCAAGAAATCCAGGATGAGCTCGACGCCATCGTCCGCGACAACATGATGACGATCTCGGTCGCGCCGGTCGCACAGTTGCAGGAAGGCGGCAAGTTGCGCGTCAACGTGCAAAACGTCCAAGACAACAAGTTTCCCCAGCGCTTCCGCGTGATTCAAAACGACGAGACCATCTATGAGTCCGGTGTGGTCGAAGCCGGCAAGACGGTTGAGACCTGCCCCGCCGGCGATATCCAAGAAGGCGAGGCATATATCGAGATTCAGGCACTCGATGCCAAGACCTACGACACCCACGGCAATCCGACGCGCGTCAAAGTGCGGGTGGCACAGGCAGAAGGCTAGTGGCCGACGCGCTCGCAGGGGCAGCACCCTGTCCCCATTCGTCCAACCATCACGGAAACAGTCCGTGACGAGCAGAAAGGATCGATTATGAACACACCCATGAACCTGAGCGGAGCCAGGGCACTCGCCGTGGGCGCAGGGCTTACGCTCGCACTTGCGATGGGCGCCGCGCCAACGGCGGCCATGGCAGAGGTGCGCGTTGGAACCACCGATGTGACGGTGAAGGCCGACATTAGCAATGTTTCGTTTAAGGCGCCAACGGTCATCCCCTTTGCCGCCAAAGCCGACGGAACGCTTGTAGGACCCTCCGACGAGACGATTACCATCGACAACCTCTCGGCATATGGCATCCACGTCACCAACATGAAGGTCACGGCCAAGAACGACTGGACAATCGTTGCAGACGCAAAGACGGGCTCGGCCCAGAACTCCATCGATTTTAAGGTTGGCCCCGATGAGGCAGAAAAGGATGCCAGCTCGGCGACTCAGACTACGGGCCTCGATCTTTCCAAAGACGCAAGCTTCGACATGAAGTACAAGGACATTGGCGACGGAACGGACAAAATTAGGCTCAATGTGAGTGGCCACGTCGCCCGCGTCACGCGTGACATCTACCACGCCACCGGTACGGGAGATCAAGTGGCAAGCATCACCTGGACGGTCGAGCCCGGTGCGCACGCCACGTCCTAAGGCGATTGCACTGGCCGCCATCGTCAGCATCTTGGCGTCCGCACCCGCAATGGCCTTTGCTCAACAAGAGCAAGCGCAAGCGGCCACAGAAGTGACCGTCGATCTTTCGGGCCTTAATCGCGGCAGCCGTCACGAGCCGCTCGTCCAGACGAGCGACACCCGGCAACTCATTGCGGTAGGCGTCGCCACGGTGGGAGCAGGACTGACGTGCCTTGGCCTGCACGTCAAACGCAACCAATAGCCAAGCACGACCGGAGTACGCGGAATAGATAGGAGAACCATGGCACCCAAAAACCTTTTGCCCGTTGCCGCGCTCTGCAGCGCACTGGCGAGCGGTACGCCTCTCGCCGCTTGGGCGACGCCCGCCACGGCAAGCTCCTTACCGCAAGCTCTGAACCCCGCGGCGAATTCGTCGGGTATCGTCGCCTGCCAACGTTTTTCGCTCGCACATGCCACGGTCCGAACCTCGGGATGCCTTCACCGCAATGCGGTCGACTCGATAGTCGTGGATATCAAGCGACCGGACAAGGAGAACGGCCCCCGGACAGGTTGCGCCATCTGCACATGGAAATCGGCTGCAGTCGACGCCGATGGCGACCCATGCGACTTAGAGCTGCGCATCGATATTGCCTCGGTCGATGACTCGGCGAACGGGGCAAAGGTCGTCTTTGACAGCACGGCCCATGAAGAAGAAGGGGGTGTATGCCTGGGCTGCGTTCCCTCGAATGTCGATGGCGCGCAGCCCATCATCTCCTTTACGGCGTCGCTGCGGCTGACCAAGGCGGACACCGAAGCCATCGCAACGGGAGATGCGCCTTTGCTGTTCTACGCTGGCGACGCGGACGACCAAAAGGCTCAAAGCACCAGGCAGAAGGGCTCGCTTAACCTCACGCGCGGATCAGAACCCGCCCCCATCAATATCGATGCCCAGGAGCCGGGCGTGCAGCGCATTCTCGCCGATCCGGCGCTGCTCCAAATGACATGGCACGGAGTGGGGTCCGTCGAGATTGCCGCTCCTATATCGAGCGATAATGACAAATCCCCCAAAGACGAGGTCGCAGACGCACCGGCACATGTTGACGATGCATCATCAGAAGATAACGCTGCGGTTCCTCTCGAGAAGCCAAGCGGCAGCGCCACCGAACTAGGTGATTCCCAACCGAAAGACGGCCTGGACTTTGCCGCTCCCCCAGGTGTCGACGAAGGCAACTGTTGCATGATGGTCGCGCTCGACCACACGGAAACCGTCGATGCTGCAAGCATTGAGCCAGTCGCTGCCAATGCGCCCCGCCGCAAAAATATCCTCATCGCATTCCCCAACACCGTCGAGCTCGTCTTTTTGCCTTCGGGCGAAGTCGTCGCGCCTACGGCACTTACAGCAGTGGGAGCAAAGAGCGCATCGAACGATATCCAAGCTATCTCGGCACTTGATGCCACAACGACCGCCAAGTTACACCTTTATTCCGTTGCAGCAGACGGAACGCGAACCGAAGAATTCGACGGAACCAAGCTTTTGCTTCCTCGTCGCATCGGTATCCAAGAAGACGTCCCCTATCAAATGGAACTTGAAGGGTTCGATCGCGCACGAGATGCCGACATCATTGCCGCAGCCATCGAATCCCCGCAGCACCTCATGACGCTGCGCTTCGACTTTAGCCCCATCCTGTCCTAGACCGCTAACCGCCGCTTGGCTCGGATACTGAGCGCCCCCTCCCCGTTCTGCTACGATTGCCGCGTTGGCATCAATTACAGGAGGGTTCATGCCGGGTTTAGGAACGATCATCAACGTCGCGCTTTTGATCGCGGGCGGTCTGCTTGGCCTTATGGGTGGGCGCTTCATTACGCCTCGCATCCAAGACACGCTCATGAAGGCGTCGGGGTTGTGTGTTCTGTTTATCGGCCTGGGCGGCACCATGCAAAAGATGCTCGTTATCGATGGAGAGGCGTTGGCGACCACCGGCACCACCATGCTTATCGTCTCATTTGCCCTCGGTTCGCTCATCGGCGAGGCCATCAACCTGGAGGCCGCCATCGAGAACCTCGGCGAATGGCTCAAGCGCAAAACCGGCAGCGAAGGCGACAACGAGTTCACCAACGCCTTTGTCTCGGCATCGCTCACCGTGTGTATCGGTGCCATGGCCATCGTAGGATCGATTCAGGACGGTCTGCTCGGCGACTGGTCCACGCTTGCCCTGAAGGGCGCGCTGGACTGCATCATCGTCTGCACCATGACGGCCTCGCTTGGCCGCGGCTGCATCTTCTCGGCCCTGCCCGTTGCCGTATTCCAGGGCACGATCACGCTTTTTGCCGGCGCACTCTCCCCCATCATGACCACCGCAGCCCTCGACAGCCTTTCGCTTGTGGGCTCTATGCTCATCTTCTGTGTTGGGGTTAACCTTATTCGACCTCAGACCTTCCGCACGGCCAACATGCTCCCCTCCGTCGTCGTGGCGGTCATCTACGCCCTCTTGTTCTAAATCTATCTACATAGCGGTTTCTCGAACACCTGTTTGATGCTGTGCTATGATATGAGGTCACCGAAGCTGCGTTAGGAGAGGAGAAGCGGTGGCCGACCAGGACGTCAAGATGCTCATCGAGCGCATTATGGCCGAGGCCCGGACCCATCAGTCCGCCCGCTTCTCAAACGAAATCTATGCCGACGAGCCGATTCTCAAGACCGGTCGACAGATGCAGAACTTCCTCCCCGACCAGTACCGCAAGATGCGCGAGATATCACGCTGGCAAGATGATCCCAAAGGCGGCGCGGGACGTTGGCTATCGGAGGCGGAGCTCTTTTACCGCCAAGGCCTGCTGATGGCCGACTTCGAGGACGATTGTCCCTACAACGGCACCTTTAAGTCGTACTTTCCCACCTACAATGCCATGAGCGATCGACAGTTGCGCGGCTACTTTACCTGGCGTGCCCAAGTGCGCCGCGGAACTGTCGAGGAAACGTCTACGTCCTTTGCCTTCCTGTATCTCTATGAGCTGATCTGCGGCATTGGCGTAGATGACCCACTCGATGGCTTTAACAAGATCAAGGCCTTTTGGAACGCCTATCGTGCCTTCGAGCCCGGCATCGACCGGTTTGCACGCGTGTGGTTGCAAGATTACGCCGTTTTCCACGGGCTCGACCCCAAACTGCTTCGCGACTCTAAAACCGTCATGTTCGATAACGCCCTTATCGAGCTGCGGCGCGCGGCTCGAGACCTTGCACCTGCACCGACGCCGTCGGATCTGCCGTCTGCGCGTCGTAAGACCTCCGAGCCTACGCTCCCCCTCCCGCCCGACGAGGCGGGCGAGGAGCGACTCATGGCCGCTATCAACGCCCTCTCCACGTATAACCTCGATAACTCTAGACTCGATCGCAGCCACCATCGCGACCTACGCCACGTGGCATGCGCCGTGTACGTCCGCATGGCGCGCTACTATGACACGCATCGAAAGAACGGTATCGTGGCGAGCTTGTTTGGGGAGGAGACGGCCATGCCCTATACCATGTTTGCCTCGGCCGTGTTCTTTGCGCCCGAGCGCCACGAGGACTGCGAATACCGTCTTGACCCCATCCATATCTACCGCTGCCAAAACGGTTTTTGGGAATGCATGCGAATTCACGGCAGCAGGCAAAAGAGCAGCAAGCTTGGTGAGATGATGCGCGCCTGCGACCAACGTCTGCGCCTGGCCCTAGCCCCCGCCCACCCCCTGAAGGAGGAGAAGGTCCCCAAATATCTGGCCAAAATCATCGATGACGAGATCGTGGCATGGCTTTCGTGGGATGCCGCACACCAGCCCGTCAAGATCGATATCGATTTGAGCCAGCTGGGGCACATTCGGAGCGCCGCCGCGCAAACGCGTGAAGCGCTTTTGATTGATGAGGAGCGCGAGGACGGCACGCCCGTGGAAGCCGAGGCAACGCTTATCGAGCAGCCGGGCCGCGAGTCTGCGCCCGGCATGACTGCCGAACCTGGCGAGATGACCATTCAGCAAGACGAACCCGACGAGCCGACTGTCTCCGCCGAAGAGTTTGGCGTCATGGCACCGCTCCTCGTGTCTGCGCCCGCACCCGTAACGCCCGCGTCTGCCGAAGCTACGAACAAACTCGCGCCCGCCGAAGATGCCTTTCTTCGCGCGCTCCTCGAGCAAAACACAGTGCAAGCGACATCGGCAGTGGAGAGGTCGGGCCAGAGCGAGGATATGCTCGTCGACAGCATCAACGAGACGCTCTTTGACCTGGTGGGAGACACCGTTATCGAGTTCGGCGCGGCAGGACCGCAAATTATCGAGGATTACGAAGCAGACGTGAGAGGATACCTAGACCATGAGTGATACCGCATCCGCAGCACCCCGCGTGCCCAAGCGCGTCGCTGCCGTCATTCTCAACTCACTCAAGGGCGGTGTGGTCCCGCGCATCGGCCTTCCCTATATCACCGTAGGGCGCGAGGTCGAGATCCGCGCCCTGCTCACCGATTTGAGTCTCATCGCCGACGGTGGCGCGAGCTTCCGGTTTCTGGTCGGTCGCTACGGCGCAGGCAAGAGCTTTTTGCTCCAGACCATCCGCACGCACGCCATGGGCGAGGGGTTCGTCGTCGCCGATGCCGACCTGTCGCCCGAGCGCCGCCTGCAGGGCGGTCAGGGGCAGGGCCTTGCCACCTACCGTGAGCTCATCCGCAACATATCGACCAAGACGCGCCCCGAGGGCGGTGCGCTCAACCTTATTCTGGATCGCTGGGTCGCCTCGTGTGCCGACGTCGACGAGTCGGTCGTCAATGCCCAACTGGCCCCGCTCGAGGAGATGGTCCACGGCTTCGACTTCGCCCGCATGCTCCGCCGCTACCGCACGGCCGTATCCGAGGGCGATGAAGAGGCCATGAGCCGCATAACCAAATGGATCCGCGGCGAATACCGCACCAAGAGCGAGGCTCGCGCCGAACTGGGTTCCTCGACCATCATCAGCGATGACGACTGGTACGACTACGTTAAGCTCATTGCGCGCTTTTTGGTCTGCAGCGGCTACAAGGGCATGCTGGTGCTCATCGACGAACTCGTGAATCTGTATAAGATTCCCAACGCGATCACGCGCCAATACAACTACGAGAAGATCCTGACCATGTACAACGACACGCTTCAGGGCAAGGCGCAGTACCTGGGCATGATCATGGGCGGCACGCCAACCTCCATCGAAGACCGCCGCCGCGGCGTGTTCTCCTACGAGGCCCTGCGCAGCCGACTCGCTCAGGGCCGCTTTGCACGCGAGGACCTTAAAGACATGCTCGCGCCCATCATCCGTCTGCAGCCACTCACCTACGAAGAGTTGCTGGTGCTGATCGAAAAACTCATGCAAATTCACGCCGGCTACTTTGGCTGGACGCCCACGCTTACCGAGAGCGACCTGGTGGACTTCCTCAAGATTGAGTTCGGTCGCGTGGGAGCCGACACGCATCTGACGCCGCGCGAAGTCATTCGTGACTTTATCGAGCTGCTCGACATCCTATGCCAAAACCCCGACGCCAACGTGGCCGAGCTGCTGCAAAGCGTCGGCGGTGACGCGCCAGCAGCCGCAACAGACGACACCGGCACCGCAGGCGCCGACCGCAACTTCGCCGAATTCGCCATCTAACCTGCCAAAAAGGGACAGGTTTATTTTGGCAGGTTTTATCTGGGCAAACATTGAAGCAGTCATGCAGCAAGCCACTGCCCGCCGCGTTGAGAGATTCGCTTTTGAAAGGAGGCCCCGTGAACGCCTTTGACCGCTACGCCCCGTTTATCCAAGACTTCATCTACTCCCACGATTGGGAGAGTCTCCGCTCCATTCAGGTTGCGGCGGCAGATGCCATCTTTAACACACAAGACAATGTGCTCCTGACGGCATCCACGGCTTCCGGCAAAACCGAGGCCGCCTTCTTTCCCATCCTGACCGAGTTTTGGGAGAAGCCGCCCGCGAGCGTGGGTGCCCTCTACATCGGCCCCCTCAAGGCGCTCATCAATGATCAGTTCGTCCGCCTTAATGACCTCTGCGAAGAGGCCGATATCCCTGTCTGGCACTGGCATGGCGATGTCTCGCAGTCGCACAAGGCTAAGCTCATCAAAAAGCCGAGCGGCATCTTGCAGATTACGCCCGAGTCACTCGAGGCGCTCCTGATCCATAAGCACATGGCGATCCCGCGCATGTTTTGCGACCTGCGCTATGTGGTCATCGACGAGGTCCACTCGCTCATGCGCGGCGACCGTGGCGGGCAGACGCTCTGCCTTATCGAGCGACTCTCGCGCATGGCCGGCGTGCAGCCTCGACGCATTGGCCTTTCGGCCACCATCGGCGACCCCGAGCGCACGGGCGCTTTTCTCTCACAGGGAACGGGACGTGACTGCGTTATCCCTCGTTTTGAGGAACCGCGCCGCGTGTGGCGCATCTCCATGGAGCACTTCTACAACTCGGGTCCCCAGGCACAGCAGCGGGGATTCGAGAGCATGGGTCCTCAAGAGGCCGAAGTGCTTGCCTCCGAGCGCATTGAGGCAGCGGCACCCACGGCGCTGCCGGCCGACACCCAAGGCGCGAGCCACAGCGGACAGCCCACACAGGACAAGCGCCGTCAAGGTCGCAAACGGGCACAGGGTAAGGCTACCTCCGGGAACCGCTGCACTTCTTCGGCCCCCGAGGGCGAAGTCGACATCCCCCGGGCCGCCGAGCAAGCGCTCCTCAACCCCACCGACACCGCACCCGACAACGCCGATCCCGGCATGGGCTATATCTTCGAACACACCCGCGGGCGCAAGTGTCTGGTCTTTGCCAACTCGCGCGAGGAGGCAGAGGCCGTATGTTCCATGCTGCGCAGCTACTGTGAGAGCCGACACGAGCCTGACCGTTTCCTCATCCATCACGGCAATCTTTCGGCATCGTTGCGCGAGACGGCAGAAGAGCTCATGCGCGATGAGGAGCAGGCACAGACGACCGTCACCACCTCTACGCTTGAGCTTGGCATCGATATCGGCCGTCTGGAGCGTGCGTTTCAAATCGATGCGCCATTTACCGTCAGTTCCTTTTTGCAGCGAATGGGCCGCACGGGACGCCGCGACCTTCCGCCCGAGATGTGGTTTGTCATGCGCGAGGAAGAGCCCGAGCCGCGCACGATGATGCCCGAAACCATTCCGTGGAAGCTCCTGCAGGGCATCGCACTCGTACAACTCTATCGCGAGGAAAAGTGGGTCGAGCCGCCCGAGCTCGATCGACTCCCCTACAGTCTGCTCTATCACCAGACTATGTCGACGCTTGCCAGCACCGGAGAGCTCACGCCGGCAGAACTTGCCCAGCGCGTGCTCACACTCAGCTATTTCCATCGCGTCTCAGCCGATGACTATCGCGTGCTGCTGCGTCACCTCATTAAGATCGACCATATCCAGGTCACCGAGGGCGGCGGACTCATCGTGGGCCTCGCGGGCGAGCGCATCATCAACAATTTTAAGTTCTACGCCGTGTTCCAGGAAAACGAGGAGTTCACCGTCCGCAGCGAGTCGTCCGAACTGGGCACGATCGTCAATCCCCCACCGCCCGGTGAACGCATCGCCATCGCCGGGCACTGCTGGATTGTCGAGGAAGTGGACTGGAAGCGCCATACCGTCTTTGCCACGCAGGTCAAGGGCCGTGTGCCGGCTTACTTTGGCGACTGCCCCGGCGACATCAACACGCATGTACTCGAGCGCATGCGTAAAGCGCTCAACGAACATGCCGCGTATCCGTACCTTATGGGCAACGCGCGAGCCCGTCTGGCGCAGGCTCGCCATACGGCCGAGATTTCGGGTGCGGGCACTAGGCCACTCATTAACCTGGGCGGCGACACCTGGGTGCTCTTCCCCTGGCTGGGCAGCTATGCCTTTTTGGCGCTCGAGCGCATGCTCAAGATTAAATGTGCCGCGGATCTGGGCCTTCGCGGACTCGACCCGTCGCGCCCGTACTTTATGCAGTTTAAGATGAAGGCCGACGAAGAGACGTTCTTTGAGGTACTCGCCGCCGAGGCCGAGAAGGACTTCGATCCCATCGAGCTCGTCTATCCCGGCGAGGTGCCTTACTTTGATCGTTACGATGAGTTCGTTCCCGAAGAGCTCGTGCGTAAGGGCTTTGCCGAAGGCGTGCTCGACATAGATGGCATGAAGCAGCGTGTCCGCAGCTGGCGCGACCACGCATAAAACGGGGCTGACTATATGAGCAGTCAATTTGGGACGGGGCTATTTTAGCTGCCCTTGCAGGTAAAGCGAAAGGTTTGGCCGATTAGTGGCAGGGATAGCTAAAATAGCCCCGTCCCAAATTGACTGCTCCCGATGTGGAGCGAGCCGGCATCCGAAAGCAGCTAAAAAGCCCCGTCCCAGAAAGACTGGTCGCAGAAAGACGCGCTAGTCGTGAAGGACGGCGCCGAGGAAGTCGGCGTCAAAGGGCACGGCTTCGGCAAAGGCATAGTTCCCGTCGCTGGCGATGAGCAGGTAGTTTTCCTCGCCGCCGAACTCTGTATCGCCACAGGGGACCACCCAGCCGTGGGCGAATACCTCGAGTGCCGTGGCAGCGCAGTCGCGCAGGAACGTTACATCGCTCCCCTCGTTTGCGCTCACGATATTGGCAACGTAGATACCCCCGGGGTTCAGGCTTCCCCGCACTAAACGCAACGCCTCAACCGTCGCCAGCTCGCGTACGGGCTCGGCACCGCCAAAGCAATCGCTCACGACCACGTCGTAGCGACGATGGCCCACGCTCGTCACACCCAGATACGAGCGAGCCTCAGCGGTTATCACCCGCAGGCGATCGCCCGCCGCGCGCTCTAGCTCGTCTAGGTAGAACCAGCGGCGCGCCAGGCGCGTAATCTCTCCGTCATACTCGATAACGTCCATGCGCAGGCCCTCGTGCGACATCAGCGCAAATTTGGGATAGGCAAACCCGCCGCCACCTAGCATAAGCATACGGCTGATACCGTGACCATAAACGTCACGCATCGCATCCTCGGCCTCAAACACGTCGTCAAACGCGCGATAATACGAAAAGACGGGCTCCGCCCAGCGCTCGCCGACGTAACTCGCGCTTTGGTAGACACCGCCTTGCACCAATACGCGGACTTCATCGCCGCCCTCATCGTGCACGCGTTTCACACGCGCCAACCCATTGCGGGTTCGCGCAACCTGCAGACAGGCAGCACGAACAGCGACGGCAGCCGCACCAAGCGCCGCGGCTCCCAGAGCAACACCGGCAACAACGCCGGCAGAAACACTCGGCTTGTTCATTTAGAGCTCCTTTTGCAGATAGAGTCCATGGTCGTAAAAACCCAAATGGCGATAGTACTCGCGCGTACCGATCGCGCTGATCACGTTGATGTGCGTATAGCCCGCGTCCCGAGCAATATGGCACGCACGCTCCACCAGCGACCGCCCCAGTCCATGATGCTGCGCCGCCTGGCCCTGGTCGCCCACGCGCGCCGCCATGCCGTACACGTGCACCTCGCGAATCATCGCCTCTTCCGGCGTCGTCGGCAACTCGTCCGCATGCGCGGCAACAAACGAATGGTCGGGCAGCGACAGGCGCAAAAAGCCCGCAATCTTGCCCTGCGGCGTCACCCACTGCAAAAAGCGCTCGTGCGTCACCGGCGTCTCGTACGCTACATCCTCGTCAAGGGTCAGCTCATCCAAGTCGGCACCCGCCGTGCTGATCTCGCGATAGCGAATCTCACGCACCGTCGCACCGTCACCCCGAGCAGCCAGGCGGTTCTCGACGAGCTGACGCAGGTTGGGCTTCTTGTTGCCCACCATAATGTCATCGGAGCTAAAATCGCGGATCATGCGGCTGATACGGCAGAACGGCGGCGTCGCCACGATGTCATCGGCTAGCACGTCGAGTAGCTCCTCCTCGGTATAGGGGCGCCACTCGCCGCGCTCGTAGCAGCCCACCAGACGCGAACCCTCGATGAGCGCGCACGGGTAGACCTTGACCTCGTCGGGCATAAAGGCCCCCTCGGTCATAAAGCGCTCGTAGTCGCGCTTGTCCCCCTCGGGCGTGGCGCCCAGCAGGTTAAGCATAAAATGCGCATGGATCTTAAAGCCAAACAGGCGCGCAAGCGAAAACGCCCGCTCGATTTGGCCCACCGAAATGCGACGCTCGTTGATATCGAGCAGGTACTGGTCGAGGCTCTGGATGCCCATCTGGATCTTGGTGCAGCCCAGGCGGCGGATGAGCGTAAGCGCCTGCGGCGTTACGGCATCGGGGCGCGTCTCGATAACGAGTCCCACCACGCGATGCTTCGCCGTCTCGTTGATGCGCTGCTGACGCTCGAGCTCCTCCATCGTTGCCGTCTGCCACTCGGTGACCTCGCCCCACGGCGTACCGGGGCCGTACAAACGACGCACCGCACGGTTATAGCCGCCCACGGCAGCATCCACACGCTCCTGCTCGTCGGCAACGCCGGCAGCGAGCTCGGCCTCGTCTGTCGCAATGCCGGCAGCCCGATAGCGCTCGCGGCGCTCCGACACCACCGGCGGCAGCGCATCGGCGGGTGCATCGTCGAGCAGACGCCCCGCCTCGGCACGGCTGATGCCCGGACGCGCCAACATGGGGTTGGCCGCCACGCCGGCGACGGCATCGTCATTGAGCGCACGGAAAAGCTCCGACATAAACCATGTCTGATAGCCTTCCGGATAGTCGCTCCAGGTGCCACCGAGCACAATGAGCTCAATCTTATCGGTCGCATGCCCCATCTGCGAAAGCGCGGTCAGACGAGCGCTCACCTGCAGATACGGATCGAAGCAGTTTTGCTCCGCACGGGCGCACGCGGGCTCGGCATGCAAATAGCTTTTGGGCATACGCAGGTCGTTGGGGCAAAACAGGCAATCGCCCGAGCACGGCCACGGCTTGGTGATGACGGTAATGGTCGCTACGCCCGAAGCCGTGCGGCGCGGCTTCATGCGTAGCACCTGCAGCAGTTGACGCTCTAGCTCGGCATCGACATTCCACCCAGCCCAACGAGCCGGCTCCTCACGTTTAACCCGCTGGTAGAACGGCAGCAGACGGCGCTTGGCCAGATCGCGCTTGTCGGCACCCTCACGGCGCGCCTCGGCATGTATCAGTTTGACGAGCGCTTTGTCGTCCACGGTCTCGCCGCGACGCAGAGCCTCGAGTATGTTCAAGATAATCTGTTCCATGCCCCCATTGTAAAGGCAAAGGCGCCGAAGCCCGTCGCGGCTCCGGCGCCTTCATCAAAGAGCGCGTCTAGGGTTTATAAGTCTTCGATATCCGTTTCTCTCTCCGGATCAAACGACATGTCACCCGAACCGACCTCAAAACGATACGTGGCAGACTTATCCCCGTTGTCGAATTCAAGATTCAAAATGGTCTCGCCGTCGTAGCCAAGCGGAAGGAAATCGCTCTCGAAGTCGCCGCTGCCCAAGGTGACGCTCGCCTTAAAGCCCGTCGAGTTCGGAACCGTCATCTCCACATCGCCCGAGCCCACACTCACGTCCATCGACTTCGCGGGGGCCTGGTAAAGCTCGAACGTCACATCGCCCGAACCGACCTCAGCGCTGAGCGCATCAGTCACGCTGCCCGAAAACTCTACATCTCCCGCGCCCAGGAAAAGGTCGAAACCATCACAGCTGACACCGGCAATCTGCAGATCACCCGAGCCCACGTGCGCGTTGACTCCCTTCAGATGTTCGGCAACACGGCGTGGCAGCTCAACCGTAACTGAGCGATCGATTGCCTTACCGTCATCACTTCCAAACTGGGAAACCTTGAGCGTCGAGTCCTCGACGGATGCGATGTTTTGCGTCGCGGCCTTGGAGGCATCCATACCCTCGGCAACGCGCCCCCGCTCTAATAGGAATCGTAAAGAAGATCAGCGCGGCAAAGGGGCCGGCGCCAAACGGGAACATCAGCAAAAAGAACAGCAGCCAACACACAGCCCAATACGGGAACGACTGGAACGGGCCCTTCGCCGGAGTCGAGCCAACTGCACCGCCACTCGTCGCCTGCGCCGTAGCGGCGTTGGCGGCCTGCGCACTCCAGCTTGCCGCTTGTGCCGCCTTGGCCGCAGCATCACTCGCCTGTGTTGCCGCCTCGGTGGCGCGTGCCGCCGCCTCATGGGTGCGGGCGCGCTCCGCGGCCTCGGCCTCGCGCTGACGGGCGCGGTCCTCGTTCTCAAACTCGATATCGTCCTCGATCTCATCGCTCGGATTGAGGAGCTCGTCCAGGCTCACGCCATAGAGTTTGGCGAGCGAGATCAGGTTCTCGGTATCGGGCGAGCTCTCCGCGCGCTCCCATTTGCTGACCGCTTGGCGCGACAGTCCCAGCTTTCGCGCCAGCCCTTCTTGGCTAAAGCCTTTGCTGCGGCGAAGGTCGGCGAGCCGCTGCGCAGTTTCTACATTCATGGTTCCTCCTATGTGATGCCAGCCGTGCCGCCGGACCGTTTTTGTTCTTAAGGCGCCTTGCACAGTTAAAAAACTATCCGCCACCGCCAAAAGCATGCCACCTATTCTAGTGAGATTTTTGACAACCGGCGGTTGCGGGTGCATATGAGCTGCGGAAATGTGTCCAAACAAAGCAATGACACGTAGCTTAGTTGTCCCCGTTGCGGCGTTAACGGTAGTATGGTCGTACTGTTAATTTCGCACCGCCAACGGAGGGAGTCCCGCGCCGTGAACCGCGATTTCGCCTCATCGCTCATCCAGCTCAACAACACGTTCTATCGCGAGCACTCCGCCTCCTTTTCCGATACGCGTCAGGCCCCGTGGCCCGGCTGGGTACGCACCATGGATATCGCGCTCGAGCAGCTCGACGTCGCCAGGATCGAGCATCCCGTCCGCGTCTTCGATCTCGCCTGCGGCAATATGCGATTCGAGAACTTTGCCGCCGGCGGCGCACTTGCCGCCAAGGGCGTCGACGGCGCAAACTCCTCGGCAGACGCCAGCTGCCCGTTTGAGTTCTATGGCGTCGACTCGTGCCAAGACCTGGCTATCGATGCGCACGGTCACGCCCTGCGCATTCCCAACCTGCACTTCCAGGAACTCGACGTGCTCGATGCCCTCATGAAGCTCAACCCCGCCGAGACTCCCGACGCGCTTTTCGACGCCCCGCTCGCCGACATCTCGGTCTGTTTTGGCTTTATGCACCACGTACCGTCGTGCGAGTACCGCGTACGCGTGCTCGACGCCCTGGTGCGGCAGACGCGCCCGGGCGGCATCATCGCCATTAGCTTTTGGGAGTTTATGAACGACGAGCGCATGGCGCGCAAGGCCGTTCGCGCCGAGGCCCGCGCCGAGCTCACCCCGCCGTTTGAGGGTTACGATTCAGCACAGTTTGAAGCCGGCGACCACCTCATTGGCTGGCAAAACGACCGCCATGCTTACCGCTATTGCCACCACTTTGACGATCAGCAGATCACCGACTTGGTGCGCGGCGTGCGCACGTTCTACAAGAGCGGCGAGGTCCCCGTACGCGAGCTTGAGCGCTTCCATGCCGACGGTCGCAGTGGCGAGCTCAACCGCTACGTGATTCTCAAGCGCCTGTAGGCGCCGACGACTCGCCGTCGAGCCGCACCGCGTCTTTCGGGCAAGCTATGCCTACCCTTTTTCAACCCATTGACGGAACGCGCAGCTATGCGTTCCATACTTATGACCAAGGAGCCTCATGGGAGCCGTCCACGTTCGCACGCCTAAGAACTTTGTGCTCGAAGAGCGCCTGGAGCGCTACGCCGATGCGATTGAGACGAACCCTGAAATCTATGCCGGAGATTGGCGCGAGGCCTGTGCGCCCGCAGGCAGCAAGTCTTTCGAACACCTTCACCTGGATCTTGGCTGCGGCAAGGGAACGTACCTTGTAGAGCGCGCGGCCCACGAGCCAAACACGCTCTTTATCGGCATGGACCAGGAGCCCATCTGCATCGCCTATGCCGCACAGAAAATCTGCGAGCAGGAACTGACCAACGCACTCGTCCTGCCCCGAGGCGCCGCATCGTTACCGCAGCTGTTTGCCACAGGCGAGCTCGATGCCATCACCATCAACTTTCCCACGCCGCAGCCTAAGGCCAAGTACGCCAAAAAACGACTCGTCCATGTCGACCATCTGATGCTCTACCGCCCGCTTTTTTCAGCCGGCGCCACCGTCACGCTGCGCACCGACAGCAAGCCATTGCGCGACTACGCCCTGGGGCAGTTTGCCGCGGCCGGCTACGACACACTATGGGTAAGTGACGACGTTCGCCGCGACCATCCCGAGCATCCCGAGACCGAATACGAGCGCCGCACGCGCGAGATGGGTGCCGCCGTCTATGGCATTTGCGCCACTCCCGACGCGCTGCCCAGCGATGAACAGCTCACGGCGGGGCGCGCGCAGGAGCAAAGCCTTGCGTGCTACCTGCCCGACAATCTCGATGAGCTCACCTACGTGCCCCTCGGCATGGAAGAGGCCGTCGAGAACTTTAAAAACCGCGCCCGCAAGGGCAAGAAGCGCTTACCGCAGGAGTCCCAGGGGCCCCTGATGGTCGCGGCTTCGGCAAACAAGCGCAAATAGGCGCCAGCAAACGACCCTCAAATCTAAGTGAGTAGACTTTTTTGCAATAGCCAAGCACAACCCGCATAACCAATACTAAAACCGCAGGTAGAGCCTTTGTGCAAAAGCCATGTGCTCGCGATATTGCAAAAAGTCTACTCACTTAGCTGGCAACTGCACCAAACAGCTGGGCAGAACGCCCATTTCCTGCATTTTCTTGCCTGCGAACGCATCGATGCGACGCTACGCCATAATAGTTGGCGGACAATCGCGAGAGAAAGCAAACACATGGCACAGACCACGACAGATACCGCCGCCAGCACCGTCTCCGGTGCCGGCGCCGCCAGCTCGTTCTCGGGCGGCACGGGAACCGAAGCCGAGTTTGGCTCGCTCGGCGCGCTCTCTCCCACCTGGTGGGAGCCCGAGGACGGCAGCGAGCCCGAACCATGGCTCACGCCCGATCAGGCCTTCGAACGCTTCTTTGAATGGACGAGCGACCGTGGCATTGAGCTGTGGGATCACCAAGAAGAGGCCCTCATGGACCTGGCCGCCGGCGATCACGTCATTTTAGGCACACCGACTGGATCGGGTAAATCGCTCGTCGCGCTGGGCATGCTCTTTATGGGCATGGCTCAGGGCAAGCGCTGCTATTACACGGCCCCCATCAAAGCCCTGGTCAGCGAAAAGTTCTTCGACCTGGTACAGGTACTCGGCCGCGATAACGTCGGCATGATCACCGGCGATACGCATATCAATACCAAGGCGCCCGTCATCTGCTGCACGGCCGAAATCCTTGCCAACGATGCGCTGCGCGAGGGCGAAGATGCCGATGTTGGCTGCGTCGCCATGGACGAGTTCCACTACTTTGCCGACCCCGATCGCGGTTGGGCCTGGCAGGTACCGCTGCTCACCCTGCCCCACACGCAGTTTATGCTCATGAGCGCCACGCTCGGCGATGTCTCCGCCATCGCCGCCTCGCTCGAGGAGCACACCGGCGCTGCTTGCGACTTGGTTGTCGATGCCCCGCGTCCTGTTCCGCTGAGCTACGACTATGTGACGACCTCCCTTGAGGGCACGGTCGAGCTCGCCATGCGCCGTGGCGAGGCCCCGCTCTATATCGTGCACTTTAGCCAGGATGCCGCCCTTGCGACGGCACAGTCGCTCGCCAATTTTGGCATCGCCAGCAAGGAGCAGCGCGAGGCCATTAAGGAAGCGGCAAAGGGAACGAGCTTCTCCACGGCCTTTGGCAAGATTCTCAAGCGCCTGCTTGGATGCGGCGTCGGCGTGCACCATGCTGGCATGTTGCCGCGCTATCGCCTGCTGGTCGAGCGCCTGGCGCAGCAGGGCCTACTGCCCGTCATTTGCGGCACCGACACACTCGGCGTCGGCATCAACGTACCCATCCACACCGTGGTGCTCACCGCGCTCACCAAGTTCGATGGTTACAAGATGCGTCGCCTGCGCGCCCGCGAGTTCCATCAAATTGCCGGTCGCGCCGGTCGCTCGGGCTTCGATACCGAGGGCATGGTGATCGCCGAGGCACCCGAGCACGAGATCGAGAATGCCAAGCTTATGGCCAAGGCGGGCGACGACCCCAAAAAACTCCGTAAGATTAAAAAGAAAAAGGCCCCCGAGGGCTTTGTCTCATGGAACAAGCAAACTTTTGAGCGCCTGATCGAGACGCCACCCGAAACACTCAAGCCACGCCTGCGCATCACGCACTCTATGGTGATTAGTGTGGTCGAGCAGGGCGGCAATGCCCGAGCCCGCGTACATGACCTCATCGAGACAAGCCTGCAGACCCCCGAAGAAAAGGCCAAGCTTGAGGTTCGCGCCGACGAGATCTTCGCCACGCTCATCGACTCCGGCGTCGTCGTGCGCACCGAGGTGCCGCCCGCACCCGACGCTCCGGCTGACGCCGCGCCGGACATCGACTACGCGCTGACGGTCGACCTGCCCGAGGACTTTGCGCTCGACCAGCCGCTCTCGCCGTTTTTGCTTGCCGCGCTGGAGCTGCTCGACCCCGAAAGTGAGACCTATACCATGGACCTCATCTCGATGGTCGAGGCCACGCTCGAGGACCCCAAGCAGGTATTGCGTGCACAGGAGCGCGCCGCACGCGATCGCGCTATGGCCGAGATGAAGGCCGACGGCATCGAGTATGAGGAACGCTTGGAGCGCATTCAAGACGTCACGTACGAAAAGCCGCTCGAGGATTTGCTCGACGCCGCTTTTGACAAGTACTGCCAGGAAGTGCCCTGGGCAAACGACTACCAGCTCTCTCCCAAGAGTGTCCTGCGCGATATGCTGGAAAGCGCGAGCGATTTTAAGGGTTACATTCAAAAGCTCGGCATCGCCCGCTCCGAGGGCATTTTGCTTCGCTACCTGGCAGAGGCCTACCGTTCGCTCGACCGCACCGTACCCATCGAGAAGCGCGACGAGCGCCTGCGCGACATTATCTCGTGGCTGGGCTTTGTGGTGCGCTCGGTGGACTCGAGCCTGGTGGACGAGTGGGAGAACGCCGGCAACCCGGCAGCCCTCGATGCCGCGCCGCCACAGGGCATCGACGAGGTCGTGGCGGACCGCCGCGGCTGCACGCTGCTGGTGCGCAATGCGCTCTTCCGCCGCGTGACCCTTGCCGCCCGTGAGCACGTTCGCGACCTGGGCGAGCTCGACGACGACTGGGGCATGAGCGAGATCCGCTGGCAAAAGGCCCTCGATGCCTACCATGAGCAGCACGAGGAAATCCTCACCGACGGAGATGCCCGCAGCGCCGCGATGTTTTCCATCGATGAGTCCGACGAGAAGACCGCGCACGTATGGCACGTGCACCAGATCTTTGCCGACGAGGACGGCGACCACGACTTTGGCATCATGGGCGATGTCGATCTGGACGCCACGCAAGACGGCGGTGAAGTCATCTTCAAAAACTACCGCGTCGGCTTTATCGAAGACCTGCTCGAGGACTAGTCGAACATACTGGAACGAAACGAAGCGGGGCCGTTGGCAATATCGCCAGCGGCCCCGTTTTTGCACTATACGCTATGCCTTACTCGGTATCCTCGACCTCATACGAATCCGCCTCGGCTGGCTCATCGTTTGTCTCTGGCGCAGCCCCGCGCGCCTCGTCAAACGCCGCCTTCATGGTCTTGTTGCCCCACGTGAGCTTGCGAATGGTAAGATCATCGGCCTTCTTGTTGGCTAGGCGCAGATTGTTCTCGGAGGACAGCAATGCCTCCTTGGTTTTCTGCAGATGGCTAATCGTCTTGTCGATCTCATCGATTGCCGTTTGGAACTTGCGGCTCGCGATCTCGTAGTTGCGACCGAAATCATTCTTGAACTTCTCCATCTTGGCTTCGAAGTTCGTGACGTCGATATTCTGCTGTTTGTACTCCGCTAGCTCCTGCTTATAGCGCAGTGAGCCCATGGCGGCGTTGCGAAGGAGCGTGATCATGGGAATGAAAAACTGCGGGCGAATCACGTACATCTTCTCGTAGCGATAGCTCACGTCGACTATCCCTACGTTATAGAGCTCGCTCTCGGGCTCGAGCAGCGTGCAGAGCACCGCGTACTCACAGCCTTTCTGGCGACGATCGTGATCGAGTTTCTTAAAGAAGTCCTCGTTTTTATGCTTGGTCGCGGTCTCGTCGTTTTCGTTTTTCATCTCGAACATAATCGAAATGACCTCGTTGCCGCTCGCGTCGCACTCGCGGAAGATAAAGTCGCCCTTGGTACCCTCGGACGCATCGTTATCCTTCTCGAAGTACGCGTTGGGAAATGCCGTCATGCGCAGACGGTTAAACTCGGTCTCGCAGTGCTGCTCGAGCGACTCGCCCACCATCTTGGTGGACAGACGGACCTTCATGTCCTTAAGGCGCTCGATCTCTTCATCCTTGTAGCGAATCAGGTCATCGCTCGCGCGCTTGGCCTGCGCAAGCTCAAGCTCGTGTGCCGCCTTGGCCTGTTCCTCGCGAGAATCGCGCACCGCCAGCTCGCTCGTCAGTTTGGCACGCGCCTCATCGCGCTCTCGCTCCGCCGCGGCGACCGCCTTCGACAGCTCCATTTTTGCAGAAAGTTCTTGCTCACGAAGCTGTGCACGAAGGCCCTCGGCCTCGCGCTCAGACTGAGCCTTTGCGGCGGAAAACTTCTCTTGTACCTTCGCGCGATAGTCAGCAAGCGCGCGCTCGGCCTCGCTGCGAGCGGCATCGAGCTCACGCTGCGACTCTGCCGCGGCAGCGGCAAGCGCCATCTCCTGGGCCTTGTCCGCCGCGGCAAGCCTGGCCTGCAGCTCGGCAATCTGAGCATCACGTGCAGCTAAATCGTTTTGAGCGGCATTGCGCGCCGCCGACTCGACGAGCTTGGCTTCGTCATCTTTGCGCTCCAGCTGCGCACGCAAATTGTCGATCTCGCGCTGGAGTTCGGCATTCTCCTTTTGAGCGTTGGCTCGTGCCTCTACCGCCGCGCGCTGGCTTGCACTCTCGCGCTCTGCGGCAGCGCCCTCGAGCTTGGCACGCAGCTCGGCGAGCTCAGCATCGCGCTTGGCAACCTCTTGTGCCAGCTGTTGAGCTGCAGCGTTCTTCTGCTCGGTAAGCTGAGCGTTGCGCTGGGACTCTGCCTTTTGCAAGGCAGCCATCGAACGCGAGCGCTCAAGCTCCAGCGCTTGCTCGCCCTCGCGCTGGACCGCCTTCACACGCTCATCCAGGTCGCGCGAAAACTCGGCATCGCGCACTTGCTTGACGATATCCGCATAGCCGGATGCATCGACCTTAAATACTTCGCCACAATGCGGGCACTTGATCTCGTTCATAGCAGCTCCTCGCTGGACGCAAATTTCAACCGCCTACACTCTACCGCGCTGCGCGGACAAAAAAGGCGCCGCCGCCATAATGGCAACGGCGCCAGAACCGCCACAAAGGTACCCGTCCCCTTTGTGGCGGTTTGTATGACGGTTCGAGAATTACAGTCCAAAGAAGCCTAGGATTTGGTCACGGCTTACGGGCTTGTACTCGTTGGCATCGAGGCCGACATCGTAGCGAAAGATAGGACGTTCGCGATCGCGGTTGCGCGTATTGGTGCGGTCTCCCCTGCTGTGGATATGCCCGTGCAGCATGATGGCGCCACGTGCCTTGCCATTCCAGCTGAGCATGGGGTAGTGGCTCATAACCAGACGATGACCCTTGGCATAGCCGGGAGCAATCTCCAGGTAATCACGCACGTCTTCCCAAATCTGCGGCACGTCGGGATCTTCCCAGTCGCCGTCATGGTTACCACGGATGAGCGTCACGTTCTGGCATTCGATACGCTCGCGTAGGCGCACGGCATCCGCTAGGGGCAGACGATAGGTAAAGTCACCCAGAATATAGAGGCGGTCGTCCGCAGCCACGCACTCATTGATGACATCGATGACCTTGCGGTTCATCTCCTCAACCGAGCCAAACGGTCGGTCCATGTCGTGCAAGATATTCGTATCGCCCAGGTGCAGGTCGGCGGTAAACCACATCATCGTCTCAGTCCTCATTTCGCAACGCGTCCAACTCGTGCTAAGTATACAGACGCAGCGATGCGGCAGTTACCCAAAGAGCCCGCCAAACAGTCCGCGACGGCGCTTGTCTTTCTTTTTCGACGCATCACCCTGAGTTTTCTTGTCCTGTCGCATCTTACGGTCCTGCTCCAGCTCATCGTCATCGAGTAGCATATCCCACTCAAACGGATCGTCCGTCAGATCGAACAGGTCGTCGTCATCAAACATGGCAGCCTCCCTTACCGATTAGCGGGCATCCACCACATAGAGCCCAACGCGCACCTGGTGCCACGGGCTACGCTCGGGGGCAACCTGCTGCACGCGGGCCTCAAATACGTCCTCATGGCCGTAATACATCATCAAGGACAGCGGACCGACCTCGTTTCCCGGAACATAGCCAAGCTTGGTGTTGCCGTAGTAGATCGCAACCGCCTCGGGATCATGGGGATTATCGCGCTCGGCGCACAGCGTCAGTTTATCGCCCGCTTTAAGATCGCCCAGGACCAAAGCGCCGTCGGCATACTGAAATCCCGCAATGTGAAACGACAGAAGAACACGTGAAGGCTCGTACATAGCAACTCCCCTAACGGCCGGATAAAACGGCGCTTAACCTTACCGAGAAGTCTACGGGTCCGTGCGGACACAAATTCATCCTGCCTGCGTCTTTTCGACCGTTTGTCCCTACGCCATCTGATTTTAATGCACAAACATGCGCACGAATTTGTGCTTCCAGTTTGCGTAAGGGGCATAGCGAAATGGCACGTCCAGCCACGTTGCCTTGTTCACGATGCTCTTCTTGTGGCTAAACGTATTGAAGCTCTCGCGTCCATGGTACTGCCCCATACCGCTCGCTCCCATGCCGCCAAAGCCCATATGGCTCGTAGCCAGGTGCATGATCGTGTCGTTGACGCAACCGCCACCAAAGGGCACGTAACGCACAAAGCGCTGCTGAACCTCACGGTCCTGGCTAAAGATATACAGGGCCAGCGGCGTCGGACGATCCGTAATAAACGTCTCGGCCTCGTCTAGGCTCTCAAACGTCAGCACCGGCAAGATGGGACCGAAAATCTCCTCCTGCATCACGGCGTCATCGGGGGCCACGCCGTCCAAAATTGTCGGCTCAATCTTGAGCGAAGCCTCGCGCGCAGCACCTCCAAGCACGACCTTATCGGGATCGATCAGCCCATGCACGCGCGCAAAATGCTTGGCATTGACGATATGCCCGTAATCCTCGTTGTCGAGCGGATGCTCGCCAAACATACGGCGCGCCTCTTCCTTGATGAGGCCCAGCAACTCGTCGTGCACACGCGTATCGACCAGCAGGTAGTCGGGCGCCACACAGGTCTGCCCCACGTTGAGCCATTTACCAAAGGCGATACGCCGTGCCGCAACCTTCAAGTTTGCCGTCGCATCCACGATGCAGGGACTCTTTCCACCCAGCTCAAGCGTCACGGGCGTAAGGTTTTTACTTGCGCGCTCCATGACGAGCTTGCCGACCGGAACGCTACCGGTAAAGAAGATCTTGTCCCAGCACTCATCGAGCAGCGCTTCGTTCTCGGCGCGCCCGCCCTCGACAACTGTCACCAGGCACGGATCAAATGCTTCTTCGCAGATCTGCTTGAGCACCGCACTCGATGCCGGAGCATAGGCGCTCGGCTTGATGACCACAGTATTGCCCGCGGCAAGGGCGCCGGCGAGCGGCTCGAGCGTTAGCAAAAACGGGTAGTTCCACGGGGCCATGATGAGCGTGACGCCATAGGGCACGGCTTGCGTCTTGCACACACTCACGGCGTTGGCAAGGTCGCACGGACGCAGGCGCGGACGACTCCATCGAGCCACATGTGCGATCTGATGACGAATCTCGGAAAGCGACGTGCCGATCTCGCACATATACGCCTCGTCATGCGACTTTCCCAAATCGGTCTTGAGCGCATGGGCAATATCGGCCTCGTGGGCCCGCACCGCATCGCGTAAACTCACGAGCGCACGACGTCGAGCATCGACATCAAACGTGGCGTGCGTCTTAAAGTAGACGCGCTGGTCTCCGACAATGCGCGCAATTTCCTCGGTATTCATGGACCCTCCTAGTTCTCGCCCTCAAACATACCACCCGCGTCAACCTCGTACATGCGCATCAGCTCCAAACGGTCCATCAAAAGTGGAACGGGGTACAGCGGATTGGCCTCGGCATCGGCAGGCGCCGCCATCTCGGGAATGTCGGAGCGGCGAATGCCCGTCACATATTTGGGAATGTCCAAGGCGGCGTTCATTCGATCGACCCAATCGATAAAGGCCTCGACGGCATGCGTCAGGGCGTCCATGCCCGTCTGCCCCGTAATGGAGGCGGGCAGACCGCGTGAACTCGGGGTCGTGCACCGCAAAGCGCGGGATAAGCACAAAGTCGTTAATGGGGTAGTTGTAGTGCGTCTCGTCATCGGTGATAACCGCCGCGAGCGTGACTTCGCTTCCCGTACCGGCGGTAGTGGGAACCGCAATAAGCAGCGGCAGGAGACGGTGGACGCGCAGCAGGCCGCGCATCTTGTTGATGGGCTTGTTTGGCTGTGCGATGCGTGCTGCCACGCCCTTGGCACAGTCCATGGCCGAGCCACCGCCAAAGCCGATAATGGCCTGGCAGGCGCTCTCTCAGCATGCTCCAGAATGTGTGGCTCGGTATAGGGCAGCACCGGCAATGCGATGCGAAAACCGTTTGATACGTTCGGCACCAGGCGCAGCGGGCTAGATCATAAAGGAAACTCCCTCATTTGTTGATTGGTCAACATTTGTTCGACCGATTGTACTCATCAGAGGTCGCAGGCGGCCTGCCAATCGTTAATCAATCAACATCTTCATCTCTCAAAATTATTTTATCAAAAATCATTCCTAATAGGCTTCACATTTTGTTGCATTTATGGATAATAGAACTCGTCAAGACGCACGTCCGGAGAGGGCCCTTACGGGATCGGACAAGCGCCCCATCGCCATCCATCGAAAGGATCGAATCATGAAATTTGTTTGCCCCGTTTGCGGTTATGTGGAAGAGTTCGACGGCGACCAGCTGCCCGAGGATTTTAAGTGCCCCCAGTGCGGCGTTCCCGGTTCTCGTTTCCTGAAGCAGGAGGAGGGCAAGCTCGAGTGGGCTGCCGAGCACGTCGTGGGCGTCGCCAAGATGGAGGGCGTCTCCGAGGACATCATTGCCGACCTGCGCGCCAACTTTGAGGGCGAGTGCTCTGAGGTCGGTATGTACCTGGCCATGGCTCGCGTCGCCCATCGCGAGGGCTATCCCGAGATCGGCCTATACTGGGAGAAGGCTGCCCACGAGGAGGCCGAGCACGCCGCCAAGTTCGCCGAGCTCCTGGGCGAGGTCGTGACCGACTCCACCAAGAAGAACCTCGAGATGCGCGTTGAGGCCGAGAACGGCGCCACCGCCGGCAAGACCGATCTTGCCAAGCGTGCCAAGGCCGCTGGCCTCGATGCCATCCACGATACCGTGCATGAGATGGCTCGCGACGAGGCCCGCCACGGCAAGGCTTTCGCCGGCCTGCTCAAGCGCTACTTTGGCTAAGCCAACCGCCTGAGAGATAATCTCTAACTTTAAAGGGCCCGAACCGCATGGTTCGGGCCTTTTTTTCGTGTCTCATGAACTCGTTAACGCCCTGAAATAGGGCCACCTTCGGCATCGACTTCTCGTCAAAAACTAAGTGAGTAGACTTTTTGGAACTTGCCGAGCAGACCATCCATATTGCTCTATAAAGCAGCAGGTAAATGACTTGTTGCAAAACGGCCTGGTCGCCATCACGCCAAAAGTCTACTCACTTAGATCCGCGCTGTCCACGATCGAGCTGTTTTGTGTCCAATGGACATCTTTCCGTCGATTACTCCCAATTTTGTCCAGTCAACGAATAGTTCAGACCGGAGTAATGCCTCAACCCTTTGCTCATCCGAGCTTTTATCGCGATATTCAACATCGAGCATCCTGCATACGGCCTTAACGATTGCACGGAATCTATCCTCATCGGATATCTGTCCGTGTGTCAGGAGAAGCACGTCGTAGCCCATGGCTTGAAGCGCCGTCATGCGGTCAGCGTCACGCAAGCCATCCCCCGCGCGCCCGTGCGAGGCCTTTCCCTGACATTCAATGGCCACCTGCCGCCTCCCGTCCGGCGAGGAAAGAAGTAGGTCGATATATACGCGTGTCTTTCCTACAATCGCTCGAGCACTTGTGCTTAGCATCACTTTGACATTGAGCTCTATGCCGCAAAACCCTTCACCTCCCAGGGCTCGCGGCAGTCCAAGCAACAAATACGCCTCGACCTCAAAAGGCGAAGCGGCACCCAATGGAACGAGTTGCGACACCGCCATAAATCGATTGCCGTAACGCATCCCGCAAACATCTGAACAAAAACGGTCAAGGTCCCCATCCAAAACCAAAGCGTCGCGACGCCACAAATTTGAGGCGGCGCCGCCCTCGGACGGGCAGCGCACCCAACCCAACGTTGTCGAAATCGTACCCGAATCAATTGCACGCGAAAGCTCCACCTCAAGTGCCGCCGGCAGAGCGCATACCGCAAACAAGCCGCACATCTCCGCCAATACCAGCAGAAGTTGGAGATCCGTTAGATGTCGAGACATGATAAATGCCGTCAGTAGAGGAGACGTGACCAAAAATCCATGCTCCGTTTCCAGCACGGATTCCCTGGGGAGTTCACCAAGAAACAGACGCTGCCTAATGTTGGCAGGGCAAGTCCGTTTGTTTCTCGTCCGAACCAATGTATACAAGGGAAAACCGAGCGCGACTGCAGCCGTCGGGTTGCGGACGAGGTCATATCGCTGCCGGTCTTCATCCGGCCGCGGAAGCGGAGGACACAAAGCGCGGACTTGAGGGGGCAAACGCCAGTACCTAAAAGCCGATATGTCACAAAGTAGATCCTTCATAGGCACAGGAAAGCACGAATTTCAACCCAGTCGGTCTCTCATTGGCGCGAACGCACCAAAAATGGCGCCGAACGAACTGCAAAGTTTTCAACAGCCCTCCCCAACTGGCCAAAAGCTTACCGAGAACTGGACGAAGCCCTGTTGGAAACCCCACTTTTTTTCTCATGCGGAAGCTTTGCGCGGCAAGTGAGTAGACTTTTTGGAACATCCCGAGCAGACCGATGATCCCACTTCTCAAAACCACAGGTAGATAGCTTGTTACAAAACTGTCTGGTCGCCAAAGTGCCAAAAGTCTACTCACTTAGGTTACAGAGTGCCCCATTAGCTGCGATTCCAGGGTATTAAGCACCTCCGGACTCAGGTCGTCATACTGGACAAGAATTTGAGTTGAGTTTTCTGGGACAGATGCGCCATCGGCGCACCAATAACAGTTACTGATATCGATAAAAGGGATGCTCGAGCGCGTGAGGGCCTGCGCAAAAGAGCTTCCGCCCGTTCCCCGCTCCGCAACCACGGTGCAGTAAAGACCTGCGTCTGCATGCTCGATCGAAACCTCTCCTGCTGGAAACGCATTCCGTACAAGCGCCGCCAGGCCATCACGCGCCTCACGAGCACGAACGCGCACGCGGTTCACATGTCGCTCGTAATCACCTGATTCCAGCAAACGAGCCAAAGCGACCTGGTCGACAGAGCTCACCGACGAGGCGTAGAAACCAAGGTTGCACCTAAACCGCTTCATCAGCTCATCGGGCAACACCATGTACGCTAGACGCAACGCCGATGAAAGGCTCTTCGAAAACGTGTTGGTGTAGATGACCGATTGAGCGGCATCGATCGAAGCAAGCGCGGGAATCGGCTTGCCGGCCAGACGAAACTCGCAATCAAAGTCATCTTCGATGAGATATCGACCTGGTCGCTTGGCGGCCCAGCTCAGCAGCGCATAGCGACGCGCAATGCTCGTCACAAGGCCGGTCGGATACTGATGGGACGGCATCAGGTGAAGGACATCGGTCCCCGTTTTCTGCAGAGCGCTCAAGTCTACGCCCTCATCATCCAACGGGATATGTCGAACTTTGCAACCCATAGCCTGATAGATGCGCGTTAGGCGCAAATAGCCCGGGTCCTCAACGGCATACACCTTGTCGGCGCCAAGCAACTGAACCAACATGGTATCGAGCAGCTGGGCGCCTGCGCCGATAACAACGTTGTTGGGGTCGACATTCATGCCCCTTGTCCCGCGCAGATGGTGGGCAATTGCGCGTCGTAGCCGAGTGGTGCCCTGTGCCGGCGCAGTCGAAAAGATTTCGCGCTCGTCTTCGGATGCCAGCGTCGCCCGCAGCGCGCTTTGCCAAAGCCGCGCCGCCTCCAAAGCAGAAGGAGAAAGTGTATCGAATCGCTCGACCTGTCCGTTGACATCATGCGCGCCGGAACCCGCAGAGACGGCATCCCGGTCGATGCCCTCTGCAGCCGAAGCCAAAACCGGTGCATCCGGAAGCTCGCAAGCGTAGTAGCCACGACGCGGCATTGAGCAAATATAGCCCTCGGCAAGTAACTGGCTATATGCATTCTCGATGGTAATGACACTGATTCCCAGATGATTGGCAAAGGCGCGCTTAGACGGAAGATGCTCCCCCGCCGCAATGCGTCCAGCAACGATATCATCTCGAATTTGCTGGTAAATATACTCATAGAGCGATGCGTCGCCGCGTTTTTCCAAATTGTAGTCAAGCATGAGTTTGTCACCTGACCTTATTGAGTCATTCAATCTGGTATTAGTCTGGCCTTATTATTATCTCTAAAACTGAGTATTTCGCCATACCCAGCTCCCCGATAGGATGTTCCGTCAAGCAATGCACATGCCAACCAAGGGAGCAACCATGGCAGAACAGACCAGCAAGGCAGATCGCGTCAAACTCAATCGCGAGCTCGCGCAGATGCTCAAGGGCGGCGTCATCATGGACGTCACCACGCCCGAGCAGGCACGCATCGCCGAAGAGGCGGGCGCCTGCGCCGTCATGGCACTCGAGCGCATCCCGGCCGACATCCGTGCCGCAGGCGGCGTCTCACGCATGAGCGACCCCAAGATGATCAAGGGCATCCAAGAGGCCGTCTCCATCCCCGTTATGGCCAAGTGCCGCATCGGCCACATTGTCGAGGCGCAGGTCCTGCAGGCCATCGAGATCGATTACATCGACGAGTCCGAGGTTCTCTCCCCTGCCGACGACGTCTATCACATCGACAAGACCCAGTTTGACGTGCCGTTTGTCTGCGGCGCCCGCGATCTGGGCGAGGCGCTGCGCCGTGTTGCCGAGGGCGCCACGATGATTCGCACCAAGGGTGAGCCGGGTACGGGCGATGTCGTCCAGGCCGTGCGTCACATGCGCAAGATCCAAAAACAGATCCGCGACGTTGTTGCCCTGCGCGATGAGGAGCTCTTTGAGGCAGCCAAGCAACTGCAGGTTCCGGTCGAGCTGGTGCGCGAGGTCCACGCCACGGGCAAGCTTCCCGTCGTGAACTTTGCCGCCGGCGGCGTAGCGACCCCCGCCGACGCCGCGCTGATGATGCAGCTGGGCGCCGAGGGCGTCTTTGTGGGATCGGGCATCTTTAAGAGCGGCAACCCGGCCAAGCGCGCCGCCGCCATCGTCAAGGCCGTGGCAAACTTCACCGATGCCAAACTCATTGCCGAGCTTTCGGAGGACCTGGGCGAGGCCATGGTGGGCATCAACGCCGACGAGATCGAGATTATCATGGAGGAGCGCGGGCGCTAGTCCGGCAGAAAGGATCGCCCATGAGCGATTATGCAGACCAAACGGTCGCCGTGCTGGCGGTCCAAGGCGCTTTTGCCGAGCACGAAGCAAGACTATCCGAGCTGGGCGCACACTGTATTGAGCTGAGGCAGGCGGCCGATTTGCAGCAGAACTTTGACCGTCTGGTACTTCCCGGCGGCGAGTCCACCGTTCAGGGCAAGCTACTTGCCGAACTCGATATGCTCGAGGATCTTCGTACCCGCATTGTTGAAGGCATGCCTGTACTGGGAACTTGTGCCGGTCTGATTCTGTTGGCGCGCGACCTTGCCGCCCACGATGACAAGGGGACACCGCGCTTGGCAACCATGGATATACTCGTTGAGCGCAATGCCTATGGCAGGCAGCTCGGCAGTTTTCACACCAAGGGGCAGGTAGGCGGTATCGACGGTGAAGTGCCGTTAACGTTTATCCGTGCACCCCGCATCGTCGAGGTGCACGGCAATGCCAAGGCCTTAGCGAAAGTCGACGGACGAATCATCGCCGCCCGTCAAGACAATCAGCTCGGCGTTACCTTCCACCCCGAGCTCGACGACGACACCCGCCTCCACGAGCTCTTCCTCCAAATGTAGGCAGAAAACAAACGAACGTGGATTTTCGGACGCATAGCAAATGAGAGTGGAAATCTCGCACTTTGAGCTTGGATGCAGGCTCAAACCGGGAGATTATCCACTCTCATGCTATGTAGTCGTTGGGGACGTTTTCAACGACTACATTGCGATAGACGGCCACGTTTGCCCAGATAATACCGACCAAAATAAACCTGTCCCTTTTTGGCAGGTTTGAATCAAGGCAACGCCGATGTTTTGGCAACGACAGACACTATGACCCAATCCGAGGGCACTAAAAAGATAGGAGCCCCCGCTCGTGACCGCGGGTCGGGGCTGCGACAATGATGTTGAAGTGCCATAGGCGCAGCCGCGCCGCAACGAGGTTGGGAGGCTCCCATGCCAAAGTATTCTACCGCGTTCGGGATGGACGTCCACCTGAGGTCGACCACCGTCTGCGCCCTCGACGCGGACACCGGCGAGGCCGTGACGAGGAGGTTCCCCGGCAACCCCTGGGGCGAGATCGCCGGGTGGATGTCGGGCTTCCCGGGCCCGTCGCTCGCGGCCTACGAGAGCGGCTACCTCGGCTTCGCCCCGCAAAGGGAGCTCGCCGGGCTCGGCGTCGAGTGCGTCGTCGCCGCGGTCTCGAAGATCCCCAGGTCGGCCGCCGACTCGGCCTCCAAGAACGACAGGAACGACGCCGCCAGGATGGCCAAGGCGATACTCGCCCACGACATCTCCCCCGTATGGGTCCCCTCCCCCGAGGTCGAAGGCATCAGGGACCTCGCCGGCGCCTACGACGGGGCGACCGCGCGCCTGGCGACCGCCAAGCAGCGGCTGCTCGCCTTCCTCGCAAAGCGGGGGTTCGTCTACGGCGGCACCACGCCCGCCGGCAACCCGAGGAAGTACTGGACCTACGACTTCCTGAGGTGGCTCGACAAGGTCAGGCCGGAGGACGATGGCGGGGTTCGGACGCTCGCCGCCCTGAGGAACGAGGTCGAGGCCGCGGCGGAGGCCCGGGCGGACCTGCTCTCCGAGTACAGGGCCGCCGTGGATGCCAGCCCGATCGCCGCGGAGGTGGCCGCCCTCCAGTCGATCAAGGGCTGCGCCTTCGCGCTGGCCGCGGCCTTCTCGGCCGAGGTCGGCGACTTCACGAGGTTCCGTTCCGGAAGGCAGGTCACGGCCTATTTCGGCCTCGCGCCGAGTCAGAGGTCGAGTGGCGACTCCGTGCGGCTCGGAGGCATCAGCGGTGCGGGCAACGCGCTCGTGAGGAAGCTGGCCGTTGAGGGTTCATGGTGCTACGCCGCGGCACGGCACCAGCCGAAGCTCATGCCGAGGGACACGGGCGTGCCCCTCGAGATAAGGATGCACGGGAGGAAGGGGTCCGAGCGGCTCCTGCGGCGGCGCGAGGAGATGCTCGCCCGCGGCATGCCCGCGGCGAAGGCCAACGCGGCCACCGCGGCCGAGCTCGTGAGGTGGCTCTGGGCCCTCGGCATGATGTGCCGGGAGGGCGCGGAATAGGCATAGCCCCCGTCCCGGCGAGCCGGGCGGCCTTCGGGGATACCCCCTATTTCGCTGTGCGCGCGGAGCCCTCCGCATGCGCCTCGACAGACTTGGGGAACCCCGCCGAAGGAATGGAGTGCGGGCCGACAGAACGGTATCCGCGGATATGAGACTGAGCCGAAGGCGTCGATGACATGCCGGGGGCGGACCGGGACGGGTTCAACGGCAGGCCCCGCCGACCGATTGCAAGCGGTCGGCGGGGCCATTGTGGCTCTTGACAGCGGATTGGGTCATATGAGCGAAAACCCGTACACGCGAGCAGGGCGCCTTGAAACGAGGCGGCATTGACCTTTTGGTCATGCCGCCGAAGTTGAAAGGCAGATTGCCGCTCTGGCGGGCTTGCAGCGTCGGCCCGTTACGGCGTTTGGTAAAATGCCGTAACTAAAAACGGTTGCCGCGGAAGCCACCGCCGTTGCGGCCGCCACGGTCGCCGCCTCGACCGCCGCGGTCGCCGCCACGGTTGCCGCCGAAGCCGCCACGGTTGCCACCGCGGTCGCCATAGCCACCACGGTTGCCGCCAAAGCCGCCGCGACCGCCACGATCGCCGCCACGGTCACCAAAGCCGCCACGGCCACCGCGACCACCACGGTCGCCGCCACGGCCACCGCGGTCGCCAAAGCCGCCGCGACCGCCACGGTCGCCGCCACGGCCACCACGGTCGTCACGGCCGCCGCGAGGACCGCGATCCTCGTCCAGACCCATGGCGACGAGCGGAGCGATAACCTTATCGAGCGCGGCCATCAGCTCGGTGGCCTCCTCGTAAGAAAGCTCGGGCAGGAGCTTCTCCTTCTTGTTGGCAAGCTCGACCAGGCCCTCAGCGGCATCCTCGGCAGCGAAGACGACGATCTTGCGCATATCGCCCTCGGCGTTGTCGATGCGGCCGACCAGATCGGCAGCCTCGGCCTCGGCCATCAGGCCATCGAGCTCACGAAGGCGCATGCCCAGCAGATCGGACATTTCCTTCTGCTCCATCTTGGGCTTGAGGTCAAGGAGCTTGATGGCGCGCTCGATGTTCGCCATACGCTCGGCCTTAGCCTCCTCCTCCTTGGAAATAGCAAAGCGACGGCTACGCAGCAGGCGGGCGGCCTTCTGCATCTTGTCCATCAGCTCTTCGTCATCGTAATCAATGGCGGCCTCGACAACCTCGGCCTCCTCCTCGGCGGAAACCTCGTCAGCAGCCTCAACCTCGGTAGCTTCGGTCTCCACGGTCTCGACTGCCTCGACCTCGGCAGCCATGGTCTCGTTCTCGGTCTCGTTCATGATCTCTTCGTTCTCGGACATGAGACTCCTTCTTGGCCCTCTCGGGCATCATCGCCCCATTCGCGGGGCCCGTCGCGCACTCTTTGCGCTTTAAACATTCATGCCTCTCGGCAAAACGTCCATTAGTTTATGGTGTCGCCATCCAATCTAGCTGCAGAATCTATGTGCACACATTAATGCGACATGTCGCGGTATCATGGCCTGAACCAAACGTGTCCACCTTAAGGAGCCCGCCATGATTAAGCCCATCATGAAATCCGAGTTCTTTTAATATGAGAAAGCCATTGTCAATAGGCGTGTTTGTTCGAGCCCGGTTTTAAACCGGGCTTTTTCGTTTCCCGTCGGGAGGGCCCGCGCACGCTGCGCGTTTAGTCGA